>JBDSSY010000176.1:0-4719 GCA_039928585.1 Gemmatimonadaceae bacterium | reverse complement strand
TCATCCCCGATGTGGTGGAAGCAGTGGTGACCGGCGTGGCCGCCGGATGTCGCGAGAACGGGTGCTCCCTCGTGGGTGGCGAGACGGCGGAAATGCCGGGGATCTACACGCCGCCCGACTACGATCTCGCCGGCTTCATCGTCGGATGCGTGGAGGAAGACGCCATCCTCGGCGCTGATCGCGTCGAGGAGGGTGACGTCGTGCTCGGCCTGGCGAGCAGCGGACTTCACACGAATGGTTACTCGCTGGCGCGTCGCATCGTCTTTGACCGGATGGGATTGCGTGCGAACGATGCGTTTCCGGGCGAGGAGGGCAGTGTGGCCGATGTGTTGCTGCGTATTCATCGGTCGTATCTCGGTGTCCTGCGTCCGGTGCTTGGGCAACTACACGCCATGGCGCACATCACGGGCGGCGGGCTGCCGGGCAATGTGAATCGAGCGCTTCCCGATACGGTCGACGCGGTGATCGAGACGCGCCGCTGGGACGTGCCGAATCTGTTTCGACGGCTCGAGGAGGGCGGCCAGGTGGATCGGGCCGAGATGTTCCGGACGTTCAACATGGGCGTCGGCATGGTCGTCATCACCGACGACGCCGGCGGTACGGCTGTCGCGGCGAGCGCGGCGACGGCGAACATCGGCTGCTGGCCGCTCGGGCGCATCGTGCGCGGAACGGGCCAGGTCCGCATCACCTAGGAGCGACACCATGAGGAAGTTTTTGAGCATAGCGGCTGGACTCTCGGCGCTGATCGTCCCGCAACTCGAGGCCCAGACCTCGTGCCCCACCTCGCTGCCGACGATGGCGACGGCGGCGGAGAACGCGAAGCAGCAGGCAGCGGATCTCTTCCAGTACATGGCGCCGCAGCTCGCCACCGCGATCGCGGGGGGTAGCCCGACGCTGGGGCAGACCAGCACGCTGGGCGGACTCGGACATTTCTCCGTGGGTGTTCGCGGAACGGCGGTGAAGGGCTCGCTGCCGGAAGTGGATCGGTTTCCCGTCTGCTATTCGGGTCGCTATTCCGCCACACTCCCGACTGGCTCGCAAGTCATTCCTGGCGCAGGCATCGACGCGGCGATCGGCGTCTTCGGCGGACTGCCGCTCGCGCTGACCAATGTTGGCGCGGTGGATGTGCTGCTCAGCGCCACGTACCTCCCTGAAGTCGATCAGAACAATGTCAGGATCACGCTGCCGGATGGCTCGCTCAAGATCGGGTACGGCGCGCGTATCGGGTTGTTGTCGGAGTCCATCCTCGTTCCCGGCGTCTCGTTGAGCTTCATGAAGCGTGATCTTCCGACCGTCAACGTGGTCGCCAACTCTGGGGTGAGCGATTCGCTCTTCGTCACGGGCCTCAAGCTCGAGACGACGTCGTGGCGCATCGAGGCGAGCAAGTCGCTGCTGATGTTCGGGATCTTCGGCGGTGTCGGACGGGACAAGTACGAGTCGTCGGTCACGACGGTACGGGCGACCGTCGGCGCCCCGGTGATCGGTCGTGCCAACGCGACACTGACGCCGTCGCCTAGCCAGTCGCTGGATCGCACCAACCTGTTCGTCGGCCTCAAGCTCAACCTGCTGTTCTTCAAGCTGGCGGCCGAAGTCGGGCAGGCCTCGGGCGGCGACGTCAAGACGTTCAACACGTTCGAGGGCTCGGCGGCGAACGCCTCGCGCACCTACGGCTCGCTCGGCGTTCGCTTCGGCCTGTGAGCGCATGACGTCCGCATGAGTCTCGCATGAGTGGTGGTGCGGGTGCATCCACGCCGGACGACGGCGCGTGGATGCGCCATGCGCTGGCGCTCGCCGCACGCGGATGGGGACGCACGGCACCGAACCCCATGGTCGGCGCCGTCGTCGTACGCGACGGTACCGTCGTCGGCGAGGGGTGGCACACCGCGTACGGGGAAGCCCACGCAGAGGTCGAGGCCCTGCGCTCGGCTGGGGAGCGCGCGCGTGGCGCGACGCTGTACGTCACGCTCGAGCCCTGCGATCATCACGGACAGACGCCACCATGTACGGAGGCGATCCTCGGCGCGGGGATCACCCGGGTGGTCGCGGCCATCGAGGACCCCAATCCGGCGGCGCGCGGAGGCGCGGAGCGGCTGCGCACGCACGGTGTGGAGATCGCGATCGGCGCCGGGGCGAGCGCGGCACGGGAACTCAACGCCTCGTTCTTTCACGCCGTGACCGCCGATCGGCCGTTCGTGCGCTTGAAGCTCGCCCTCTCGCTCGATGGGGCCATCGCCGATGAGAGCCGCCAGCCCGGATGGCTCAGCGGCCACGAGGCGCGCGCGGAAGTGCACCGGCTCCGGGCTGGCAGCGACGCCGTCGCCGTGGGCATCGGCACCGTGCTCGCCGACGATCCTCTCCTCACGGTGCGCGGGTTCGCGCCGCCGCGCCTGCCTCCGTTGCGCGTCGTCTTCGACACGTCGGCGCGCCTGCCGCTCGACTGCCGGCTCGTGCGAACGGCGCGTGAGACGCCCGTGCTCGTGGTGTGCTGGGCCCCCGATCCCACCCACGCCGTTGCGCTTGAACAGGCCGGCGTCGAACTGCTGCACGCCGCGTCGCTGCCGCATGCCGTGCGCGCCCTCCGTGCCCGTGGTGTCGCCTCGCTGCTCGTCGAAGGAGGGGCGGCGCTGGCCTCGTCGTTCATGCAGGAGGCGTTGGTGGACCGGCTGGTTATCTTTCGGGCACCCATCCTGCTCGGCGCGGGTTCGTTGAATGCGTTCGGTGCGCTCCCTGCCAACACGATCGAGGGTGCGCCGCGCTGGCGGCTCGTCGAGGCGCGCAGGTTGGGGGATGACGAGATGACGGTCTACAAGCCTCGCGACTGACGAGGCCGGAGCTATTTGGCATGTTCACCGGATTGATCGACGATGTGGGCCTCGTCGAGCGCGTGGAGCGGACGGACGCCGGGCGCGAGCTTCGGATCCGCAGTCGCTACACGGATCTCGTGGACGGCGAGAGCATTGCGGTGAACGGAGCCTGCCTCACGGTGCGCGCAACGGACGCGGGCGCATTCACGGTCGCGGCCGTGATCACGACGCTGGGGCGCACGTGCATCGGCGAGTGGGAGGCCGGGCGCCGTGTCAATCTCGAGCGCGCGCTGCGGCTTGGCGACCGTCTGGGCGGGCATATGGTGCAGGGACATGTGGACGACGTCGGAGTCGTTGAGGAATCGCACCGCGTCGGCGATGCATTGCTGATCGACGTGCGCCTGCCCGTCGACCTCGAGCCCCTCGTGGTACTGCATGGCTCCGTGACCGTCGATGGTGTGAGCCTGACGGTGAATGCGCTGCCCGAGCCCGGTCTGTTGCAGCTCAGTATCATCGAGTACACCTGGCGGCACACGACGCTCGGCGAGCTCGCCAGGGGCAATCGGGTGCACGTGGAGGCGGACATGGTGGGCAAGTACGTGCGGCAACTCGTCATCCCTTACATGGCCGATCTCGGATGAGTCCGCGCGGCCGGGACCCGCTCACGCCGTTCGACACGGTGGAGCAGGCGATCGCCGACATCGCGGCCGGCAGGATGATCATCGTCGCCGATGACGAGGACCGCGAGAACGAGGGTGACCTGATCTGCTCCGCGCAGCTCGTCACGCCGGAGCTGGTCAACTTCATGATCAAGCGCGCGGGTGGACTCATCTGCGTGGCGCTGCCAGGCGAACGGGTGGACCAGCTCGCGCTCCCGCCGATGGCCGAGAGCAATCCCGATGAGTATCGCACGGCATATACCGTGAGTGTCGATGCCGCGCCGCGATTCGGAGTGACGACGGGCATCAGTGCGCAGGATCGCGCGACGACGATCCGCACGCTGGTCGATCCGGCGACCCTGCCGTCCGACATGCGTCACGGCGGGCACGTGCATCCGCTCCGCGCCCGCGACGGTGGCGTGCTGCAGCGCGTCGGGCACACGGAGACCGCCGTGGACCTCGCGCGGCTGGCGGGCGTGTATCCGGCGGGTGTCATCTGCGAGATCCTGAACGATGACGGCTCTACGGCGCGTCGCCCACAGCTCGAGGCATTCGCCGCGAAGCACGACCTGACATTCATCACCGTCGCACAGCTCGTGGCGCATCGGCTCAAGCATGAGCGACTCGTGCACCGTGTCGCGGAAGCACGTCTGCCCACGAGCTTCGGCACGTGGACGGTGTTCGGCTATCGCAACGACGTGGACCTCGCCGAGCACATCGCGATCACCTACGGGGACATCGGCGACGGCGAGAACGTGCTTGTGCGCATGCACTCCAAGTGCCTCACCGGCGACGTCTTCCACTCGATGCGATGCGACTGCGGCTGGCAGCTCGACACCGCGATGCGGATGATTCAGCAGGATGGGCGAGGCGTGATCGTGTATCTTGATCAGGAAGGTCGCGGCATCGGCCTGCTCAACAAGCTGAAGGCGTACGAACTCCAGGATCGCGGCGCGGACACGGTGGAGGCGAACGAGCAACTCGGCTTCGCCCCCGATCTCCGCAATTACGGCATCGGCGCGCAAATCCTGCTGGACCTCGGCCTCGCATCCATTCGGCCCATCACGAACAACCCGCGCAAGATGGTCGGCCTCGAGGGGTACGGTCTTCGCGTCGAGGAACGCGTCCCGATCGTGCAGCCGGAAAACGTGGAGAATGCCGGCTATCTCGGAACCAAGCGCGACAAGCTCGGCCACCTGCTCGCGTCCTGACGACGACATCATGGCAGAATTCAACGGCGTGCCCAACGGGGAGGG
>JBDSSY010000175.1:0-3091 GCA_039928585.1 Gemmatimonadaceae bacterium | reverse complement strand
GCGAGCAGCGCGGCGGTCAGCGCGCCGCGTTCACCTTCAACCTGGACGCGGTGCAGGACATGGTGGTGATCGCCTCCGGCGCGAACGCGGAGTTTGGCCGGTCTGGCGGCGGGTTCGTGAATGTGGTGACCAAATCCGGGACCAACACGGTGTCCGGCACGGCACACCTGTACGGAAAGGCGGACGCGCTCGCGTCGTCATATCCACGCGGCGGCGGCAAGCCGGAGTTCGCCCAGCAGCAGTTCGGGTTCACGCTGGGCGGTCCAATCGTGCGCGATCGGGCTTTCTACTTCATCGCGTATGACCAGCAGCTGTTCAACCAGACCAAGCAGATTTCCGCGTCGCGCATCGACCCGAGGATCCGCCAGTTCATGGACACTGCGTACGGCGGCGTGCTTGCCGGCGACTACGGTCCCATCCGTCGCACCAATGACGCGAACGCCCTCCTCGTGAAGCTCGATGCGCCGCTCGGCACGCGGCACAATGCGTCGCTCAAGTACAACTACACCAATTCAAAGCAGGAGAACGGCACTTTCGACGTCGACTCGTGGGCGCGTAGTGCCAATGCGATCGAGAAGGATTACTCGCACGCCCTCAACGGAAGCCTCGCGTCCACATTCGGTGCGGACATGACGAACGAGTTCCGCTTTCAGGTCGCGCGCGAGTATCGGCCGCGATCGTACGGTGGGCCCATCAATCCGCGCACGAATCGGCCGTTCCCGGACACCGGTATGGATTTCGTGAATGGGTACCGATTCGGCCTGCCCTTCTTCATTCCCATCGAAGCGCACGATGATCGCATTCAGGTGCTCGACAACGTGTCCCTGTCGCGTGGCTCGCACCTGTTCAAGTTCGGTGGCGAGTGGAATCGCACGGCGGAGCTGCAGACGTTCGTCGGCTTCGGCAATGGCCGTATGATCTTTGGATCGGTGGACGGATTCCTGAATTACAACCGGTTCGGCAATACATACGTCGAGTGCAGCAACAGCGCGCCGCGCACCGATGGCCAATGTCCCGGTGGCAGCATTACGGGTCCGGTTCTCCTGTATCTGCAGCAGGCCGGCATCGGCGGCCGCTCGGTGGCGGAAGCGGGCACACAGTCCATTCCGCAGCACGAGTTCGCGCTGTTCGCACAGGACAGCTGGAAGCCGACGCCACGGCTCACGGTGAATTACGGGCTCCGGTGGGAAGCGCAGATCGAACCCGACGTGCTCACGCCTCCCGACCAGGTGTTCTACGCACCATTCATCGGCCAGAGCCGCAATGGTCAGCGCTTCCCGTCCGACGGGAAGATTCCCTCGGACCTCAAGATGTTCCAGCCGAGACTCGGCCTTGCGTGGGACGTCGACGGCAACGGTCGGTCCGTGGCGCGGGCGAGTGCGGGCGTGTACTACGCGCGCGTCCCCGGACTCGTGCTCGCCGGCACGCGCAATACCAACGGCTCCATCGGCCAGACCCTCTTTCGCAACAGCGCGGCTTCGCCCTTCCTCGGTCCGCCGCCGCGCTACGGTGAGCTGCTTCCCATTCCGACCGGCGGGCCTTTCCAGCCGTCGGTCACCGTGTTCGACGAGAATTTCCGGAATCCGCGCACGCTCAGCGGAACGATCGGGTACGAGCGCGCCATCAGTGGCAATCACACCGCGGAAATCAGCTACACCGCAGCAGCAACGGATTTCCTCACCCGCTTCATCGATCGCAACGATCCGGCGTTCGGCAGCCCCTGGGCGACCAACCTGTCGACGACGCAGCCGGGAAACGGGCTCGGCGTGCTCACCACAGTGGAGAGCTCGGCAAAATCACGCTACCAGGGCGTGACGTTCGCGCTGCGTCAGGTGGTCGATCCGCAGTTCCAGTACGAGGTGAACTACACGCTGTCGGCCGATCGGTCCGACGACGACAACGAGCGGGATCCGTTCTCATTTCGCTATGCGCGTGCCAACGAGCTCGGTCCGGAGTACGGATACAGCGATCGCGACCAGCGGCACCGCTTCAGTGCGTGGGGGCTGGCACAGCTTCCGTGGAACATCGCGTTCAACAACAAGATCAGTGCGCAGTCCGCACAACCGCGGTCGGCCAAATGCGGCGCCAACAACCTGGCGACCGACATCACGGCGGCGAACGGGTCGGAGCGGATCTGCCCGAACGGCTCGATCCTGCAGCGCAATACGCTGCGGAAGGACAACGCCTACTTCACGTGGGACATTCGCCTCTCACGCTACTTCGACACCGGACGTGGACGCGTGGAGGCAATCGCCGAATTGTTCAACGTGACCAACGCCGACAACTTCAAGGATCCGGCGTCAGGCGGCCTGTTGTTCAACTTCGACGGCACGGTACGCAGCGGACTCGGTGATCCCCGGCAGGCACAGTTCGGGTTGCGCTACGTGTTCTGATGGTGTGGGCTGCATGGCGACGGGGCAGGGCGCGATGGCGCCTTGCACCGTCGTCAGCAGACCTGCAGCGTGCCGAAGCTGCGTCTGATCCGCGTGCGTCGGATGCTGGAGCGCCGGCGCGCCGCGATGCGACGACGCTGTTCATCGGCGAGATGCTGCAACGCCATGCGCTCCACCATCTCACGAAGCGCCGCGCCTGGGAGATGCGGGCACACGCGCTGCATCGGCGGTGTGAAGGCATTCACGATGTCGTCGAACTGCCGCGACTCGCTGGTCGCGCGTACGAGCTGAAGCTGCATGCACACCCTCTCTACGACTGGTTGGAGCCGCGGTGCCATGCTCACGAGACGCCAGAGACATCTGTTTGGTCACCAAGGCGGAGGTCGCTTGGTTGGAGCTCGACGGTTGCTTCAAGCGGCGCCGTCCAGAGATCGCGCTTTACAAATCGGCGACACGGGCGTAATCTCGAGTCATGCGCTGCCAGCACAACTCCGCCGTCAATTCGAATAATCGGATCTCCTCCCGGAGCTCTGGCTAGGCGCGCGCGCAGCGAATCAAGTGCGTTCTTCCGCCCACCAGACTCCGGTCCGGTGGGCGTTTCTGTTTCTGTGATGGGGTGTAGGTCAATTGGCAGACCGCCCGGCTGTTACCCGGGAAGTTGCAGGTTCGAATCCTGCCGCCCCAGTCGTCGTTGCGTG
>JBDSSY010000174.1:0-3899 GCA_039928585.1 Gemmatimonadaceae bacterium | reverse complement strand
CGGGAAGAAGACGATGCGCGAGGCTGGCAGGATCATCCCGTCGGCGGGTGTCGCATGGGCGACGATCCGGCGACGTCGGTCGTGGACAAGTGGGGCCGCGCGCACGACCATGAGAACCTGTTCGTCGTGGGCGCGCCGACCTGCGTATCCGCCGGTTGCGCCAATGGCACTCTCACATTCACCGCGCTCGCGCTTCGCACCGCATCCGAGATCGCTCGGTAGCGGGACGGTCTCCGACGTGAGCGGTGGCGTACCGAAGTACGCCACCGCTCACATCGTCTCGATTTTCGACAACAGGACGCGCGCGCCCCGCGGAGGTCGCGTCGCGCTCAGATCGGCGGTGGCATCCGTCCCGCGGCGTCCGCCGCTCGCTCGATCTTCGGCTTGCCTGAGCGGGCCTTGCCAGACCAGTTCTCCAGTACGCTCCCCGCCAGCTCGCGTCCGCCCAGGCCGAACGCCAGACCGGCGGCGATGGAAAGCGCACCCACAGCGCCCGTCACCAGGATGTTGATCAGGTTCGGGGCGATGCCTACCTGGTTCACCGCGACGATGATCGCCAGCACCCAGACGGCGGTGCGTGCCACGTTCGCCAGCGTCTCCGGATTGTCGAATCCAGCTTCGTCCGAGGCACCCCGGACCACGTTGCCCAACGCGCGTGCGCCGATGCCGGCGAGCACGAGAATCACGATAGCGACGATGAGGTTCGGGATCCACAGCAGCAGCTGACGGAGCAGCTCGGACACGCCGGAGAGACCGAGCGCGTCGAACGCGACAAGCAGCACGACGATGCGGATGAGCCACTTGACCATTCCCGCAACCAGCGCCGAGGAATCCGCATCCCCCATCTTTCGCACGAATGCCGCAACGCCGATTCGCTCGGCGATCTCGTTGAACTTCACGGCGCGGAGGATCGCCAGCACGGCCTTGCCCACGATGGACGCAAGCAGCCAGCCCACCATCAGGATGATGATGAAGCCCAGCACGCGCGGAATGGCGCTGAACATCATCGCGAACGCCCCGGTGAGCGACGCCTTGATGGAGTCACCAACGCTCACCGCGCTGGTGGTAGCGGGTGTGGTGGTGACCGGGGCGGTGGCGACCTGGAGCAACAATGATTGGAGCATCACGTGAGATCCTCCTCGTGGAGTGATGGGGATCGTCGCAGTACTGGCCGAGCTCAGCGACCCTCGGGGACGGATGCGCGGCAAGATCGGGACCGGAAGGTACAGTGTAACTGTCCGACGTGGACGCACACATCGACCGCGCCGGCACTGAGTCAGGGAATGAGTGCGCGTGCAGCCAGCGGCGTGAGCACGTGAGGCGTGCCCGCCAGCATCCGGTTGATGGTGGCGAGGCGGCCATTGATCATCGTGTCGAGCCTCTGCTGCGCTTGACCCACTTCCACCTGCAGCTCGTCCGCGCGCAGCAGCTCGCCCGCAGTGGGTGGCATCATCGGTCGCGCGATCATTCCCGTGACTGTCTGCACTTCCTCCCGCAGCCGGGGATACTGCCGGTAACCAAGTCTCGGCATCGGGCGGGCGAGCACCGAATCGCGGAACACTTTCAACTCGGACATCGCGGCGGTCACCTCTCCCGTGAGCTGCGGATTGGGTGCCTGCCCCCCGCCGCCCGCGCCGGCGTCGGTAGCGCTGTCGGATGAAGCCGGGCGACGCAGCCGTTCCTGAAGCCGCGTGAGCTGCAGCAACACATCGTCGGTAATGGCTATGACGCGGTTCACGCGCACCGTCAGCTCCGTCATCCGCACCGCCGCATCGCGCTGCGCCACGAGTTGCGCGTGCGTCATGTCGGACCGCGGATCGAGCGTCACCTGCACCGGCCTGGAATAGCGCCGGCCGTCCACCACCAGCGTCACGGTGTACGTGCCGGGCAGCACCGGCGCTCCCACGTTGGGGCTGTATCGCGCCTCGTACTCGTCATCGGTGCTGGTCGAGTCTGCCCCCGAGCGCCGCGCACGCATCGCCGCCAGCGAGGTATCGCGCGGAGGCGGCGGTGGCGCTTCACCCGCCGCGGGTGGCGCGCGCGGCGGCGTGGGGGGCGGGTCCATGCGTAGGTCCCATGCCACGCGGTTCAAACCCGCATCGTCCGAAACCCGCTTGAGCCGCCGTACTGTGCGGCCGTCGCCGTCGGTGATGGTGACGTTCACTTCCCCGGCCGGCTGGGAGCGAAGGTGATAGGTGATGAGCGCGCCGGCCGGCGGGTTCTCGCCCGTCCACTTCTTCTGTCCCAGGTTGCCGTCGCGGCTCCATTCGCTCCACCGGATTGCAGGCCGCATGTCGAACAGCGTCACGCCGGAATCACCGGCCGGCTGTCGTTGCAAATGCGTGATGTCGTCCAGGATGTAGAGCCCGCGTCCATGCGTGGCGAGCAGCAGATCGTTCTCGCGCGGATGAATCTGGATGTCGCGCACGGGAGTCACGGGCACGTTGCCACGAATGGAGCGCCAATGCACGCCACGGTCCCACGAAGCCCACACACCCATCTCCGTGCCGACGTACAGGAGATTCCGATTACGTGGATCTTCACGCACCACGTGTACCCACGACGCGCTCACCGGCAGGTCGCCGGTGATGCGGCGCCAGCTGCGCCCGAAGTCGGTCGTCATGTAGACGTACGGCGCGTAATCGTCGTCCTGATGGTGATCGGCGGCGACGTAGGCCGTGCCGGCGTCGTAGTGCGACGCCTCGACCGTCGGGATCCAGGCGTTCGGCTTGAGCCCCGGCACCTTCGTGAAGACGTTCGACCACGTGCGTCCCGCATCGCGCGTCACCTGCACGTTTCCATCGTCGGTGCCCACCCAGATCACGCCCGAATCGAGCGGGGAGGGAGAGATGGAGAGCAGCGTGCTGTGGAACTCCGCGGCCGTGTTATCCACGACGACAGGACCGCCGGACGACTGCTGCTTGGTCGTATCGTTCGTCGTGAGGTCGGGAGAGATCACCTGCCATGACGTGCCGTAGTCGGTGGAGCGGAACAGCACATTGCCGCCGAAGTACACGACCTTCGGATTCTGCGGAGACAGCGCGATGGGCGAATTCCAGTTGAACCGGTACTTGTGCGAGATCATCGCGTCGCCCACCGAGCCCACACGGTTGGGATAGGGATAGATCGTCTTCTGCGTGCCGGTGCGCGTGTCGGTGAGGTTGAGCATCCCGCCCTGCGCGTCGGAGTAGACGAGCCACGGCTTGTCCATCACGGGAACCGTGAAGAAACCATCGCCACCGGATACGGTGAACCAGTCGCTCTTGCGGTTGCCCTGCGCCGAGAGTGAGCGGCTGGGGCCGCACCAGTTGCCGTTGTCCTGCAGCCCGCCGCAGACCATGTACGGCTGCTGCATGTCGTAGTTGATGTGATAGAACTGCGCGAACGAAAAAGTGTTCACCACCTCGAAGGTCTTGCCGCCGTCGTAGCTTGTCTGCCAGCCGCCGTCCGATCCGCTGAGGAGATAACGAGGGTTGGTGGGGTCGATCCAGAGCGCCTGATGATCGCCGTGCACGTCGCGACCGACGGTGCGAAAGGTCGCGCCGCCATCCTCAGTGAGGTACAGCGAACCCGCCAGCGCAAACACGCGGTTGGGGTTCTGTGGATCCACGCGTATGTCGGCGTAATAGAAGGGGCGGAAGTTGATGTTGCGGTCGCGGCTCACCGTCCGCCACCGGTTGCCGCCATCGTCCGATCGCCACAACTCGCCCTCGTCCTTCGTCTCGCTGATCACGTACACGGTGTTCGGCTCGCTCGGTGCCACGGCGACGCCGATGCGGTCCATGTCGCCCGTGGGAAGGCCGTTCGTGCGGCCCTTCCCGGACAGCCGCTCCCAGGTGGTGCCGCCGTTCACCGAGCGATAGACCGCCGTCTTGCCGCCACCCGACTCCAGATGCCAG
>JBDSSY010000173.1:0-16967 GCA_039928585.1 Gemmatimonadaceae bacterium | reverse complement strand
CGACACCGGCCAGGCGGGGTTGCGGCGCAGCATACAGCAGCAGGTCGCCTCGTCG
This sequence comes from Gemmatimonadaceae bacterium, assembly GCA_039928585.1. Lineage (GTDB taxonomy): Bacteria > Gemmatimonadota > Gemmatimonadetes > Gemmatimonadales > Gemmatimonadaceae > AG11. The sequence continues at coordinate 16,912 of JBDSSY010000173.1, read as the reverse complement.
ATGAAGGGAAAGCTGTACATCGGGCCGATGAGCGGAAACTTCTTCACCGGCGTGACGATCGACTCGCTGGAGCTGCGAGACGACGAGGATTCGCTATTCGTTGCCACGGGGCGGGTGAAGCTCGAATACGATGTGCGAGACATCGTCGACCGCCGGCTGCACTTCCGCCGGCTGGACGTCGAGCGGCCGGTGGTGGTGCTGCGGCAGCACGAAAACTGGACGTGGAACTTCAAGCGGATGTTCTCGTCGGGCAAGCCATCGATGCCTCGCGGGCCGGGCGGTGGGTTCGGTGACTTCATCGTCATCGACTCCGCGCACGTCCGAAACGCCAGCTTCCGCGTCACGATTCCCTGGCACGCCGACGATTCACTGCGGGGTGCGAGACGCGATAGCGCGCTGCGATTCAATCTCGCGCGGAAGGATCACGAGATTCGCCGCACGAACGAAGGGTATGCGCAGAGTTACCGCTGGACGAACGCGTACGCCGCGGTGTCGCGCGCGCGGCTCGCCGATCCGGACAGTGCGGGTCGGCTGTTCTTGATCGACACCATGCACGCGAACGAAAGCGTGCCCGCATTCAAGTGGCGAAACGTGTCCGGTGTGGTGCGGTTGCTCGGCGACTCGGCGTGGATCAAGTCGCCGCACTGGGATCTACCCGGCTCCACGGGACGTGCCGAGGGCAAGGTGACGTGGGGGAGCGACCTGCCGGTACGTTACGCAGTGCGCGTGTACGGTGATTCTGTCTCGCTCAAGGATGTGGCGTGGGTGTATCCCACGCTGCCCACCACGGGCGGTGGGCGGATGATTCTGGACATCAGGAACGAGAGCAACCTCCGCCACCTCGACTACGCCCTGAGCGAGCTCGATGTGCGAACGACCGGATCCCGGCTGCGCGGGGCGATGACGTTCGAGACCGGCGGGCCCGTGCTGTCGGTGCACGACGTGAAGCTGCGTGCCGAACCGGTGGACTGGGATCTGCTCCGCACGCTGAACGGAAAACCATTCCCGGCCGACTGGCAGGGCACGCTGACGGGAACGATCACGGCCCGCGGTGGACCGCTCAACCGATTCGTCGTCGACGCCGCGGACATCACCTTCTCGGATCGTCACGTGCCGGGCGCGATCTCGCACTTCACCGGTCGGGGCGAGCTGGACATCCTCTTTCCCGCCTTCACCGCCTTCCACCGATTCTACGCCGCCACGGACCGGTTGGAACTTCGCACACTGTCGGCCATCTATCCCGCCTTTCCCAAGCTCGGCGGAATCATGCAGGGCAGTGCGGTGCTCGACTCCTCGTGGCTCGACGTGCGCGTCTCGAACGCCGACCTCACGCACATCGACGGGCCCGGCGAGCCGACGCGCGCCACCGGTGGAGGCCGCGTCACCTACGGCGCGCAGTTCATGGCGTACGACTTGGCACTCCAGGTCTCGCCCCTGTCGGTGACGACGCTCGCGAGGTCGTATCCCAAGTTGCCACTGCGCGGTACGTTCTCGGGTCCGCTTCGCGTGCGCGGCATCGCGCCCGACCTCGAGGTGGAGGCCGACCTCACGGGACCTGCTGGTCACATCATCTATGCGGGACGCGTCGATGCCGATTCGCTCGGCGGCTACGGCGCGCGCGGAACGGGTTCGTTCGACAACCTGAGCGCCGCCGCGCTCGTGGGCCTCTCGACGCCGGAGTCGCGGCTTGCGGGTGTATATGACGTGGACATCGTCGGCGACTCGCTCGCGACGCTGGTGGGGTCGGTGGGCATGCGCCTCGACCGGTCGGAGGTGGACGGGGTGTCGTTGAGCAGTGGCGTGTCGCGGCTCCGCTTCGACAACGGAATCGTTCACGTGGATACGCTCCGCCTGGTGGGCGTTCCGGGCACCCTGCGTGCGAGCGGCACGCTTGGGCTCACGCGGTCGGCCGGCGCAGACTCGCTCGTTCTCGCCGTTGCCGTCGATTCGCTCGGCGGTCTCCGCCGGTACTTCAGGACCACGAGCCTCGTGACCGGCGCGCCCGTGAAGGACTCGCTCCTTGGCGCCTTCTCGTTCGCCGGTAGCGCGCGCGGCTGGCTCGATTCCCTCGATGTGCGCGGCGGGCTCACGGCCCGCCGGCTCTACGTCAACGGGACCTACGGTCAAGCGGTGAGGGGGTCGATCGGCGTGCTGAGCGTGCGCGGACGCAATGCGGGACTCGTCGACTTGCGGGCCGACACCGTGGTGGTGGGTGGTATCGGCGTGCGAAGCGCGACGGCGCAGGTCCGACTGATGGACACGGGTCACGCCCTGTTTGGTGCTGCGGCGGCGACGAGCAATGGGGGCTCGGTGGCGCTGGCGGGTGACTACCTCGCGCGCGGCGACACGACCGACGTACGTCTGGACACTCTCACCATGGCGCTCGGGGATACCAGGTGGGCGTTGCGCCGGCCGACCCGCGTGACGCGGTCTCCACTCGGGCTCGTGATGGATACGCTCGTGCTGGCGAACGCCACCGGCGGCAGTATCACGGGGTTCGCGCGTATACCGGCCGGTTCGCTCGTGCGCGCCGAGCTGAGGGCGGATGCGATTCCACTCCTCGAGCTGGGCCGATTCGCCCAGCTTGGCACGCCCCTGGAGGGGGTGCTCAACGCAACCTTCGCCGTGGCGGGCACGCGCGAGCGGCCGACGATGACGTTCGGGGCCATGGCGCGACAGGTGAAGTTCAGCAACCTGTCGGCCGAGCAGTTTACGCTGGGTGGGGGGTACGCGACCAATCGCGCGACGGTCCAGGCCAACCTCCTGCGCGGCGGGCGCTCGATTCTCGACGCATCGCTGGACTACCCCATCGCGCTGACGCTCTTCTCGGCGACACCGACCGGTGATTCGTTGCGCGGCCGCATTCACGCCGACAGTGTCGACCTCGCACTGGTGGAAGCGTTGTCGGCCAAGCTGAAGAACGCGAGCGGCCGGCTGACGCTCGATCTCGCCATCAGCGGTGCGCCGGCGGATCCACACATCGGCGGTGTGGCGAGCGTGCGGGACGGCGCCGTCGAGGTGCCAGACGGCGGCCTTCGCTTCGCGGAGCTCGACGGCGTGTTCCGCGTCGACGCTGCTCGTGATTCGCTGTTCGTCGACCGGCTTCGTTTCACCAGCCCCGCCAGTGGTGGCCGCGGAGAGCTGAACGGATCGATCGTGTTCCGGGACAAGCGGAATCCGCGCCTCGACCTGCGGTTCGACGCGAAATCGTTGCGCGCCGTGGACCGGCGAACGCTCGCTCGGCTCGATGTGTCGACGGGAGCGGGGGGCATGACGCTGAACGGTACGTACGACGAAGCCACTCTGCGCGGCGCAGTCATCGTCGATCGCGGCACCATCTACATCCCCGAAGTGGTGCGCAAGGAGCTCGAGGAGATCAGCCTCGACGACTTCGCCATGCTCTTCGACACGACCGATGTCAGGAACCGCTCGCTGATGCCGGCGGCGCCAAGCAAGCTCGTCGAGCACCTGAAGCTCGCAGGCGTGTCGATCAACGTCGGCGATGATGTGTGGCTCCGGTCGAAGGAGGCAAGCATCAAGCTGGGCGGATCCCTGAACGTGACGCGCGCGCGCGAGGAGCGTGACGCCGGCTACGCATCGTTCGACCGGGATCTGCTGTCGGACTCGTCGAAGTCGGCGCCGCGATACACTCTTGCGCTGAGCGGATCGCTGAGCGCGGACCGCGGCACGTACCTGCTCGATCTTGGCCCTGTGCAGCGCGAGTTCCAGGTCCAGCGAGGAAGCATCACCTTCTTTGGAACGTCCGATTTCAATCCGGCCATCGACGTCACCGCTCTTTACCGGGTGAAGCAGTCGAATCGCGCCGACATCCCGGTGCAGGCGCGCATCGTTGGCAACTTCTTTCCGCAGCCTGCGCTTCAGTTGACGAGCCCAGACGCGTCGGTGGCGCAGTCGGACCTGGTGAGCTATCTGGCGACCGGGCGTCCTTCCAGCGAGCTCACCGATGTCAGCGTGAAACGGGCGCTCGACATTCTGCTGCCGAGTGGCAGCGCGTACCTCACGCAGGCATTGCGCGACCAGTTCAGCTTCATGGATCTGTTCCAGATCCAGTCGGGCAGCGTGAACGACCAGTCGTTGGCCGCCGGAACGAGCGCCGGTGAACAGGTGAAAGGCATCTTCGCCAGCACGCGACTCGGCGGAGAGAAGCAGATCAGCGACCGCCTCTTCCTGAGCTTCAGCACCGGACTGTGTCCGGCGCTTGGGGGAGCGGACGATCCGAACAACTCGGGGCTCCGCGGACTCGGCAACTCCATCGAGGGCAAGGTGGAGTATCGCTTTCCGCTCACGGGGCCAAACCGTCTCTCGCTGCGCGGAGGTCTCGATCCGTCGGCTGGTTCGCTGCGGTGCGGCACGACGGCCAACGTGCGCGGCTTCGTCGCCACACCGCAGCAATGGGGACTCTCGCTCTTCCGCTCCTGGTCGTTCTGACGCGGCGCGTTCTTCTCATTACGAATCCGGCGTCGCGCCGCGGCGCCGCCCTCGAACGAGCGGCGATGCGCGCCTTCGAGCGCGCGGGCGTCGCGTGCGAAGTGGTGCGAACCGAGAGGGCCGGCCACGCGGGGGAGATCGCGCAGGCGCGGGGCAGGGATCACGACCTCGTGTTCACCCTGGGCGGTGACGGGACGGCGATGGAGGTCGCCGGTGCACTCGCATGGTCCGGCGTACCGATCGGCGTGCTGGCAGGAGGAACCGGCAATCTGCTCGGTCGCGCGCTCGGGATTCCCCGTTCGGTGAAGCGGGCAGTTCCCTCGCTGCTGGACGGCAGCGTGCGGCAGATCGACCTCGGTGTCGTGCTCGGCCGCCGGTTCGCCGTTGCGGCCGGTGTGGGCATCGATGCCGCGATGGTGCAGGAGACGCCGCGATGGATGAAGCGGCGACTTGGCGTCTTCGCGTACTCGCTCATGGCCACGAGAGCCGCACTGCGCGCGGTCCTGCTGCGCCGCTTTTTCGCCGTTCGCATAGAAGTGGGAGGCGAGGTAATCGAACGGCGTGCGGCGGCCGTGATGTTCGCCAATTTCGGTGCAATCCTCGAGGACCGGATTGCATTCGGCCCCGGTATCGTCGTCGATGACGGAGTGCTCGACTGCTGCATCTTCTCGCCGAGGAACCTGCGGGATGCGCTGCGCATCATGTGGCGCGTGACGCGGAAGGACTTCCGCCCCGACCCATCGATACTATATAAGAAGGGCACGCACTTCCGCCTCACGACGGATCCCGTCCTCGTGTTGCAGGCCGACGGGGAGCTCCTCGGACCGACACCGGCCGAGGTCACCGTGGAGCCCCTCGCCGCCCACTTGCTGATACCGCGCCGTTGACCGAACGTCCATTCGCCATCGCTCCTGACGCGTTGCTCGAGCTGCAGCGAGAACGCGACCATCTCCTGATGCTGCACGAGGCGCTGGCCGACGTCACACGAGCCGCGTCGCTGGAGGCTCGACTCGAGATCTTCGTGGAGGCGATTCGCCGTCTCGGGTTCGGCCGTGTGACGCTCACACTCGCGACGACCGCACCAGTCGCAAGCGCGCGGCACCTCATGATCAGCGACTCCTATTTCCCGGACCCCGACGCGCGGTCGCCCTCACCCGCCGCTGACGCGCTGGCGGTGCCCGTCCGCGACTCGGCTGGCGAGACGCTCGGCTCGCTGCTGCTCGAGGAGCCTCTCGAGCGGGTCCGCCCGTCGTTGATCCGGGTTCGGACCGTGGAGCTGTTCGCGCAGCAGATCGCGTCGGCGCTCGAGCGCGCGTCTCTCGAAACGCTGGCGGAGCGACGCGCTATTCGTGTACGGCAGCTGCGCGAAGTCGGCGCGGTGCTCGCGCGAACGCTGGACGAAGAAACGATCCTGCACACACTCGCCCGGGAACTCGAATCGACGCTGCCCATCGCCAGTGTCTGCATCTTTTCGACGACACGATCGGGCGAGATCTGGGCGCGCGTCCGTCGCAGCGGTGGGGTCGAGGGCGACATCGAATCCACTCCGGCCGCGACGCGAGCGCTTGCCGAGGCATCGATGGCGGCCCGGCGCGAGCTGTCCGAGCAACGGCATGTGGCCCTGCCGGTGGTGCTCGCCGGATCCGTGCTCGGGGTGATCGTGGCCGAGTCGCGCGACGCGGCGGAGGTTCTGCCCGACGACATCGAGTTCCTGCAGACGATTGCCGCTCAGACGGCGGCCGCGCTCGGCAATGCGCGCATCCACGCCGACGGTCAGCGTCAGCATCGGCAGATGGAGGCATTGGCGGATGTGGCCCGCGCGGTGGGAGAATCACTGCGCCTGGAGCAGGTGCTGCGACTCATTCTCGGCCACGCGACCGCCCTGCTGCGAACGGACGGCGCGTGCATCTCGCTGTTGCGCGACGGCCGGCTGGAAGTAGTCGCGGGCATCGGCACAGGCGATTCGCTCGTCGGGATGTGGCTGCCGTTGGTCGGCAGCATGAACGGCCGCGTCGTGCGCACCGGCACCTCGATCGTCGGCGATGCGTCGTCCGACCCCGATGCATTCTCTCCGGCGGTGACGTCGGCGTCCGTCAGGAACGTCATCATCGTGCCGCTCGCGACTGCGGAGGGACCGATTGGCGCGCTGAACGTGTTCAACCGCAACGCGCCCTTCACGCACGATGCGGCTGACGTCCTTCAGCGGTTCGCCGACCAGGTCGCCGTGGCGGTCGTGAACGCGCGCCTGTTCGAGGATGTCACGGCCAGCCGCGCGCTCGCCGAACGCCATCAGCGCGTCGTGGAAACCTCATCGGACGCGATCGTGATCACCGATCTCGAACGGCGGATTGCCTTTGCCAATCCCGCGGCGATCGCGTTCTTCGGGCATGGGGAGGCGCTGATTGGCATGCCGGCGTCGCGCACCTTATCGGAGGAGATGCACGACGAAGTGCGACGGCGCGAGGACGACGCGCTGGCTGGTGAGCCGCAGCGCTACGAGGGCACGGTGCTGCGGGCGGATGGCGAACTCCGGAGAGTCTCGGTCACGACGGCGCCGCTTCGCGAGCACGGCACCACGACGGGAATCGTTGCGTCATTGCGCGACGTGACCGACGAGCGGCGCGCGCGCGACGCCGTGGCGCAGTCGGAGGCGCGGTACCGCAACCTGTTCGAGTCAGCGAGCGACGCGATCTACACGATGGACCTTCGTGGTGCGTTCACCTCGGTGAACGAGGCGACCATCGCGATGACCGGCTACGCGCGCGGCGAGTTGCTGGGCCGTTCGTCGCGGCATCTGTTCGACGACGAAGGCGACCTCGCGTGCGCCGTCGAGCAGTTCGACCGGGCAGCCACAGGGGCGCCGGCGCGGTACGAGTGCCGGTTCCGGCGCGCGGACGGCCAGCACCGGCTCGCCTCGATCACCAATGCACCGGTGCGACACGGCGCCGAGATTATCGGCGTGCTCGGTGTGGCGCGCGACGTGACCGACGAGCGCGCGCGCGCTGGCGCGCTGGCGCGGTCGGAGGCGCGATACGCCCGCCTCGTCGAGTCGGCCTCGGATGCCATCTTCACCGTGGACAACGACGGGTGCTTCACCGCGGTGAATCGCTCGCTCGAACTGTCTGTCGGATTGTCGCGGGATGCGCTGCTCGGAACACCGCTCGCGCCGCTGGTGGATCCGCGCGACGTGGCGACGGCGATCGACGTGCTGCACCGAACGCTGACCGGCGAACGCACACGCGTCTCGCTCCGCTTTCACGCCGCGGACGGCACGTTGCGTTCCGGATCGGTCATCACGGCGCCCGTGCTGGACGAAGGAGTGATCGTGGGTGCGCTGGGCATCATGCGCGACATCACCGACGAACAGCGCATCGCCGACCAGATGCTCCAGCAGGAGAAACTCGCTGCCGTCGGCCAACTGGTCAGTGGTGTCGCGCATGAGCTGAACAACCCGCTCGCGGCGGTGATGGCGTTCTCGGAACTGCTGCTCGCCTCGGGCGTCGCGCACGATGCAGACACGCGATTCGCGATCGACACGATTCACCACGAAGCAGGACGCGCGGCAAAGATCGTGACGCACCTCCTCACCTTCGCGCGCCAGCGACCGGCGGAGCGCACGGACGCTGACCTCAACGCGATCGTCAGCGACACGGTGACGTTGCGTCGCTACGCACTGCGCGCGGCGCAGATCGACGTCGATGTCGATCTCGACCCGGCCCTGCCGCGCACCTGGGCCGACCCATTCCAGCTACAGCAGGTATTGTTGAACCTGATCGGCAACGCCGAGCAGGCTCTGGCCGAGTGGAGCGGACCGCGCCGCATCGCGATCTCGACGAGGCAACAGGCTGGAGAGCTGGTGATCGCCGTGTCGGACACCGGACCCGGCGTCGCTGCCGAACAGCGGGACCGTATCTTCAATCCGTTTTTCACCACGAAGCCCGTCGGCCAGGGCACGGGGCTGGGTCTCTCGATCTCGGATGGCATCGTGCGGCAGCACGGCGGGCAGATCCGCGTGGAGTCACCGCCGGGCGAGGGCGCGACGTTTCTCGTTGAGCTTCCCATCGTCTCGGGAGTGGAATTGCCGGACGGGCGCACTCGGGCCACTGTGCCGGCGAACCGCGTCGTGTGGCGCGTGCTCGTCGTGGACGACGAGGCGCCTATTCGGGTGGCCATCTCCACCTTTCTCACGACGCTCGGGCATGACGTCACCATGGCCGCAGGAGGGATGGATGCCCGCGCGCTCCTGAAGTCGCGCGAGTATGATGTGGTGATACTCGATCTGCGCATGCCCGACCTGGGCGGCGACGCGTTGTTCGAGGAGCTTCGCCAGCGTGACGACCGCCATGCCCACCGCGTCGTGTTCGTGACCGGCGACGCCGAGAGCGACGACGCGCGCCGCTTCCTCAATCGGGCGGGCCGGCCGGTCGTGGGCAAGCCGTTCCAGCTGGACGAACTCGCAACGGTGATAGCGGGCGTGACGACCTGATGGCCAAGATTCTGATCGTCGACGACGAGCCGCACCTCAGCTCGGCGCTGGGACGCTACTTCGAGCGAGCGGGCCACGACGTACTCCGCGCCGCCACAGGCGAGGAGGGCGTGGCGCTGGCGATCCGTGAGCGGCCCGCCGTCATGCTGCTCGATCTGCACTTGCCCGACATCTCGGGCTTCGAGGTCCTCGCGCGCACGCGCGAGCAGCGACCGGTCGTCATCATGATCACTGGACACGGCGACATTCCCCTCGCGGTGCAGGCCATGCAAGGCGGGGCGGAAGGATTCCTGACGAAGCCGGTGGAGCTCGCGCACCTCGGCGCGGTCGTGGACCGGGCGTTGGAGAAGGCACAGCTGCGCGAGCTCACCCGCGCTGCGGGGGCGCGCACGGGTCGCGCGGCCACCGAGATGCTGCTGGGTCCCTCCGCCCCGATGCGCGAGCTTGCCCAGCAGATCGAGATGCTGTCGCGCAGCGAACGGGGCGTCGCACTCATCGTCGGGGAGAGTGGGGTGGGGAAGGGGCGTGTCGCCCGCGCCATCCACGCGCTTGGACCGCGCGGTGCGCGTCCGTTCCACGAGGCGAGCTGCGCGCTGCGTCCAACCGATGTGCTGGACGCCGAGTTGTTCGGAGCAGAACGCGCGGGCGAAGGACCGCTGCCGGGACTGTTCGAGGCGTCTGATGGCGGCACGCTGTTCCTCGATGAGGTCGCCGAACTGCCCGATACATTGCAGCCCACCCTGCTGCGCGCGATCGAGGATCGGCGCGTGCGCCGCACCGGAGGAGCACGCGAGATGCCCGTGGACGTACGGCTCATCGCCGCCACGGTGCGCGACCTCGCGACCGAGGTGACCGAGGGGCGCTTTCGCGAGGACCTGTACTATCGGCTGAGCGTGATGCCGCTCTACCTGCCGCCGCTCCGCGCGCGATCTCCTGAAGATCTGCGAGAGACGGTGGCCGCCCTCGTCACCGATCTGCGCCGTGGGCTGCAGCACGCGCCATACGGTGTCAGCGACGAGGCGCTCGAGGTCATTGGCGGCTATCCGTGGCCGGGCAATGTTCGTGAGCTACGCAACGTGCTCGAGCGGGCACTGCTGCTCGCGCGGGGCGAAGAGTTGTTGGGCGTGACGCATCTCGCGGCCGAGGTGCGCGGCATCGGCGACGACGCCGCGCTGCCGCATGTGTCGCGATCGCTGTCCGAAGTGGAGCGCGCGCACATCGAGCGGACGCTGCGAGCACACGGCGACAACCGCACGCGTGCATCGCGCGAGCTGGGTATCTCCCGCGCCACGTTGATCAAGAAGATCCGCGAGTACGAGCTCGGCGAGCGCATGAGTGGGTCGCACCTTCGCGTGGAGGATGCATGACGGAACTGCTCGAGCACGATGCAATGACGTGCCGCGCCTGTGGGAATGAGGAACGCGCATCGGAAGGGTATCCGTGCATCACGTGCGGCACCTTCATCTGCCAGATCTGCAACATGCGCGGCGTCGAGAAGTGCAAGGCATGCGCGTTGAAGGACAAGCCGATGCCCAAGTGGCTCGCCGATTGACCGCCCGTTCGTGACGTCGTACGACGCGTGCGGTCTGCTGGTGGGTCATGCGACAGATGCCGACGGCGCCACGGGATGCACGGTGGTGCGCGGCGTGGACGGCCCCTTTCGCGCTGCGGTGCATGTCGTCGGCCGCGCAACCGGCACGCGCGAACTCGCACTGCTCGATCCGGGTCAACTCGTCGACCGGGTGGACGCCATTCTCCTCGCAGGCGGCTCGGCATACGGGCTCGACGCGGCGGCGGGAGTGATGCGATGGATGGAAGAGCGAGGCCGGGGATTTCCGGTGGGCAGTGGAGTCGTGCCGATCGTGCCCGCGGCCGTCGTGTTCGATCTGGCTCCGCTGGGCCGGTTCGACGCGCGCCCGACGCCAGCGCTCGGTCACGCCGCCTGTGACGCCGCAATCGCCACCCCGACCGAGGGATCGGTCGGGGCCGGCACGGGTGCGACTGTGGGCAAGGTGGCCGGTGCTGCGCAGAGCATGAAGGGTGGATGCGGCGTCGCAGGCGTCGACGACGGTAACGTCGTCGTGCGGGCGCTCGCCGTCGTGAATGCGTTCGGTGACGTGCGCGACGGAGCGGGGCGCATCGTGGCCGGCGCACGCGACGGAGATGGGGGGTGGCTGGATACCGCAGCGCACGTCGCGCGGAACGCCGGTCCGGCGACCCGATTCGACGCGCTCGCCGGACGCAACACCACGCTCTGCGTCGTCAGCACGAACGTCGCACTCGATCGCGTGCAGCTCGCGTCCCTCGCGCGTGCAGCGAGCGCCGCACTGTTCCGCCGCATCACGCCCGTCGGGACTCCGTACGACGGAGACGTCGTGTTCGCCACCGCGCCGTACGTGGACGGCATCGTGGCATCGCCGCTCCAGGTGGAAGCGATGGCCGTTGGCGCGATGGAATTGGCGATCGAGCGCGCGGTGCGCACGCGCACCGCGGGCGAGATCCTGTCGTGACGGCGGAGGATCCCCACTGTGCCATCGTGCGCACGCCGCTTGCCCCGGTGTTCGCCGAACCGCGCGTCGCGAGCGCACAGATCTCGCAACTCGTCGCCGGACGGTGCCTCGATCTCCTCGAGCGCCGCGATGATTGGTACCGCATTCGCGGGCCCGACGAATACGAAGGCTGGCTGCATCGCGGATACCTGTCCCCCGCAGCGTGCGACGGAGCGCGAAAGATCGTGCACCTCGACCGTGTCTCGCTCGGCTGCGTCACCACGAATGGCGCCGGCGGCCGGCGTGCGATGCCGCTGGGATCCCTGCTCTCGCCGGAAGAGCGCGTGGAGAGCGGCGACGCGATCGGCATCGCGGATCGCGAGACTCGCTTTCCGTCCGAGGCGAGGGCGATCACGCGCAGCGCGCAACTGTTCTTCGAAGGCACGAGCTACCTGTGGGGCGGCGTGACTCCTTGGGGTGCCGACTGCTCCGGACTGGTGCAAACCGTGTTCTGGCTGCATGGCATCCAGCTGCGGCGCGATGCCTGGCAGCAGGCCGAGCAGGGAATGCAGGGCGAGCGCGATCCCCTCGCCGCCCACGCCGGCGACCTGCTTTTCTTCTCCGATCGCGTCGACCACCAGATCTCGCACGTCGCCATCGCGCTGGGCGACCAGCGGCTCGTCCACCTCGCGCTCGGCCGCGGCGGTTTTGCCGTGGACAACCTGACGGACGAGCGCGACCCCTACGTGGCGAAGTTGCGCGAGCGGTTCGTGCACGCGCGTCGCGTCCTCACGCCGGCACCGCTTCGGGACTGAGCCGCTAGTCTCGCTCGCGAGAGGTCTTCGCGTCGGCGGATACGCGGAACCAGCCCCGCACGACATAACCGTTCAATCGAGCCGGCTCGAACCGCGCCGTCTGCAGCCAGTCCACGACCACCTGCCGGTTGGCCTCGGCGCCCTGACCGGATATCTGGAGCGTGGAGAGGTCGGCGCGACCAAGCGTGTCGACCTGCACGAGGATGTCGAGCGACACCGGCGCCTGCGCCGTGGCGCCCGTGAGCGCGGGTCCGCCACCGCCGATCGGCCGCGGGGGAGTGAGGGCATCCTGCTCCATCCGCGGACTGATGCCCGGGCGAACGGCGCAGGCGGAGAAGACGAGAAAGAGGAGCGCGAAGCATGCGCGAGCGGAGCGGTCGTTCATCCGTGACCCAGAGTTGGGAAACATCGACATGCGGAAGCGGGAGTCACCGTGTATCTGCTTTGCGACGCCATGACGCGCAACGCCTGCAGGACGCAGCCTCATTTCTGCGCGCTCCATTGCGCCGCGACCGTCACGACCACCAGCGCGGCCGGCGCGGGGCGAGCCTCGCCAGCAACGCCAGTCCCACGCTCACCATCAGGCCCTTGAGCAGCACGGCGGCGATCCCGGCGTACAGCAGCAGGGTGACGACCTGCGGCGTGATGGCCGGGTCGACCGAGTGCATCCATACCCAGCGCATCACGCCCTGGCCGATGGACCAGAGTCCCGCGGAAGCGAGCACGGTGAGTGCCGCCCAACCGAGAGCCAATAGCCAGAGCGTCGCTGCGGCGACACCGCCCGATGTCCCGACGACCCACTCCGCGCAGGCATGACACTTCTTCGCCTCGCGCGGGATCTGCGAACAGCAGTAGGGACATGATCGCTCGAGGGAGACGAGCGGTTCCTTCGACGACCGGGCGGTGAAGGCAGTGGCGAGCAAGCGAGGACGCTCCGCAAAGGGGATGACCTCACTACGCACGGATCATCGCGCCGGTGTCGCCGGGATCAGTCGAGCAGGTTCGCCGGCACCGTGCCTCCGTTCTCTGCCAGCTTCGCCATCACCTGCTTGTGCAGCCACACGTTCATCTTCGCGCTGTCGTTCGTGTCGCCCGTATAGCCGAGCTCCTGGGCCAGTGCGCGACGGTTGGCGAGGTCACTGTCGATGCCGACGAGCTTCATCAGGTCGACGATCGACTCCCGCCAATTCAGCTTCTGGGACGAGGCCGCCTTCATCTCGTCGAGCCGCGCGGCGACGTCCACCGGTGACGATGCGGTCACGGCGGGTGCCGAAGCTGACGCCGGGGCCGATGGCGCGGACGACATCGCCTTGTTTTCGGCCGCCGCCTGCTTGCGGGCGCTGTTGCCCATGATCTTGCCCATGATCGATCCGAAAATGCTCATGTCGACGCTCGGTAAGGGAATCGTGCGGCGACGACGGAGTGCGTCGCGTGGGATGCCGGGAACACAGGCAAATACCCGGCCGACCGCTCCCCCGCTGCTTCGCTCCAGGTCCTCGACGACAAGAGCGCCGCGGGATCAGCTCATCCACGCCGAGGCGGGCGCGGCTGGCGCGTTCACCGCTGGCCGTACCTGCAGTGCCACCTCCGCGTGCGTGGCGCCGTCCAATCCCACGCGCATGAGGTAGCCGCCGGCGAGATCGAGCGGGAGATCGAGTTGCGCAATCAAGGGAAAATCCATGTCCACCACGCCCTGCGGTGGCGTGGACACTCCGAGCTCGCCGTCGCTGCTCCACAACTCCGTACCGCTCGGGCTGAGCCACTGGAGAGTGACGCGATGGCTGCCCGCATCGGACGCCGTCCCCTTGAGGTGTACCACAAGCGTCGCACGCGGGTGCAATGCCGGGAGCGACGCGACCTGCAGCGCATCGAATACTCCAAGGATGTTGAGCTTTCCCTCCTGCGAGAGATTGGCGGCGTCGGCGAAGAGGGCGAAGGTGACATGCATGGAAGCGAAACTAGCGTCGGGTGCCGCGGTTTGCGACGGCCTCGCGCCCATCTAGCTTTCGGCATGGGATCGACACTGCGTGCCACCACTCTTCGTTCCACCACGGCGACGCCGCACGGCATCACGGGCACCGACCTGCTGCTGTTGCTGATGGCTCTCATCTGGGGCGTCAACTTCGTCGTGGTGAAGTTCGCGACGGGCGTCTTCGCCCCTCTGGCCTTCAATGCACTGCGCGTGGGACTCGCGGTGGTCGTGCTGTCGGTCGTCGTCAGGGTCGGTGGACATGCGTTACCGCGAGGGCGCGACCTGCGCATCCTGTTGGGACTGGGATTTCTCGGCAATGGCGCGTATCAGATCCTCTTCATCGAGGGAATCTCCCGCACGCGCGCTGGCGATGCGGCACTGCTCATCGCCGCCGCACCCGCATTCATGGCCATCATCGGCTGGCTGCGTGGCAGCGAACGCACTGCGCCACGAGGCGTGGCGGGCATCGTCCTCTCGCTCGTCGGCATCGTGTTCGTGGTGTTCGGCGATTCCACCGCGGGCGCGTTGGGGGGCTCCGCGATTCTGGGCGACGTGCTGATCCTGATCGCCTGTCTCTGCTGGTCGCTCTACACGGTGTTGCTCCAGCCATTCACCGAGCGCGTCGATGGAATTCCGCTCTCCGCAGTGACGATGGCAGGTGGCGCCGTGCCGCTGTTCCTCGTCTCACTGCCGTCCCTCGCGCGCACGGAGTGGCCGTCGGTCACGGTTGGTGCATGGTCGGCGGTGGCCTACAGCGGTCTGCTCGCCCTCGCCCTCGCCTATCTCTTCTGGTATCGCGGCGTGAAAGACCTCGGCCCCACACGCACAGGGATGTACGCCAACCTGCAACCCGTGATCACTCTCGTGGCAGCGTGGGCAACCATCGGCGAGACACCGCACCTGCTGCAGCTCGTCGGAGCAGCCTGCATCATGGGCGGGCTCGTGCTCACCCGGACCGGGCGCCCGAGCGGCACGACACCGGTGGCCGAATGACGACGGTCGTCCTGTTCGACATCGACGGCACCATTCTATGGACCGACGGTGCAGGTCGTCGCGCCGTGAACCGCGCGCTGGAAGATGTGTTCGGCGCGCTGCCGCCCGACGGACACGAGTTCGATGGCAAGACCGACCCGCAGATCGTGCGTGAGTTGATGACGCTGGCCGGCGTGAGCGAGGAGCGGATCGAGGAACGACTCCCCGATGCGCTCGCGCGGTACGTGGAACTCCTGACGACCGAGCTGGGCGACATCGACCATGGCGACAAGGTGTATCCCGGCGTCCTCGCATTGCTCGACACACTCGAGGCGCGCGGCGATGTACTGCTCGGGCTGCTCACCGGAAACGTTCGCGAGGGAGCGATGGCCAAGCTGGCCGCCGTCCGCATCGATGCGGACCGGTTCCGGGTTGGCGCGTTCGGCTCGGATCACGCCGCGCGGCCCGAGCTTCCCGCCATCGCGCGCGCGCGCGCCGAGCAGGTCACCGGCCGATCGGTGCCGGGAACTCGCGTCGTGGTGATCGGCGATACGCCGGCCGACATGGGGTGCGGACGTGGCATCGGCGCGCGCGCGATCGGCGTCGCCACCGGTCGGTATACCACCGATGCACTCCGCGCCTGCGATGCATCGGCGGTATTTCCCGACCTCACGGACACTGCGGCCGTGGTGCGTGCCATCGTGGGCGACTAGATGCTCGAGGTGGAGCTCAAGAGCGTCGTGGACGACGTGCCGCTGCGCCGCGCGGCGATCGAGTCGGCTGGCGCCGTGCTCACCTTCGAGGGTCGACTCGCCGATCGCCGCTACGACATGCTGGATGGTTCACTCGTCGCGCGCGATCACGTGCTCCGTGTACGAGGCTACGGCAGTCAGGCCGGAGCGCGCGCGGAGCTTGGTTGGAAAGGCCCGACGGGTCGCGAAGGTGGGTACAAGGTCCGGGAGGAGCTGGAGGTCTCGGTCGACGACTCGACCGCCATCGCAGCAATCCTCGAGCGCCTCGGCTTTCGCGTCACCGTCGCGACCGATCGTGAGATTGCGCAATACGATCTGCATGGTGCAATGGTTCGCTTCGAGACCTATCCACGCATGGATCAACTCGTGGAAGTCGAGGGCTCGCCCGATCGCATCGAGCGCGCGATCGCGGCACTCGGCCTGCCTCGCGTCGGATTCACCGCGGAACCGCTCACGGAGTTCGTGCGGCGGTTCCAGGCGCGCACGGGCTTACCGGCCGCGCTTAGCGATGCGGAGTTGCACGATATCTCTGCGCCGACCGTGCACGGTGCCTGACCCGCTCGCCCTGCCGGAGATCGCGCGGTCGTTGCGATTCCTCGGGACGCCGCGGGATGTGACGAGCGAGTCCGCCCACGACGCCATCTTTCCTCCGCTCCTCGCGGCGCGAGCGGCCTCGGGCGACATGCAACTCGCTCTCTCGTCCTTCGCGGGCGAAGCCTTGGCCGCCACCATCGAGGCGCGCGCGAGCGCTGCCGCGCAGGTGCACGCGACCGATCCTGCACAGGCCCGCGCCCGTTCGGCGCAGGCGATCGAGTGCCTGGAACGGTTGCGCGACGAGTTGCTGCGCCTGGATCGACTGGGACGGGAGACGCGCGACCGACCGGCGGATGAATCCCGGTGGGAGCGCTGGATCGAACAGCTTCGCCGAGTTTTCATGGAAGCCGATCGTGCGTGCGTTCACCTGTCCACGGTACTCG
>JBDSSY010000172.1:0-6861 GCA_039928585.1 Gemmatimonadaceae bacterium | reverse complement strand
GAGGCCCACATACACCGTGTCGGGCAGCGCCACACCGGCGAGCTCGCGCGTGACGAGGGTATCGCCGAAACGGGCGACCCGCATGAGGTAGACGCCGTCGCGCCGTTCGAGCTGAATCACCACGTCGGAGTCGGGCAAGCTGTCGCGCGACGGTGCCTCTTCCGTCATGCCGCCGGTGGTCCGACGCATCTGGAGCGAGATGAGTCCGTCGCCGTGCAAGGCTGCGGTGACGTGGGCGCTGCCGGTGGCGAGCGATGGGCGGATTGTCCAGCCAGTCTTCCGGTGCGGCTCGACGCCGGCGCCGATGAAACGCGCTCGCGCGGAGAGCAGGAAGTTGCCTGTCATGCGCTTCCAGACGAACTGGAAGTCGTCGCGGTCGTTCCACATGTTGCGGCCCGATCCCGCCATCAGATACGTCTCGCGCTGCGGGTCGTACACCACGGATCCAGGAGTACGCGGGCGACCCACATCCGTGTTCCGTTCAAAGATTCCGACGGCGCTCTGCGCACGCACGGCACGGCTCGACGGCGCAAGACTCATGGTGCCGATCAGCAGGGCGGACAACGCGGTGAAGCGCATGGCGATGGCGGAAGGAGGGGACTGCGTCAGCGCTGCGCGTCCGAAGCGTGTTTTACGGAGCGTGCCGACGCGTCGAAGTATTTTCCTGAGGCGCGTGCTAACGCTTCAGTCCATGAGTCGTCGCACGGGTCCGGTCAGGCTCGATGCGCCGAGCAGGGCCTGGAGTCCATCGGTGGAAAGATCTTCCCACGACTCTGGAATTGCGCTTCGGCGGCGACGCTCGACAGAGCTGCGGAACGCGAGCCATCCATGCGCGAGACTCTGCTCGGGCCCGAACCGCGGCTGATCGAGCAGCCGGCGCTCGTCGGAGACGCGCGTCACTTCGCGTTCCACCGTGATCTGGCGTCGCTCCGTCAGCTTGGGGTGTACTTCCCAGACCTGCCAGGCGACACCAGACGCATCGGTGAATTCACGGAGGGCCATGAGACATGTCCTGCTGAAGGGTGTCGGTGGGTCGATCAGCGTCCGATGCGACGTAGCTGCGACGGAGTGAGTGCCCACCTCAACATAGCCTCGCCCTTTCGCGGGCGCGCCGCAAGATCGAGCAGGCAGGCGCCGCCCTTCTTGAGCGGCAGGCGCGAATCCTCGAGGCCGGTGAGCAGCCAGGTGACGAGCATGCCGAGGTGCGGCTCGTGTCCAACGACGGCCACAACGTCGCCTTCGAGGGAGTGCAGTCACGTGAGAAAGCTTCCCGGCGTGGTATGAGGCTCCAGCGCGGACGTCGTCACGATCGGCACTTCTCCGAAGCACTCGGCAATGATCACGGCCGTCTGATGAGCGCGGACGAATGGGCTCGACGCCAGCACGTCGATCGACGGGACGAGATCGCACAGTCCCTTGGCGCCCGCCGCCATCTTGCGCCGGCCTTCGTGAGTGAGCGGGCGACGTGCGTCGTCCGCGTCGATCGACGCGAACGCTTCGCGCGTCATGGCGATCGCGTGTCGAATCACGAGGAGTTGCATTCAATCTCGCGTGGAAGCGTCGGCGCTATCGCCGCATCGCGTGTAGACCACAACGTGCGTCGACCGCGTCGTGCGTCGTGCGCATTCAGAGGCTCACACGCCGGTCTCAGGTCGTGATGACGACTTCCCTCGGCGTGCTGAGCGCCATCACGATGCTCGCCAAGCCGACGACGATGTTGAAGCAGGCGACGGCGAAGTTCACGTTGAGCAGGCTGATGATCAGTCCCGTCACGCCTGGCACGAAGTAGAGCACGCCCACCACGGCAAGCAGGCCGCCGACACCGATGAGATACTCGCGCGCGCCGGGGCGACGCGAGAGCAGAATGCCCGTGATGCCGAGCACGATGTGAATCACCGCGTGCAGCATGTTCGTCGTGAACACGCCGAACACCACGGGGCTGAATAGTCCCCAGACGCCTTCGATGAGCAGGAAGATGCCGAGTATCCGCGCGAACATTCGCATGCGCCAGCTCCGCGTGATGGGGACGTACGGGTCGCTCGAGTGCCTTTGCTAGATAGCTCCATCCGTCGTCGAAGGGAATACGACGCAGCGTGGGCGCGACGAAGAGTCGTCGCGCCCACGCTGTTTCACTTCATGCTGCTAGGGCTTGCCGCCGGGCGACTTGCCACCGGTACCGCCGCCGCTGCTTCCGCCGCTCTGCCCGCCGCCCATGCCACCGCCCTGACCGCCGCCTTTCCCACCGCCCTGTCCGCCGCCGCCCCTCCCGCCACCGCCACCACTCCCTCCACCACCACCCGGTTTGCCACCACCGCCCTGTCCGCCACCGCCCATTCCACCGCCGCCCTGTCCACCACCACCGCCGGGCTTGCCGCCACCTCCCTGACCGCCGCCGCCCTGGCCACCACCGCCACCGGGCTTGCCGCCACCACCTTGTCCGCCGCCGCCTTGGCCGCCACCGCCTTGGCCACCACCGCCACCGGGCTTGCCACCACCGCCCTGGCCACCACCGCCCTGACCGCCGCCACCAGCTGACTTACCGCCGCCGCCCTGTCCGCCGTCAGCCATGTCGCCGTCACCCATACCGCCGTCAGAGCCGCCTTTCCCACCCTTTTGATCCGCCATCTTTCGCTTCCTCCTCAGGAGAAGGACTGCGCAGCTCGCACCGGCCGGATGTCGGCTACGAGCGCACGCGGGTTGGTTGCATCCGTCGTACCACGATGACGTGAACCAGACTGAACATCGTCACGGACGCTCGGTGCACGGAGCAGCTACTTGCCGAGCGAAGCCCAGACGATGATGAGCGCGAGAGTCAGCATGCCGACCGCGGGAAGTGATTTCTTCAACGGGTCGTGTACCTTCACGTGCATCGCGAGCGCTCCCAGCATCAGCACGGTCAGGAGGAGTGCTGCGGGGAGCACGAGAGCCGAAATCCACAGTCCGGCGATGAACGAGACGGCCACACCGATCTTCAGCGCCCCGATCACCCAGGTGAACCACGCGGGAAGGCCGTATGCCTGGAACTCTTCGCGCATCGAGCGGGCTTCACCACCACGATAGGGCGTGGCGTGACTGGACCGAAGCAGCCAGACGTTCAACAGGCCGAGTGCCGCGACGATCTGACAGATGGCGAGGATGGTTCCCATTCGTGTTCCGCCTATCGATGGTGAGGATGTCGTTCCGGAATACAACGGAGTCTACGACCAACAGGAGAGAATGCAACTCGCCACGACCGCGGCTCTCGTCATCTCGAGCGTATCATTCGCCTGGTACGGCATCGGCTGTCTGGTGTCACAACAGATGGTTCCGGAGTTCGAGCGATACCGACTCGGGAGGTACCGCATCATTACAGGAGTGTTGCAGGTGGCGGCGAGCATCGGGTTGATCGCAGGGTACTTCTACCGTCCTCTCCTGCTGGCATCGGCCGCAGGTCTGGCGACGATGATGTTTCTTGCGGTGCTCGTTCGGCTGAGAATCCGGGATCCATTGTACCTGGCGATACCAGCGCTGGTGCTGGGCTGCATCAATGCGTTCATCGTGTGGTCGACGGTTTCGGCGCGGGCGTGATGTCATGTCAGCATCCTATGACTTGCACGCGTCTCGGAAACCCAGTGCACAGGCCTGTTGCCGCAGTTGCCTGGCGCGAGCTGCGTCGCGCGGGACCCCGTCGCCACGCTCGTACAGCAAGCTGAGATTGTCGCAGCCGCTGGCACTCCCGAGCTGACACGCCCTGTCGTAAAGCTCCGCCGCTCCGCTCGCATCCTGGTTGACGGAGCGCCCACGTTCGTAAAAGTTGCCGAGGTTGTTGCAACCGGAGCCATTGCCGCCCCGACACGCTTGGTCGTAGAGCTGCGCCGCGTGAGCAGCATTTTCCTTGACGCCACGTCCCTTGTCGTACGCGGCGCCCAGGAAATGGCATCCCATCATACCCATCGAATCGCCCGCGACTTCGCACGCCTCATGATAGAAGACGGCGGCTCGTTCGTAATCGCGCGCGACCGTGCGACCCATCTCGTAGTTCCAGCCCAACTGAAAGCAGGCGTTGGAGTGGCCGCCTCCACACGCGCTCTCCAGCAGCTTGGCGGCGCGAAGCGTGTCGCGCTCGATGCCGATCATGCCGAGCAGCGACGCGTAACCGATGTTGAAGCAGCCATCGGCGTTCCCGCCGGCGCAGGCACGCTCTTCCAGCATCTTCGCGCGCGCCAGATCGAGTGGCGCACCGTGGCCGCTGCCGTACGCCTTGCCGGCCAAGGCACAGCCACCCAGATCTCCCGTGATGCACGCGCTGTCCGCAAGATGGATTGCCCGCGTCCATAGCTGCAGTCCACGCGCGAGGTCGCGGGGTACGGCGATGCCACCGTAATAGCGTCCGCTGAGCGCCTCGCAGACGCTCGCCTCGCCGGTGTCGCAGCGAGCTGTCTCGCTGCGCACGCAGCTGGCGAGATCACCTGCGTCGCACCGTGCCGGACCTTCACCGGCGACTGGCGTGGCCGACTGCGCGCTCGCGCCGACGGCAAGGACGTTGAAAAGAAGCGCGAGCAGTGCGGGGACGAGATGGCAAATTGTAGGCATGGAAGCCTCCGTGAATCGCTGACAAGCAATAGGAGAGCGGACGCAGAAATGGATTCGCTACCGCATCAGAGACCGAGACTGACGTCTGCGATCCAGAGCAGTCGACGCGACTGACCGAACTTCAGTGGCACGAAGGCGCCGAGCCGGCCGCCAATACCGAAGAGTGGCTGCAGCTGGACATCGAGGCCCGCGTACTGGCGCCATTCGTCACCGCTCAGCACGAGACCGGTGGCTCGCACGGAGGCGTAGCTGGCGAGCTGCCCCCGAGAGAAGAGGTAGCCGGCCGACAGCCGATGTCCGCGGATACCGGGTTCGGCGATCAGCATCGGTCCATGGCCGTAACCGCGGGTCGTCTCGATCCAGACGGCACCCACTGCGAGCGAAGCCCGTACCGGACCGCCGAAGTGAGCGCCGTAATAGATCCGCTGCGCGTGAAGCGGACCGGCCAGCGCCGCGCCGAGCAGCGCGAGCGCCGCGAGAAAGGCATACGTTCGCATCGTCATCACCGGTGAGGGAGTCAAAACGCGAGCAGGTCGCAGGGTCGCGCGTGGTGCGAAGGCGACGCCTGCAATGTTCCTCTACCACAGTTGCAGGCACATACGTCGAGTGACGTAGGGGTTAGAAAAATGTCAGGGTCCACGGCCGAGCTGACAGCTTCAAGCTCTGAGCGATCAGAGGTAAGTGACGCTGTTTCCTACGACCGTGCGCTGTTCTCGAGAAAGCTGCGCCAAACGTCGACTGGGATCGCGACTTGCGGGCGTCGCCGGGATGAATCGCCTCCCGTTGGTCATCGGTGCACTGCTCCAACTCGGTCTGGTCGGTACGCTCGGTACACCACTCATGGCGCCGCAGCTTGCCGCGCAGCCGCCAACCCGGGCTGCCACTTCAGCTCCCGCAGCAACCGGCGCCATCGTTCCTTTCGCCTCCCTGCGAGTGCGGGGCGAGCAGTGGGATTGGTTCGGCAGCGACCCTGCGGGAAACTATGGGTTCGTCGGCGCCCTTCTCCGCGTCGGACTCTCGCAGGCGCGTCCCACCACATCGTGGAACCTCGAGCTGGCCGCGCCAGCTCTGCTCGGACTGCCTAACGACGCGATCGCGCCCCCGCCGCGCGGGCAGCTCGGACTCGGCGGGACATACTACGCCGCGAATGACCAGGCCGGCCCTCCCGCTTCCGTATTCGCGAAGCAAGCGTGGGTGCGCTTCGGTCGGCCGCCATCACGCGGCGGGCATGCGCTGCGACTGGGGCGCTTCGAGTTCGCCGACGGATCGGAGATGGCACCGCGCGTCGCAACGCTCGCGGCGCTCAAGCGGGATCGCATCGCGCATCGACTGCTCGGCACATTCGGATGGTCGCACGTTGGACGCTCGCTCGACGGTGCGCAGTACTCGTTCGACATACCGGGCCGAGTGAACGTGACCGCGCTCGGTGCACTGCCTACGCGCGGAGTGTTCGACGTGAGAGGGATGAATTCCCTCGACGTGCGCGTCGGCTATGCAGCGGCGACCAAGGCGTTCGCGTGGGATGGCGGGAGCGGCGAGTGGCGCCTGTTCGCCCTCGCGTATCAGGATGGCCGCACGGTGGTGAAGACCGACAATCGCCTGCTCGCCACGCGACAGGCGGACGTTAAAGATGTTCGTGTGGGCACACTCGGCGCGCACTACCTGAACGTCATGCGAACGGCGGCGGGCGAGGTCGATCTCCTTCTGTGGGGAGCGATGCAGGGCGGAGACTGGGGAACCCTGACGCAGCGCAGCAGCGCCGGTGCGGCGGAGATCGGATTTCAGCCTGGAAGCACTCGGCCACCTGGCTCAATGACTGTGCAGCCCTGGATCCGCGCGGGGTACTTTCGCGGCTCGGGAGACGACAATCCGTCGGACACACGCAATGGCACGTTCTTTCAGGTCCTCCCGACGCCGCGCATCTACGCACGGATGCCGTTCTACAACCTGATGAATCTGGAGGACGTGTTCGGCAGTCTCTCGCTACGCGCCGCGCGGGTCACGCTCCGCGCCGAAGTACATGGACTGCGTCTCGCCGAGTCGGCAGATCTCTGGTACCAGGGTGGAGGGGCGTTCGAGCCGCAGACGTTCGGCTATGCGGGACGTGCGAGCGGAGGGAGCCGCGGGCTCGCGACGCTGCTGGACATTGGCGCGGACGTGCGTCTCGGTGCGCTGACACTCTCGGCATACGCGGCGAACGCCAGCGAGCGTGCCGTCATCAGGAATCTCTTTCCCGGTGGCGCGGGGCGTCTCTTCTATCTGGAAGCAGAGATTCGTCGCCCATGACGT
>JBDSSY010000171.1:0-8249 GCA_039928585.1 Gemmatimonadaceae bacterium | reverse complement strand
TTCGACCGCTCGAAGAAGTTCTCGACGTGGGCGTACACCATCGCGTCGAACCTGGCGAAGAACGAACTGCGTAACCGGTCGCGCAATCCGCTCGTGCTCTTCCAGACGATCAAGGGCAACTGGGACGATGATGACCGTCCCCTGCAGTTCGAGGATACGACGGCGCGCCCTGATGACCTCTACCGCAAGAGACATCTGCGTGAGCTGGTGGCCGAAACGGTGGCGAAGTTGCCGGAGCATCACCGTCAGGTCTTCGTGCTGCGCGAGCTCGAGGGAAAGTCGTACGAAGAGATCGCGGAGATCACGGACTGCAACCTGGGCACGGTGAAATCGCGGCTCAACCGAGCGCGGAACGCGTTCGCTGAAATCATCGAGCCGTGGGTAGACTGACGTTCCGGTGAAAGCCGTGGTGAGGAACGACATGGCGCCATTCCAGGACGCGATTGCGGGCGCCCCAGTGACAGACCGGGGCGCCCGTGATCATGAGAAGGTGGTCGAAGGCGCTGGCGGGCGGTCGGGCAGGCCGGGTTTCCGGGAACAGGGCTACGGTGCGCGGGTACGGAAGGGGCGTCGATTCGCACGGCACGCCTGCTCCACACCCACCTCACACGCCTCATGAATTGTCGGGCATTCCGTAGCAAGCACGATGCTTACGTCGACGACACCTTGAGTGCCGTCGAACTGGATGCGATGGCACGTCACCGCAACCTCTGTGAGCCGTGTGCGCGTCGGGATACCCGAGTGCGCCGCGCCTTGCTGGTGGCACACAACCTTCCGGTCATTCAGCCATCGGCGCGATTCACCGAGCGGCTCCAGCGCCGTCTTGCGCAGGAACGGGTACTCATCGCCTCGGCCCGGGTCTCCCGTGCCGCGCGTGACGACTACTGGTGGCGTCCGCAGTCGGTAGGTGCCTATGCGGCGATGGCAGCGGGACTGCTGGCCGCAGCCGGCCTCGCTACGGCGCTCACCGACCGTATGGGTGAGCGAGACACGATTCGTCTCGCTCCCGTCGTTGCGTACCTGCCAGAAACGGAGCCGTCCGCCCTCGCGACACCGGCGATGGTGGCATCGATGCCGATCGGCATGACCGTCTGGCCGGCGCTCTACGTCGCGCAGCAGACGCCGTGGCAATTTGCCAGTGACGTGCAGAGGTAGGCACGCACGAACCCCCCCGCACTGACAAGACCGAGAGGGCGCACCAGTATTCCGGTGCGCCCTTCGTGATTCTCCGTCTGCTGTCCTCTGCTGTCCCTGTCGTCCTATATTGCGTTCATGGTGTCCGCCGGGGAGAAAGCACTGCATGCCGCTCTCAAGAGCGGGACATTCGAGCGAGTCTACCTCTTCCATGGGGAGGACGACTTTCTCAAGGATGCGAGAACGCGCGACTTGGTAGCCGCCGCCGTAGATCCCGCGACGCGCGACTTCAATCTCGAGCTACGGCGAGGGGCTGACCTGGACGCCGAGACCCTCGACTCCTTGCTGAGCACACCGCCATTGCTGGCCGAGCGTCGCGTGGTCGTCGTGCGGGATGTGGAGAAGCTCAAGAAAGACGCGCGCGGCGTGCTGTTGCGGTATCTCGAACGCCCCGCGTCGGACACCGTGCTGATTCTCGTGATGCCGGCGGGGACGAAGTTGGACAAGGCACTTGCCGAGCGAAGTCTGGCGGTAGAATTCGCACCGCTCACCGGGGAGCGACTGCCGAAATGGGTGCGGCATCAGGCGGAACATGGGCTGCGACGATCGATCACCGATGACGCGGTGGCGCTCCTCGTCGAGGCGGTAGGTGCCGACCTGTCCCAGTTGGCGGTCGAGCTCGAGAAGCTCGCGAGCTACACGGCCGAGAACATCGATGAGGCAGCGGTCACCGCTGTTGTCGGCGTCCACCGCGGGGCGTCGATAGGCGCACTGCTGGATGCGATCGGTGCGAGGCGGGCGATGGATGCGACGAGCCTCATCGCACCGGTACTTCAGCAACCGAAGACGACCGCAGTCTCCATCGTGATGAACCTCACGACGCAAACGTTGGCGATGGCGTATGGTCTGGGACTGCGGGCTCGGGGAATCCCATCGCGGGCCCTGGCCGCCGAGTACATGACCTTGCTGCGGGAGAGCGGCTCGTTTCCGGGACGCCCATGGGGAGAGGCGGTAACGGCATGGGCACGGAACACGGACCTGTGGACCGTGTCCGAGTTGGACGCAGCGCTTTCGGCGCTGCTTTTCGCGGATGCGTCGCTGAAGGAAACGCGGCTCTCGTCGGAGGAACAGCTGCTGACCTCTCTCGTCCTCACCATGTGCAGCACGGGCTGGTCGCGCCGCGCCGCCTGACGCTGCCAACTTTCTGGAGCTGTCGATGCGTCGCATCCTGATCATCATCACCAGCGCTGCCCTCCTAACGCCAGTCAGTCCAGCGCGTGCGCAGGCCGTCACCGCAGCCGATTCCACGGTGCGCATGACGACGTCTCGGCCGCGGCCGGCGACCGACTCGCTGTTTCGACGGGCTCGTCGTGCCGTCGCCGATGGAAACGGCGTGGCGGGGCGTGCGCTCGTCGATTCCCTGCAACGCGCGGCGGATCCAACGACGCCGGCGTACGGCGATGCGCTCTACTGGCATGGTGCGCTCGCACCGACCGCCGCGGAGGCGGAGCGCGATTATCGACGAGTGATCGTGGAGTATCCGCTCGCCTACTACGCCGAGGATGCGCTGCTGGCGATCGCTGAGCTCGAGCAGGCGCGCGGTGACCGGGCGGGCGCACTGGCGCATCTCCAGCGCTACGTGAAGGACTATCCGTCCAGCGCCGGACGCGGCGTCGCGGCACTCGGTGCTGCGCGGCTCGCGTTCGAGCAACGCGATGCGACCCTCGGCTGTTCGATGATCGCCGTGGCGCGCAGTGCCGTGGTGACGACGGATCTCGAGTTGCGGAATCAGGTGGAGTATCATGGGCGGCAGTGTACGGCGTCGGTCACTTCGGCCACCGCGTCTCCGGAGCGAGCCGCGCCCGTGGCCGCGACGCCGACGAGTGTGCCACCGGCCAGCGTACGAGCAGCGAGTGCACCGGTCGCGAGTGCACCGGTCGCGAGTGCACCGGCGGCCAGGGCACCCGTCGCGAGTGCACCGCCGGCGAACGTGGCGACGTCCAGCATCACGCGTAGTCAACCGGCGCCAGTGGCGGAGCGTCCGTCAGCGCGTCCGACCACTCCGGCGCCGCGACCCGAGCAGGGCCGGCGCATGTACACGATCCAGCTCGCGGCGTACGACACGAGGCCGCCGGCGGAACAACTCGTCCGCAAACTGGCGCAGCGTAACGTGACGGCGCGGGTGAGCGGGTCGACGAAACCGTTTCGAGTCCGCCTCGCCTACTATCGCACGCGTCAGGAGGCATCATCTGTCGTCGCGGCGCTCAAGGCGCGCGGCATCATCGGATTCGTGACCGACGAAGTACCGCCCGTGGACGTGCGGACCCCGTGAGCGTGCCGGCGACGACGCCGTTGATGCAGCAGTATCGGGAGATCAAGGCGAAGCACCAGAGCGCCATCCTGTTCTTTCGAATGGGTGATTTCTACGAGATGTTCTACGAAGACGCGGAGACGGCCGCGCGTGTGCTGGGGCTGACCCTGACCGCCCGACACAACGGCGGGGCTGCCGACGTGCCGCTTGCGGGAGTGCCGGTGAAGGCTGGCCCGGAGTACCTGCGCCGACTCGTGCAGCACGGGTATCGCGTCGCGATCTGTGAGCAGGTGGAGGATCCGAAGCTCGCCAAGGGCATCGTCCGGCGCGAAGTCGTGGAGACCGTCACGCCCGGCGTCGCGTTCGCGGACGACCTGCTCGTGGGAGGGCGCAACAACTTCGTCGTGGCGGTCGTGCCGCCGGTGCTCCGCGGGAGAGACGCGGGGGTGGTGGGCGTGGCTGCCGCGGACGTTTCCACGGGCGAGTTGCGCCTGTGCACCGTGGCCGCGCGCGAACTCGATGCACTGCTCGCGCGACTCAGCCCGCGTGAGCTACTGCTTCCGCGGGGGAGCGCTGCACTGCCTCGCATCGCCGCACTCGACGGCGTGCTCGTGAGCGAGCGCGAGGCGTGGGAATTCGACGAGTCGACGGGGCGCGACGATCTCGCGCGACAGTTCGATGTGCGCGGACTGGACGGGCTCGGGATCGGCACGGAGGACGGCGCGGTGATCGGCGCAGCGGGCGCGCTGCTGCGCTACCTGAAGGAGATGCAGCCGACGGGAGTACCGCACCTGGCGCGTCCGATCATCGAGCGTACCGGCAGCGCCATGCCGCTGGACGACATGACGCGCCGTAATCTCGAGCTCGTGGAATCGCTGCGGGGGGCCGACACCAGTGGAACGCTGCTGGCGGTGCTCGATCGCACGGTCACGCCGATGGGAGGCCGGCTCCTGCGGCAATGGCTGCTCGCGCCGCTCGTGGATCGTGTCGCCATCGACGCGCGGCTCGATGGCGTGGATGCGCTCGTGCACGACGCCAGCGCGCGCGACGCACTCCGGAGCGCGCTCGCGGGTGTGCGAGACGTCGAGCGACTCGGCGGAAAGGCGTCGGCGGGACGCGCGACACCACGCGAGCTGGCCGCACTCGGCAGCTCACTCGCGCAGTTGCCAGCCGTCGAACGCGCCGCGACGCGGCTCAAGGGCGCCGGGGTGATTGGTCCGCTGCTGGAGCGGTGGGACGCCTGCGCAGAGGTTGCGACGGCGGTGCTCGGCACGCTGGTGGAGCGACCACCGCTGCAGATGGGCGACGACGCGACGATCGCTACCGGAATCGATGAGGAGCTGGATGCGCTTCGTGCGCTTCGTGACGGGGGAAAGGATGCCATCGCGGCCATCCAGGCCGATGAACGTGCGCGCACCGGTATTCCGTCGCTCAAGGTCGGGTTCAACAAGGTGTTCGGATACTTCATAGAAGTCACCAACGCCAACCGTGAGCTCGTGCCCGCGGATTATCAGCGACGTCAGACGCTCACCGGAGCCGAGCGGTTCGTGACCCCGGCGCTCAAGGAGTACGAGGAGAAAGTGTTGTCGGCAGCGGAGCGCATCGAGACGCGCGAGCGCACGCTGTTCGACGCGTTGCGACTGACCGCCGGGCGGGCCATCTCGCGCATGCAGTGCGCCGCGCGCATCGTCGCGGAGCTCGATGTTCTCTCGGCACTTGCCGACGTCGCGGCGAGGGAGGGCTATGCCCGCCCGGTGCTGACGGACGGATTCGACCTCGACATCGTGGCCGGACGGCATCCCGTCGTCGAGCGCATGATGCCCCGCGACAAGTTCATTCCCAACGACGTGCGGCTGACGGACGACGCCCGTGTGGCGATCCTCACGGGGCCGAACATGGCGGGAAAGAGCACGATCCTGCGTCAGGTCGGTCTCATCGTCCTGATGGCACAGGTGGGCAGCTTCGTGCCCGCGACCGCGGCGACGATCGGTGTCTGCGATCGCGTCTTCACGCGCGTCGGCGCCAGCGACAACCTGGTGCGCGGCCAATCGACCTTCATGGTGGAGATGGCGGAGACGAGCGCCATCCTGCACACCGCGACCGCGCGCAGCCTGGTGCTGCTGGACGAGATCGGCCGCGGCACCAGCACTTATGATGGCGTGTCGATCGCCTGGTCGGTGAGCGAACATCTGCATGACCGCGTGGGATGCAAGACGATCTTCGCTACCCACTACCACGAGCTGGTGCAGCTGGCGGACGAATTAGTAGCAGTACGAAACTATAATGTGGGAGTCCGCGAGATCGGCGACCAGATTCTGTTCCTCTACCGGATGCAGCCCGGCGGCGCCGATCGATCGTACGGCATCGAGGTAGGACGATTGGCGGGCCTGCCGCCATCCGTGATCGCGCGGGCGCGCGAGGTACTCACCCTGCTCGAGGGGGAAGCGGAGCACCTCGTTCCGGCACTCGCACCAGCGGCGTCGCGACGTCGGCCGGTGTCCGGGACGATGACGTCGGCCGACCAGCTCGCGCTGTTCACCGGGGCACCACACGAAGTCATCGTGGCCCTGCGACAGCTCGACACCGATACACTCACACCGCTCGCGGCCCTTCAGGCGCTGGCCGATCTGGTGGAGCGCGCACGCACGTGATACGAATATCAGACGCGATGGAACGGATGCCCGTGCTCGGCGGGAGGGACTACATTGGTGGCATGCCGCACTGGATTCGTCACCGCCGATACGCAGTCGTGGTGTCGCTCGTCTTCGGCGGAGGCGCGTGCGCCGATGGCGGAACCTCGCAGAAAGTGGCGCAGGCCTTTCAGGCCGGCGCACGTTCGCCGGACGAAGTGCCGACGATGCTCAATTCCGAGCTGCCGTTCCGATATCCGGCCGCACTGTATGCGCGCAAGGTGCAGGGCAACGTGACGCTCAGGCTGCGGATCGACCGTGACGGGCAGGTGAGTACCGATTCGACGCGAATCGAGGAATCGAGCGGCTACGCCGCGCTCGATTCCGCGGCAGTGCGCGGATCACAGGAACTGCACTTCGTTCCGGCCAAGCTCCGTGGCGAGCCAATGCCGGTGACGATCCTGTTTCCCGTGTACTTCCGGCATCCCGATGCGCACGCGCTACCGGGCGACACGATCCTGAAACGTGAATCACCCACCACCGGGGGCAGCGAGTGAAGGGACCCGCGACTTTCAGTCCACCGCCCGTGCCGGCGGCAAGCGCGATGCGGAATGCGCGGCCGTACGAGAGCGTGCTCGAGACGATCGGGTGGACGCCGTTGATCAGGCTCACGCGTGTCACGCGCGGCATGCGCACGCCGGTGTATGGCAAGGCTGAGTTCTTCAATCCGGGTGGATCGGTGAAGGACCGCATCGGATTGCCGATCATCGAGCGTGCGGAGCGGGAGGGCAAGCTCAAGCCGGGCGGCACGATCGTGGAGGGTACGAGCGGCAACACCGGCGTTGGGCTCGCCATCGCTGCCGCGCTCAAGGGCTACAAGTGCATCTTCACAATGCCGGACAAGATGTCGCAGGAAAAGGTGCGATTGCTGAAAGCGTTCGGTGCCGAGGTGATCGTCACGCCCACCGCGGTTGCACCGGATCATCCGGACAATTACGTGATGATGGCGAAGCGGATCGCGGAGGAAACCCCGAACTCGATACTCGCGAATCAGTTCTACAACGATGCGAATCCCGAGGCGCACTACGCGACGACGGGTCCCGAGCTCTGGGAGCAATCGGAAGGGCACATCACGCACTTTGTCGCCGCCGCGGGAACGGGTGGGACGATAACCGGCGTGGGTCGCTATCTGAAAGAGCAGAATCCGAAGATCCGGATCATCGCGGGCGATCCGCAGGGCTCGATCCTCGCCGAACTGTGGCGCAGCAAGGGAGCGAACAAGATCGACGGCGCGCCATACAAGGTCGAAGGGATCGGCCAGGACAAGCTCCCGGGTACGCTCGACCTCGCACTCGTGGACGACTTCCGCACGGTGAGCGACCGCGACTCGTTCGCGATGGCGCGTCGCCTGACACGCGAGGAGGGGTTGTTCGTCGGCGGCTCGGCAGGGCTGATCGCGCATCTCGCGCTCCAGGTTGCACGCGAGATCGATGATCCCGACGCATTCGTCGTGACATTTCTCTGCGATACGGGAGAGCGCTATCTGTCCAAGCTGTTCAACGATGAATGGATGCGCGAGAATCAATTGCTCGAGCCGGACCGCGTGACGTTGGGCGACCTGCTCGATCACAAGGGCGATGGCGCGCCGGCGACGCTCGTGAGCGCGGCACCAGGCCAGCTCGTACGGCAAGCGCTTGGACTGATGCGACTGCACGATGTGTCGCAGCTTCCCGTGCTCGACGGCGGCGAGTGCGTAGGCAGCGTGACGGAGTACGCATTGACCCAGCGTGGCCTGGAGAGCTCGCGGTTTCTCGACGCGGTGGTGGGCGAGGTGATGGACGAGGCATTCCCGGTGGTGGATGCAGCTCAGCACGTCGAGTCGGTCCAGAAGCTGCTATCGAAAGCGACACCAGCCGTGCTGGTGCGCGCTGCGGGTTCGATCGAAGGGATCGTGACGCGGAGCGACATGCTGGCGTACCTCATGGCGCGCTAACGCGCGCTGTGAGCCGTGAACCGTGAACCGTGAACCGTAAGCGGTTCCACAGATGCACGGTTCATCGGTCGCGGTTCACCGGTCACGGTTCACCGTTCATGGTTCTTCTTTATTCAGGGTCTTCATGCGCATCACCGTACTCATGGGCGGCACCTCATCCGAGCGTGACGTCTCGCTCGCT
>JBDSSY010000170.1:0-6540 GCA_039928585.1 Gemmatimonadaceae bacterium | reverse complement strand
ATGCTGGTGCCGATGTACTTCATCATCGGCATCTGGGGTGGGCAACGACGTATCTATGCCAGCCTCAAGTTCTTCATCTACACGATGATCGGCTCCCTGCTCATGCTCGTGGCCATCGTGTATCTGGGACTCGCTGCGCAGGATCCGCTGACGGGCATACCGAACTTCTCGTACGACGTCATCATGTCCACGGCCCGGATCGAGCCGTCGGCGGCGTATTGGCTGTTCGGCGCCTTCTTCCTCGCATTCGCGGTGAAGGTTCCGATGTTTCCCTTCCATACCTGGTTGCCCGACGCACACGTCGAGGCGCCGACGGCGGGCTCGGTGGTGCTGGCGGCGATCATGTTGAAGCTCGGTACCTTCGGCTTCATCCGCCTGGCGGTCCCGCTGTTTCCCGGCGCGGCGATGGATCCGACGGTCCGCATGCTCATCCTCGTTCTCGCCGTGATCGGTATCGTGTACGGCGCACTCGTGTCGCTCGTGCAGCCCGACTTCAAGAAGCTGGTGGCCTACAGCTCCGTCAGCCATCTGGGCTTCGTGATGCTGGGCATCTTCGCCCTCACCGTCCAGAGCGTCCAAGGCGCGCTGATGGTGATGATCAGCCACGGCCTCTCCACAGGGGCGCTCTTCTTCCTCATCGGGATGATCTACGAGCGTCGACACACGCGGCTCATCGAGGACTATGGTGGCATCGCCCGCGTGGTGCCGATGTTCGCCGCGGTGCTGACGCTGGTGGCATTGAGCTCCATCGGCGTACCGGGGACGAACGGCTTCATCGGGGAATTCCTCGTGCTGCTCGGTTCGTACCGCACGTTTCCCATCCTCTCGCTCATCGCGGCGACGAGCGTGATCATCGCGGCCGCCTACCTGCTGTGGGCCATCCAGCGCATTCTCTTCAATGCCCTGGACAAGCCGGTGAACGAACACATCCCCGACCTCAATCGCCGTGAGCTGCTGCTCGTGGCGCCGCTGGTGGCGGGTATCATCTGGCTGGGCGTCTATCCGGCACCGGTGCTTCGTCGCATGCAGCCAGCGGCCGAGCACTTCGTGCGGATCGTCGAGACGCGGGCCGCCATGTC
Organism: Gemmatimonadaceae bacterium; assembly: GCA_039928585.1. Lineage (GTDB taxonomy): Bacteria > Gemmatimonadota > Gemmatimonadetes > Gemmatimonadales > Gemmatimonadaceae > AG11. The sequence continues at coordinate 5,461 of JBDSSY010000170.1, read as the reverse complement.
AATGGCCGGCGCGCCGTCGGCACCCGGCGAGGGCCGTTGATGCGCTACTACGATCTCGCCAATCCGGCCCATCTGTCCGCGGCACTGCTTCCCGACCTGGTCCTGATGGCGGGCGCAATGATCCTCCTGCTCGTGGCCGTCTGGCGGCGAGAGTCGGCGGCGCACCAGCGCACCATCGGGGTCCTCTCCATCGGCTTGTCGGTTGTCACACTGGCGACCGTCATCCTGATGATGTTCAGCCGTCCGTCGGCGAGTGATGGTCCCATCGCCGTCGACAATTTCCGCTGGATGGTGGACATCATCATCCTGCTCGGGACGATCGGGGCGCTCGCCCTGGGTATCGACGACAACGATCGGTCCGGCACCACCACGGCGGAAACGCACGTCCTCATCCTGCTTGCGTCGTCGGGGATGATGCTGTTGGCGGCTGCGCGCGACCTCATGATCGTTTTCCTCGGCATCGAACTGATGTCCGTGGCGGTCTACGCCCTCGCCGGTATCAATCGGCGTAGCGAGCGCTCGGCCGAGGGCGCGTTGAAATATTTCCTGCTGGGCGCGTTCTCCACGGCGTTCCTGCTCTATGGCATCGCGCTCGTGTACGGCGCGACGGGCACGACGGGCCTGCACGAGATCCGGGTTCGCGTCGTCGAGCATGGCTTGTCGACCAGCCCCATCCTGCTCATCGGCATCGCGTTGCTCCTCGTCGGATTCGGCTTCAAGGTGTCCACCGTTCCCTTCCATATGTGGGCGCCTGATGTGTACGACGGATCGCCAAATCCGGTGACCGCGTACATGGCAGCCACGGTGAAGACCGCGGCGTTCGCCGCGTTTCTCCGCGTGTGGATCGAAGCGTTTCCTGCCGAGTACGGTGTCTGGCATCGCGCGGTAGCCGGACTCGCGATCGCGACGATGGTCATCGGAAATGCGATCGGCTTGCAGCAGCGCAATCTGAAGCGATTGCTCGCCTATTCGTCCATCGCGCACGCAGGCTTCATTCTGGTCGCGATCGCGACCGGGACCCTGCAGGGCGCCTCGGCCATGCTCTTTTACTTGTTGGCGTACACCCTGGCGACCTTCGGTGCGTTCGCAATCATCATCGTCATGTCTCGCGGCGATGCGCCCGTGACGACCGATGACATCAGCGGACTGTGGACCGTACGGCCGTGGCTCGCCGTCGGCATGTCGGTGTTCATGCTGGCGCTGATGGGGTTCCCGATCGCGGGTGGTGTGGGATTCTTCGCGAAATGGTACATTCTCAAGGCGGCACTGCAGGCGCCGACTCCGCAGATCACGCTGTCCGTCGTGCTCGTGCTCACCACCGTGATCTCGGCGGGTTACTACCTGTACGTGATCATGGTGATGTTCATGCGGCCGCGCCTCGCCGACGCCGCCGTGGTGGGTCGCACGCCGGGCTGGACGCGATTCGTCATGGTTGCGTGCGCCGCCGCGATTCTCATTCTCGGCATCCTGCCCGACTATGCGGTGCGTTATGCCGCCGTCGGGCAGCCGCGCATCTCGGCGCCCAGCGACGTGGGCGCCGCGCGATCGGGCTCGAGCCCCGTCACGCTCACCCGATAGCACGGCGGGCTTGCTGCGGTGGCCCCGCGGCGTGCGCCCACGACATCAGATGACAATCGACTCCGGAATCTTTCGGCAGAACGACGTTCGGGGCATCGTCGGACAGGATCTCACCGACGAGGTGGCGCATGCGCTCGGCGCTGCCTACGCGTCGCTGATGCGGGAGCGCGGCGTCTCCGGAGCGGTTGCGGTGGGTCGCGACAATCGGCCGAGCGGTGAGACGCTTCGTGAATCACTCGTCGCCGGACTGACGAGTGCCGGCGTGGATGTCGTCGACGTGGGGGTGGTGCCGACACCGTTGCTCTACTGGAGCCTTCATCACCTGACGGTGATCGGGGGCATCCAGATCACCGGATCGCACAACCCCGCGGAGTACAACGGCTTCAAGCTGTCGTTCGGCACCGAGTCGCTGCACGGGCACGACATCCAGTACCTGCTCGGCATCATTCGCCGAGGGCAGGCACCGGTCGCGAGCACCCCAGGGACGGTGCGGCACGAGAACATCATCGATCGGTACGTGTCCGACGTCGCGACCCGAATCGGTCGTTTCTCCCGCCCGATGAAGGTTGTGTACGACTGTGGCAATGGCGCGGGCGCGCTGGTGGCGCCACAACTGATGACGGCCCTCGGCCTCGATGCCATCGGCCTGTTCACGGAGAGCGACGGCACCTTTCCGAACCATCATCCCGACCCGACCGTTCCGGAAAATCTCGAGGATCTCATCGCCGCAGTGCGCCGCGAGCACGCAGAGATCGGCCTCGCCTTCGACGGCGACGCGGATCGCATCGGCATGGTGGATGGAGCGGGGCGGATCGTCTGGGGCGATCATATTCTCATTCTGTACGCGCGCGATGTCCTCGCGCGAACGGGTCAGGGGCAGTCGATCATCTTCGATGTGAAGTGCAGCCAGGCATTGCCCGCCGAGATCCTGCGCGCCGGCGGCGTGCCCGTGATGTGGAAGACGGGGCACTCGCTCATCAAGGAAAAGATGAAGGAGACGAACGCGCCGCTCGCGGGTGAGATGTCGGGCCACATGTTCTTCGGCGAAGGATTCTACGGGCACGACGACGCCCTCTATGGCGCCGCAAGACTGCTCCGCATCATCGCCGACGCCGGGCACACGGTTCGCGAGCTGCTCGCCGACGTGCCGGAGTATGTGAGCACCCCGGAGATCCGCGTCGACTGCGCCGACTCGCTCAAGTTCGATCTCGTCCAGCGGGCCGTGGAGCACTTCAGGGCACGGCATGACGTGATCGACGTCGATGGTGTGCGTGTGCTGTTCGGCGACGGCTGGGGCCTGATCCGAGCCTCGAACACGCAGCCCATCATCGTCATGCGATTCGAAGCTCGCACGCCGGAGCGCCTCGCCGACATCCGTGCCGAGATGGAGGGGTGGTTGCGCCAGCAGGGTGCCGCGGTGTGAGGTGACACGCCGTCGACTCGTGCTCGCGGCGCTCGCCGCAACGGCACTCTTCCTGATGTCGGGCCGCTGGGTGGCGGCGCTGTACACCGACTACCTGTGGTATGACTCGCTCTCCGCCGTCGACGTGTGGCGCACGCGCGTGATCACTACGCTGACATTGAGCGCCGGGTCGTTCGCGGTCGCCGCGTTGTTCGCGTTCGTGAATCTCTTCGCCGTACGCCACTCCGTCGTGTCACTCGTGTTGCCACGGCGCATCGCCAACATCGAGATCGGGGAGGAGGTGCCCGGTCGCTACCTGTTCCTTGCCGCGGCGATCCTCGCGACCGTGGTGGGCGCGGCATTGATGCTTCCGGGCGACGTCTGGAGCGAGGCGCTCCTCGCCCGGATGGGTCGTCCATTCGGCGAGGCCGATCCCTACTTCGGTGCCGATCTCGGTTTTTTCGTTTATCGCTTGCCGTTCGAAACGACTCTGTATTTCTGGTCGATCCTCGTGTTCGGTGTCATCACCGCGCTCGTCGTGCTCCTGTACGCGCTCACTCCGAGCCTGCGATGGGACCGCGGGCACCTGTATGTGTCCGCCTATGTCCGACGACATGTCGTGATGCTTGGTGGAGTCCTGCTTCTGCTGCTGTCGTGGAGTTACCGGCTGGCGATGTATCGACTCGTGGCGTCGGGCGGGGGCGCGGGCGGCATGTTCACGTCGATCGACCATCGCGTCCTCGTACCGGCGATGCTCCTGCTGGCGGTCGTCACGCTGTGCGCTGCGTTCGTCGTCCTGTGGGCAGGGTGGTCGGGTCAGATGCGGCTCGCCTTCCTCGCGGTGAGCGCCGTGCTCATCCTGAGCGTGCTGGCGCGCTCCGTCGCCCCCCTCCTGGCGCGTCGCTCGGTCGGTCCGGCCGATGCGATCGCGCAGGAGAGCCCGTACATCGCGACTCGGCTCAGCTACACTCGGCGCGCGTACGCCGTGGACCGGATGCGACCCGATTCCATCGGCGCTGGCTTCCGCTCGATCGCTGCTGCGGCAAGCCGTGCGTCCCTGTGGGACGGATCGACGCTGGCGCTCGCCGCGGAGCGCGTACGTCGGGTGCGCGTCGTGGGTGATGGCGCGGCCTGGCAGGAGCGCGACGGCGTGCTGACGGCGCTGCTCGTGGAGCACACCAGCGATGGCGCGCTCGATTCGCGTGACATCTGGGGCATCACGCGATTCGATCCAACCAGCGGCGACGAGCGCGGAATGCCGGTGCGGAGCGGCACAGGCGCCGGGTTCGGCGACGAGTCGCTGCTCGACGAGCCGGCCGTGTTCACCGGTGCGCCCGGCTATTCGGTCGTCTCGGACTCGCTTGGTCGGCTCGTCGGTGTGGAGATGGCCTCCACGACGTCTCGCATCGCGCACGCATGGGCGCTCCAGAATTTCCGTCTGCTCTTCGGAGAGATTCCGCTCGATCGTCCCACGATCGTGCAGCGACGGGATGTTCGCGAGCGCGTCCGCTCGCTGGCACCATTTCTCGTTCAGGGTCGTGACGTCGTGCCGGTGGTGGCTGGCGATTCCCTGTATTGGGCGATCGAACTCTACTCGGCGTCCACCGCGTATCCGCTCTCGCAGCGACTCACGGTGCTCGGCAGCGAGCGCGGATATTTCCATCACGCCGCGACAGCGCTGGTGCATGCGCCCAGCGGACGCGTACGGCTGGTGGTCGTCCCCGTGCCGGATCCCGTCGCCGCGAGCTGGGTGCGGCAGTTTCCTGGCTTGTTCGTGACCGTGTCGTCACTGGAGCGCGCGGTGCAGATCGCGCTCCCGCCGCCAGGCGACGGCGCGCGAACGCAGGCGCTCGCCTTCGCGCTTGCCGGATTTCGCGGTGACAGTCTCGAGCTTCGTCACTTCGCCTCACCCGACGGCGCGGACTCGGCAGCATCGCGCGAGCCGATTCACGTGGCGCTGCCGGGTGCGGGGGTCGCGACACTCTGGCCGCTGCTCGACGCGCAAGAGCGCGTGCGCGGCGTCGTCGCCTCCGACGGAGGCCCGCTTCGCGCCACGACGTGGATTCCGCTCGAGTCCGACGGCCTTCGATGGGGCGGGGTGCTCGATCGGCTCCGGTCGGCGGATACGGCCAGCCATGAGAGCGGTCTCGTGCGCTCTCCGGTGCGCGTGCTTCCGGTGGCCGGACGCGCGGCGTACGTGCAGTCGATCTATCAATGGCGGCCGGGCGGAACTCCTCGACTGGCGAGGGTTGCGTCCGTCCTCGAAGACTCCGTGCGCGTGAATGCCACGCTCGTCGCCGCCGCCGGAATGCCGGGCTCGGGAACCCTGCGGTCAGCCGGGCGGCGGGATTTTCGTGCGATGACCGACAGCCTCTACCGCACCATGCGCGATGCCCTCGCGCGCGGGGACTGGAGCGCATTCGGTCGCGCCTTCGACGACCTCGGCGACGCGCTTCGACAGGCAGCCCCGTGAACTTGCCC
>JBDSSY010000169.1:0-10557 GCA_039928585.1 Gemmatimonadaceae bacterium | reverse complement strand
CGGTCGCGTGCGCTCCTTCCGACGGCGAGACTCATCGTCGCTGCGCGACTCGAGACGCCGTCTCCAGGAACGCCCGCTCCCTCCCGCCTTCCGTCACGTGCGGACGGCGCGCAGCGCCGACCGCGCTTCGATGTCCCACGCCGCCCGCCGTACGCGCTCCGCCACACGACGCGCCGTACGCCTCTCGCCGTACGGCCGTTCGCCGTTTGGACACTCACCCGCTCGCCCGTCCAGCCGAACCGCGTTCTTGACCCCGTCCTCACTCTTCCGTATGAAATACTGATGTCCACGACCATGGAATCGCGACGCGGAAACCAACGGGATGTCATGAATACGACCGAAGTATCACTCGACGCGCAGTGGATGCCGTTCACGGCGAATCGCTCGTACAAGAGCGCGCCTCGGCTCCTCGCATCGGCAACGGGGATGTACTACACGTCGGCCGACGGGCGGCAGATTCTTGATGGCGCGGCTGGGCTGTGGTGCGTGAACGCCGGGCACTGTCGTGAGCCGATCGCGCAGGCCATCGCACGGCAGGCTGCCGAGATGGATTTCGCACCGCCATTCCAGATGGGTCATCCGTTGGCATTCGAGCTCGCCGACCGGTTGGTCGCCATGCTGCCGGACGGTCTGGACCGCGTGTTCTACACCAACTCGGGATCCGAAGCGGTGGACACGGCGCTCAAGATGGCGCTCGCGTATCATCGCGCCCGGGGTGAGCCGCATCGCGCGCGGTTCGTCGGCCGGCAGCGGGGGTATCACGGCGTCGGCTTCGGCGGAATATCGGTGGGTGGAATCGAGACGAATCGCAAGGCATTCAGCGAGCAGCTGCTTCCTCACGTCGATCACCTGCCGCACACCCATAACATCAACGAGAACGCCTTCTCGCGGGGGCAGCCCGAGTGGGGTGCGCACCTCGCGGAAGCGCTCGAGACTGTCGTGGCCGAGCGTGGTGCTGGCACCATCGCCGCGGTGATCGTGGAGCCCGTGGCGGGATCGACCGGCGTGCTCATCCCGCCGCTGGGATATCTCGAGCGATTGCGGGCGATCTGCGACGAGCATGGCATCCTGCTCATCTTCGACGAGGTGATCACGGGGTTCGGACGACTGGGCGCATCGTTCGCGGCAACGCGGTTCGGTGTCGTGCCGGACCTTATGACCGTGGCGAAGGGGATCACGAACGGCGCAGTGCCGATGGGTGCGGTGTTCGCGCGGCGCGGTATTTACGACGCGGTGTGCGACGCGAGCGGCCCCGGCGTGGAGTTCTTTCACGGCTACACCTACTCCGGTCATCCGCTCGCGTGCGCCGCCGCGCTGGCGACGCTGGACCTGTACGAATCGGAAGGACTGTTCGCGCGGGCGGCGTCGCTGGAGCGCTACTGGGGAGACGCGACCCATGCGCTGTGCGGCGCTCGACACGTGGTGGACGTGCGCAACATCGGGCTCGTGGCCGGTATCGAGCTTGCGCCGCGCAGGAATGCCGTGGGTGCTCGCGCGTTCGAGACGTTCACGCACTGCTTCGAGCGCGGGTTGCTCATCCGGGTGACCGGCGACACCATCGCGCTCTCGCCGCCGCTCGTCGTGGAGACCCATCAGATCGATGAGATGATGTCGGTGCTGGGTTCCGTGCTGGATGGCGTTAATTGAGTCGTAATCAGCGTAGAGATTGTCGCGCCTGGTCGGACGCGGACACTCGCTCCGTCGGGCGACGCGCTTACACGCTGCGAGCCACGCGGCTGCGCCGCGAGTCTCTTGCTACGCGCGATGCCCTTCTCCGCGAGCGGCCGCGTCCTCGTGTCATCATTCAATCGGCGAGCGTACTGCGACGACGTCGCTTGCCATTGCCTCCTGCGATTTAGCCCACATGCGGAATATGATGGACGTCGCAGTCGAATGGCCGTCAAGTTGCCGCCAGCGCCGCTGGTGGTGAGCGTCTCCCCACCCTGGTCACATCCATGCGCCATCTTTTCGTCGCGCTCCTACTCGCCAACGCGGTCTACCTGCCCGCGCAAGTCGCCTCCAGGACGCGGGCGCGTGAAATCGGCATCGCGACGCTCATCGGTGGCACGCCGGGTGCGCTCGATGCCATCACCGACGTCGCCGGTGTGGAGGTCGGTCACACGACGTTGATCAGCGGCAGCGGCACGCTCGTGGTGGGGAAGGGACCGGTGCGAACCGGCGTGACCGTCGTGCATCCGCGTGGAAAGAGCAGCGCGGACCCGGTGTTCGGGGCGTGGTTCACGCTGAACGGCAATGGCGAGATGACCGGCACGACGTGGCTGCAGGAGAGCGGAATTCTCGAGGGGCCGATCGCGATCACCAACACGCACAGCGTCGGCGTCGTGCGTGATGCGATTCTGCGATGGCAGGTGTCACGGCCGGGGCTGCAACCGTGGGGTCTGCCGGTCGTGGCCGAGACGTTCGACGGACGGCTCAACGACCTGAATGGGTTTCACGTGACGAGCGAGCACGCGATCGCGGCGCTCGACGGTGCGCGCGGGGGCGCGGTGACGGAGGGGAGCGTCGGAGGCGGTACCGGGATGGTGTGTCACGGCTTCAAGGGCGGCATCGGCACCGCGTCACGCCGGCTTCCCGATGCGCAGGGTGGCTACACCGTAGGCGTGCTGGTGCAGTGCAACTACGGCGCGCGTCGCGAGCTGCGCATCGCCGGCGTACCGGTGGGTGAAGAGATTCAGGACCTCACGCCGTGCACAGCGACGCGCGATGCGCAGGTACTGCCGCTGATGCCTCGATGTGGTGCGCCACCGATCGCGCGTCCAGCGGGCGACGCCACGGCGAGCGACGGAGCGGGTTCCATCATCATCATCGTGGCGACCGATGCGCCGCTCATGCCGCACCAGCTCAAGCGCCTCGCCACGCGTGCATCACTCGGTGTCGGTCGCATGGGCGGGCGTGGCGAGAACAGCTCGGGCGACATCTTCGTGGCGTTCTCCACCGCTAATGCGCGCACGATGGGCGACACGGGCGTCGCGCGCGTGGCGATGCTGCCCAACGCGCGCATCAATCCCCTCTTCGCCGCGACGATCCAGGCGACCGAGGAATCGATCCTCAACGCGATGCTCGCGGCCGAAACGATGATCGGCGCGAACGACGTGCGGGTGTTTGCGCTACCGAGGGATCGGCTACTCGACGCGCTCGGGAAGTACGGGCGGGGAGTGGCGCGGCGATAGCGCGAGCGAACCGTTCGGCGAGAGGCTTGCTGAGCGAGCAAACCGTTCGGCGCGCGGCGCGCAGTGACAACTACGTCCGCGCGGCCGGCAGCGTCAACGTGAATCGGCTCCCCACATCGATCGTGCTCTCGGCGGTGAGGTCACCGCCCATGCCGCGTGCGAGATCGCGGCTGATTGCGAGGCCCAGTCCTACCCCTTCGTTCGGGCGCGTGAGGAGCTGGTTCACCTGCACGAACGGCTCGAACACCGAGCCCAGCTTGTCACGCGCGATGCCCATTCCCGAGTCATGCACCGCGATCGACACAACAACGTCGTCGAAGCGTGTCTCGACGCGCAACTCGCCGCCCGGCTCGGTGAACTTGATGGCGTTGCTGAGCAGGTTGAGCAGGATCTGCTGCACCTTCTCACGGTCGGCGAGTACCCGCCACGCGGGGTCGCAGTCGCCCAACACGAACGCGAGCCGGCGCGCGCGCACCTGCGGGATCACCAATGCTTCGGCGGCCGCGAGCGACTCGGTCACGGGGATGCTCTCGACATCGTACTGCACCGTGCCCGTCTCGATGCGTGTGTAGTTGAGCACCTGGTTGATGAGCCCGAGAAGATGGCGCTGGCTCGCCTGAATGCGCGCGAGATCCATCCGCTGCTGCTCGGTGATCGGCCCGCGCAGCCCCATCTCCATCAGCTCGGCGTAGCCACCGATGGCATTGAGCGGCGTTCGCAGCTCGTGGCTCATCACGGCGAGGAACTCACCCTTCGCGCGGGACGCAGCTTCCGCCTCGCCGCGTGCCGCTTCGGCATCGGCGCGTGCGTGCTCGCTCTCCTCGAGCACGCGCTCGATCTCGCGGCGCGCCAACACCTGCTCCGTGACGTCCGATCCGTGCGCGACCACACCATAGCGCGTGCCATCGGCGTCGGTGAGTGGCTGGAACACGATGTCGAGGTACCGCGTCTCCGTCGGCGCGCCCGGCGTGCGCTGCAATTCGACCGGCGACTCGCGACCAACCCAGGGCTCGCCGGTCTGCCGCACGTTCTCGAGCAGCTCGAAGAAACCCTGGTGACGGATCTCGGGGATCGCTTCGAGCAGCGGTTTTCCCACCACAACGCGATGTCCGATGACCTGGTAATACGCTTCGTTGACGAATTCGTACACCTGCTCGGGACCGCGGAAGGCGACGATGAAGCTCGGCGCGCTCTGGAATACTTCGAACAGGCGCGAACGCTCGACTTCCAAGGCGGCGAGCAGCCGCTCGCGTTCGCGCGCGTCAGTGCGCGCGTGGCTCACGTCAGTGAACAGGACGGCTACCGTCCGATCTTCCGGCCGGCCAATCCGGAAGGCGTACAGGCTGAAGATCCGATGCATCACGTCGGCCAGTGCCTCGAAACGCGTGGGTTCGCCCGTGCGTGCGACCCGCCCGTACGTTTCGAACCAGTGCGGCTCGAGACCGGGCACCAGGTCGTTCACCGTCCTGCCGATCACGTTCACGAGACCCGTTTGCTGCTCGAACGCCGCGTTCGCCTCCAGGTACCTATAGTCGACTGCACGGTCGTCGTCGTCGAACAGGACTTCGAGCACGCAGAATCCTTCATCGATGGATTCGAAGAGCGCCCGGTATCGCGCTTCGCTCTCGCGCAAGCGCGCCTCGGCCCGCACCCGCGTCGACACATCACGCCAGAACAGCGCGATGCCTCCGTCGTCCGTGGAATATGCGTCGATCTCGAGCTGACGGTCGAAGCCCTCGCCGACGTGATGATGCGTGAAATGCGCGTCGATACGTTCGTCGAGCACGCGACGGTACGCTCGCTCGATATCCGATCCTGCGGACGCCGGAAACGCATCCCAATACGTGCGACCGATCAGCTGCTCGCGCGGCATGCCGAGCGCACGCTCGGCGGCGAGGTTCACGGTGAGGATCCGGAAGTCGGCATTCATCGTGAGGTGCTCGTCGGAAATACGCGCCAGCACATGCGCAGCTCGCCGTTCGGCTCGCGCCGTATCGGCGAGCAGCCGCTCCCGCTCGATCTGGGCGATTATCCGGGGCGTCGTCTCCTGGCATACCACGAGCGTACCGCCGATCCGCCCATCGTCTTCGTACACGGGGCTGTAGCCGTACGTCCACCAGACGTCCTCGAGACGGCCGTTTCGCTCGATGGGGAGGAACTGGTCTTCGTGCCAGGTCGCCTCGCCCGTGGTCATCACCTGATGGATCTGTGGACCGATCTCGTGCCAGATGTCAGTCCAGAACGCGCGGCCGAGTGCGCCGAGTGCGCGGGGGTGACGATCGCCCTGCCCGAGGCTGGGGCGGTATGCGTCGTTGTAGAGCTGCACCAGCTCCGGTCCCCACCAGAGGAACATCGGATTGCGCGACGCGAGGACGATGCCGACCGTGACGCGTAGACTCGCGGACCACCGCTCGGACGGACCGAGTGGGGTTGCAGCCCAGTCGCAGGCGCGGGACAGCGCACGCATCTCGCCTGGTCCGTCGAAGAGTCGGTCAACCACCGCCGGGAGACGGATGGTATCTGTCATGGCTGGCGATTGCTCGGGCGTCGAGACGGTTGGGCAAGTGAAGTCTAGCGGCGGGGCCAAATTGCGCTATCGTCTCTCCCGACGCGCTGCTCCATTCGGGTCGTTCCCGCGCGCCGCCGGTTCACTGTGCAGGGAGGAACAATGCAGATCCATCGTGTAGCAATCCGCGTCGCCGCCTGCTGCGGCGTGGCAATGCTCGTCGGCTGTGGGAAGTCCGACGGTGCTTCCGATTCCGACGCGAAGAAGGCGGCAGATTCGGCGGCAGCGGCCAACGCAGCTGGGGCGATGACGCCAACGCCGATGGCGGGCGCATCGCTGGCACTGTCGGACATCGCCGGCAAGTGGATGGTGCGCTCGGTGCCGCAGGGCGGCACCGACACGACCGCGACGGAGTTCACGCTCACCGCGACGGGTACGACCGAAGGGTGGACGTTCGCGTACAAGAACGGTCTGACGGTTCCGGTGCGCGTCATGGTTGCGGGTGACAGCGTCGTCACCGATGCTGGCCCGCACAAGAGTGTGCGCCGCAAGGGCGTGGACGTCACGACGCACGGCTCGTTCAGGAAGGACGGGGACAAGATCGTGGGCACGACGATGGCGAAGTACAATACGAAGGGCGCCGATTCGACGCTCACGCTGCGGACCGAGGGCGTGCGGATTCCCTGAGTCTGACTGGCGCGCGATCGCTCGTTCGGGCGGTCGCGCGCTGGTTGGTCGTATTGCGCCGCGATTGGTCGCGTCGCGGTTGGTCGCGTGCGCTCCTTCCGACGGCGAGACTCATCGTCGCTGCGCGACTCGAGACGCCGTCTGCAGGAACGCCCGCTCCCTCGCCTCTCCATCCGTTGCGGACGGCGCTCGCGCCGACCGCGCTCCGATTTCCCACGCCGCCCGCCGTACGCGCCCCGCCTCACGACGCGCCGTACGCCTCTCGCCGTACTGCCGTACGCCTCTCGCCGTACGTCCGTTCGCCTCCCGCCCGTTCGCTCGCCGTCGCGACCCGAGTCTATCGAGTCCCTCGCGCGGGCAGTAATCTCCCCTGCCGCGGCGCTCGCCTCCTGCGGGACTGTTACCCTACCCGTGTTCCCCTATGTTGCGCTCCCCCGTCGCTCTCCTTGTCGTCGCACTGTGGTTCGCGTCCGTGAATCGGGTCGCTGCGCAGGGTCTCACTCCCGATACGTCCAGGAAGAGCGACACGTCGAAGAAGGAACTCCCTCTCGTCGCCGCGCGAACGATCGACATCGACACGGATGAAGGATCGTGGATCTCCGTGGATGTCTCGCGCGACGGCAAGACGGTGGCGTTCGATCTGCTGGGCGATCTCTACACCGTGCCACTCGCGGGTGGAACCGCGACGCACTTCACGAGCGGCATGGCGTTCGACGGCCAGCCACGATTCAGCCCCGACGGCAAGTGGGTCGCGTTCACGTCGGATCGTGACGGCGCGGAGAACGTGTGGATCATGAATGTGGACACCAAGGAAGCGCGACAGATCACGAAGCTGCGCGACAAGACGGTGCAGTCTCCTGCGTGGACTCCCGATGGGAAGTACGTCGTCGCGACGATCGGTGACATCGTCTTCAGGCCGGGAAAGCTGTGGCTGTTCCACATCGATGGTGGCGTCGGCATTCAGATGCTGAAGGCGAAGGACACGACACTCACGACCGGCGCGGCCTTCGGTCCCGATTCGCGCTACGTGTGGTACGCACAGCGACAGAAAAGCTGGCAGTACAACGCGATCTATCCGCAGTACCAGATCTTCGTCTACGATCGCGAGACGGGTCGCTCCGCCGTGCGCACGTCGCGCGTCGGCTCGGCGCTCCGCCCCACGCTGTCGCCTGACGGAAAGTGGATGGTCTATGCCTCACGACATGAAGCGAAGACGGGGCTCGTCCGGCGCGACATGCAGTCGGGCGATGAGAAGTGGCTGGCGTATCCAGTGCAGCGCGATGACCAGGAAGCGATCGGGAGCCGAGACGCCTATCCGGGGATGGCGTTCACTCCAGACTCGAAGGAGCTCGTCACGACCTACGGCGGGAAGATCTGGCGCGTACCGATCGATGGTGCCGCGCCCATCGCCGTTCCCTTCCGGGTGACAACCGCACTTGCACTCGGCCCCAAGCTTGCCTTCAAGTTTCCGGTAAGCGACTCAGCACAATTCAACGTGCATCAGATCCGCGACATCGCTCCGTCGCCGGACGGCAAGCGTGTCGCGTTCACGGCCCTCGACCGGCTCTACCTGATGGAGCTGCCGAACGGCGCACCGAAGCGACTCACAACAAGTGATGCGGTGGAGGCGCAGCCTACCTGGTCGCCGGACGGCGCGTGGATCGGTTACGTCACCTGGCAGCGCGACGGTGGGTCCGTATACAAGGTGCGCGCAAGCGGCTCGTCGCAGCCGGTTCAACTCGTGAAGGAGGTCGCCAGCTACCAGCGCCCGGCGTGGTCGCCCGACGGAAGTCGTCTCGTCGTCGTGCGCGGTCCGGCCGAGCCTCGGAGGCTGGAGGATGGTCCCGGTGCGGAGGGCGCAGCGATCGATCTCATCTCCATCCCGTCGGCGGGCGGCGTGGCCACCTTCATCGCGCCGACTTGGGGCAAGGACGAGCCACACTTCACGAAGGATCCCAGTCGCATCTTTCTCTGGGCGGGAGACAGCGGACTCGTTTCGATCCGATGGGATGGCACCGATCAGCGCCAGCACCTGCGCGTGACGGCGCCCGTTCTGCTCGATGCGGAAAAAGGTGAAGCCCCCGAGCGTGCGCGCATGAGTCCGACGGGCGATCAGGCGCTCGTGCAGTCCGGCTACGACGTGTACATGGTGACCGTGCCGCAGGTCGGCGGCGAAGCGCCTGTCGTCTCGATCCAGGATCCGCAGAAGAGCACCGTCCCAGCGCGGCGGCTCACCGACATCGGCGGTGAGTTCTCCACGTGGAGCGCCGACGGCAAGTCGATTCATTGGGGAATGGGGAGCTCGCTCTTCAGCTACAACCTCGATTCCGGCTTCGCCTTCGACCGCGCGATAGACGCGAAGAAGAAGCTGATCGAGAAGGACACCACTGCGCTAGGCAAGGCGAGACTCGACTCGCTCGGTAAGCGGAAGTTCGAGGCGAAGGAACTGGCCATCGTGGTGCGCGCACCGCGAGACATTCCGCAAGGCACGGTGGTGCTGCGCGGCGCGCGCGCCATCACCATGAAGGGCAGCGAGATCGTCGAGGACGCGGACATCGTGATCAGGAACAACCGCATCGTCAGCATCGGTGCCCGAGGAGAGGCACCGACGGGCGCGCGGATCATCGACGTCGCCGGCAAGACGATTCTGCCCGGCTTCGTGGACACGCACGCGCACATGTGGCCGACCTTCGGCCTGCACAAGCAACAGCCGTGGATGTACCTGTCGAATCTCGCGTACGGCGTGACGACGACGCGCGATCCGCAGACGGGATCGAGTGATGTCGTCACGTACTCCGACGAAGTGGAGGCGGGACAGATGGTGGGCCCCCGCATCTACTCCACGTCGGTGGGCATCGGCTACTGGCAGGAGCAGCTACGCGACCTCGACCACGCACGCAAGGTGATGAAGCGCTACAGCAAGTACTGGGATACCAAGACGGTCAAGATGTACGTGAAGGGAAACCGGCAGACGCGCCAGTGGGTGATCATGGCCGCGCGTGAACAGGGCATCATGCCGACGACGGAAGGCGGCATCGACACGAAGTTCAGTCTGACGATGCTGCTCGACGGATACCCGGGACAGGAACACGCGACCCCCACAGTGCCGCTCTACAAGGACGTCATCACCGCATACGCCAGGTCGGGAATCGCCTACACGCCGACCCTCCTCGTGCAATACGGCGGGCCGTGGGCCGAGGAGTACTATTTCGAGCGCGAAAAGCCGTTCGACGATCCGAAGGTTCGGCGCTTCATGCCGTACGAGGATCTCGCCGCCAAGACGCGACGGCGCGGTGCAGGAGTTGGTGCGGGTCCGGGTGGATGGTTCATGGACGACGAGTACATCTTTCCCCAGTCGGCGAAGATCGCCGCCGACATCGTGAAGGCCGGTGGAACGGTCGGCGTCGGAAGTCATGGCGAGTTTCAGGGGCTCGGCTATCACTGGGAACTCTGGACCGTGGCGTCAGGCGGGATGCCGGCGCACGATGCGTTGCGAGTCGCCACGCTCACCGGTGCGCAGGCGCTCGGACTGGATGGCGATCTCGGCTCGATCGAGCCGGGAAAGCTTGCGGACCTCGTGGTGCTCGACCGCAATCCACTCGAGAACCTGCGCAACTCGAACTCGGTGAAGTACGTGATGAAGAACGGCAGGCTCTACTCGGGCGACACGCTCGATGAGTTGTGGCCGCGCGAGCGAAAGATGATCTCGCCGTATGGACTGACGGCGACACCGGTGACGGCGGCGGGGGAGCGGCAGTAGGCGGACATGCCTCGTCACGCGTCGTTTGGAGTGATGAAGGTGCTCGCGCTCCCGGTGTGGCTGGCGCTCGCGCCTTCAGTCGGGGCGCAATGGCCCGCAGCCTTGTCTGCGTCGGACACGAGCGAGCTCGGTCGCGGTCGAGTCGTCATGATCCAGCAGGACATCGAGGAAACACCGTGGCCACGCGTCCGGATCTATCGTTTCATCGATGCCGCGCCCGAGCAGAGCGTCGCCATGCTCGCCGACTATGCACACCGGCGGGCTTACCTCGCCGACTTGAAGGAGGTGAGAATCGATCGTCAGCTGGACTCCGGGCGCACCGAGGTCTTCTTTCGCTATGCGTCCAACGTGCCGCTGGTCCCGGACGTCGCCTACACGCTGGTCGATCGACTTCATCGTGATCGGGACGGCAG
>JBDSSY010000168.1:0-3342 GCA_039928585.1 Gemmatimonadaceae bacterium | reverse complement strand
GCCATTCACTGGCGCTGCCCTTTCAGACCTTCGAGGACCAGCGGAGCGGCGAGACGCTCGGCAAGCTCCAGAAGGTGCGCTCCGACACCGAGCGATTCATCGCCGCCGCGGTGAACATGGTGTTCACCACGCTCGTAGGTGTTCTCTTCGTGATGGTCTATGCCTTCAAGGCGCACTGGGCCATCGCGCCGGCGTTCTTCCTCACCGTGCCCATGCTGGCCGTGCTCAGCTCCGTGCTGAGCAAGCGGATCAAGACCATCCAGAAGGTGATCGTCGCCGAGACGACGGCGCTGGCGGGTGCGACGACGGAATCGCTGCGGAACATCGAGCTCGTGAAGAGTCTCGGGCTCGCCAAGCAGGAGGAACTGCGCCTCAACGCGACGACGGAGAAGATCCTCAAGCTCGAGCTCAAGAAGGTGCGCTACCTCCGGTCGCTCAGCTTCATCCAGGGCCCCGCGGTCAACTTTCTTCGCACGTGCATCCTGTTCCTCATGCTCTACCTGATCTTCGAGAAGCAGATCACGGTCGGGCAGTTCTTCTCGCTCCTGATCTATTCGTTCTTCATCTTCGGCCCGCTCCAGGAGCTGGGGAACGTCATCAACATCTATCGCGAGACCGAGGCGTCGCTCGCCAACTTCGACGCCATCTTCGAGATTCCCGTCGATCCGAAGCCCGTCGATCCGGTCACGGTGGACGACCTGCGCACTCTCGCGTTCGACGACGTGAGCTTCACACACGCCACGGCATCGGCACCCGCGCTGGCGGGCGTGTCGTTTCAGGTGCAGCGTGGCCAGACCGTCGCCTTCGTCGGGCCGTCGGGCGCAGGCAAGACGACGCTCGTGAAGCTCCTCGTCGGGCTGTATCGGCCCGGTGCGGGAGAGATCCTTTACAATGGCGTGCCGAGCGAGCGCGTCGACCTCGACCGGTTCCGCGAGCGCATCGGATTCGTGACGCAGGATGCGCAGCTGTTCAGCGGTACCATTCGCGAGAACCTGCTGTTCGTGCATCCGGGCGCCACCGACGAGCAGTGCCTCGACGTCCTGCGCCGCTCGGCCGCGAGCTCACTGCTCACGCGCGCCGACAAGGGGCTCGACACGGTGATCGGTGAAGGCGGGATGAAGATCTCGGGTGGCGAAAAACAGCGACTGTCCATCGCCCGTGCGCTGCTGCGCGAGCCGCAACTGCTCGTCTTCGACGAAGCCACCAGCTCGCTCGACTCGCTCACAGAGGAGGAGATCAGCCGCACCATGCGCGACGTGGCGGAGGCAGCGGACGTCATTACGGTCCTCATCGCGCATCGCTTGAGCACCGTGCTGCACGCCGACCGGATCTTCGTCCTCGAGCGCGGGCGCGTCGTGGAAGAGGGACGACACGACGAACTGCTCGCGCGCACAGGTCTGTACTACGCGATGTGGAGGCAGCAGGTGGGCGAGCGGCGCGCCGACCCACCCGCGTCCGTGCAGACAGGTGCGGGAACGCGCGGCGGCTCCATGGCGGGCGTGTAACACTTCGCCCGGCGCGGCGACGCCACACGCGCGCGACAGAACGACCGAAAGACGACGTATGCCTCGGTCAGATCGACCAACGCGCGATTTCGTGATGCGTGCCGGCCGGATCAGTCCAGTCACGTTGGTGCGACGCGTCACGCACCGACTCGTGGCAGTCTGCGCGGGCCTGCGCAGTACGCGGTGCCGAAGCCGGCCTGCACGCAGCTCGAGTCTTCATAAATGATTGGCATGTAAGGCTTTACAGTTGTAATCTCCACCGGCACGTGGCTCGCCATTGCTCGTTGGGGATGACTCCGCCTCCCAGCATCGACCGCGGTTCGGTCACCCTGTCCCGGCTCTTCACGCCACGCTCGATCGCGCGGATGGCCGCTGCGCCGCACGACGCGGGTCGCGATGCCGCGGCCGCTGCGGTGCTCGTCGCGCAGGCGCGCTCGCGAATCGTGATCGCGCTCGGCGTGACCGTCGTGCAGTTGGCCATGGTGTTCTGGCTGGGGGGCGGCGCGACGCCGGCGATGCTGCTCGGCATCGCCCTCGCGTACGCCGCATTCAGCGGGGCGATCGCCATCTGTGTCGGCCGTCTCGAGCGAGCCACGCCTGCCGTCGTAACTCTCGCGCTCACCGGCGACATCGCCTTCAGCTTCGCGATGACGGTCGCTGGCACAACCGCCGTCCACTACGAGCGTGCGCTGTTCGGGGCGATGATCGTCATCCATCTCGCCAACTTCTATTTCGGCCGTCGACAGGCGTGGCGCATGGTGGTGCTGTCCTTCTTGGCGTACCTGCTGCTCATGTTTGCGGCGCCTGACCGACCCATCGCCTACGACCGCGTCGAGGACCTGTGGACCCTGATCATCGGCGTGGCCGGCACGACGATCGTGATCGTGAATGCGGGCCATGTACGCCGTCGCCTCCGCGCCATCGTCACGCTGTTCGAGCGCGCCGAGGAGGGCGACTTCTCGGGTGAGTACGACGAAGCGGCGGACGTGCGTCCGGACGCGATCACCCGCGTCGGTCGCGCGTACAACCGAGTCCGCATGCACCTCGCCAGCATGGTGCTCACCGATCCGCTCACGGGCTGCCTCAATCGTCGAGGCTTCGAGCAGGCACTGGCGCGCGCCGCGGCGAGGTCGTCGCGCTCGGGGAGCGAACTCGCGCTACTTGCGCTGGATCTCGATCACTTCAAGCAGATCAACGACACGCATGGACATCTCGTCGGCGACGAGGTGCTGCGCGCCGCGGGTGCGCTGTTGAACCAGGCGTGCCGCGCCGGGGACGTCGTGGCGCGCACGGGTGGCGAGGAGTTCACCATGCTGCTGCCCGACACCGATGCCGCCGGCGCGTTCCAGTTCGCCTCGCGACTCTGCGACATCGTGCGAGGGCACTCCTTTCCTCCACCCGTGCCGTGGGCGCCGGCGATCCGCCTGACCACCAGCATCGGCGTCGTCGCCGGCGCCCCGGAATCGCGCGACGACTTCGCCGCGATGATCTCGGCCCGCGCCGACACCGCGCTGTACGCCGCCAAGCGGTCGGGGCGCGACCGGGCCCGCGCATGGAGCCCCGATCTCAGCGCGGTAGAAGAGCTGTAGACGGCAAGGGCTTACGGCGCCGACTCACTGCGACAGCAGCGCATCGAACGCCGTATCGCACGCGGTGAGGCACCGCTCGAGTCCCTCCAGCGTGTGGTCGCCCATGTGGCCGATTCGCACGGTGGTCTCCTTGTTCTTGCCATAGCCGCTCCCGATGGTGAAGCCGCGCTCCTTCACCGCCTTGAGCACCGTGGACGCCGTGAGCGACTCGGGCAGCGTGATGCTCGTGACCGTCGGCGACCGGTGGC
>JBDSSY010000167.1:0-2964 GCA_039928585.1 Gemmatimonadaceae bacterium | reverse complement strand
ATCACAATGGCGCGTTCCGGCTGAGCTACGGCTTCGAGTACGCGTACCTCACCGAGGCGTCGAAGGAAAACTCCGACTTCGACTTCGACCGCTACGACACGTACGACTGGTATCTCGCGCTCGGCCCCTTGTCGAACGTCCAGGCAAAAGTGCTGAAGGGAAAGACATTGCCTACGTGGACCGACTTCGTGAACCATCCCAACTACGACGGCTTCTGGCAGCGGCAAGCGATGAAGCCGTATCTGTCGCGAGTGACGGTGCCGACGTTGAACGTTGCCGGATGGTGGGATCAGGAGGACTTCTACGGACCAGTCACCATCTATCGCGAGCTGGAGAAGCACGATCGGCGCGCGCAGAACTTCCTGGTGGTGGGCCCGTGGCGGCATGGCGGGTGGGGTGGCGGCCCCGGGCAGACGCTCGGCAAGATCGACTTCGGCTCACCCACTGGCGAGTACTTCAGAAAGAACATTCAGGCGCCCTTCTTCGCGTACCATCTGAAGGATCGGGGCACGCTGTCGCAGCCCGAGGCGACGGTGTTCGAGTCGGGAAGCAACCGGTGGCGCACCTTCGACTCGTGGCCGCCGAAGAGCGCAGTGACGCGGTCACTCTATTTCCATGCGGGCAGCCGACTATCGTTCGACCCGCCGATATCGGCCGAAGGCTCGCGGTTCGATTCCTATGTGAGCGACCCGGCGCATCCGGTGCCGTACCGCGCGCGGCCCATCGAGCCCACGTACTACCCGAAGGGATCCGGCTGGTCCACATGGCTGCTGGAGGATCAGCGATTCGTGCAACAGCGCCCCGACGTTCTCAGTTGGGAGACCGAGCCGCTGACGGAGGATGTCGTCGTCGCCGGCGAGATCACGGCGAAGCTGTTCGCCAGCACGACTGGTGGCGACGCCGACTGGGTGGTGAAGCTGATCGACGTCTACCCGGAGAAATACGAGCCCGACTTCAAGCTCGGCGGCTATCAGCTTATGGTGGCGAACGACGTGTTTCGCGGGCGCTTCTGGAAGTCGTACGAGCGGCCAGTCGCACTAGTACCGAACGCGGTCACGCCATTCACCATCGACCTGCACACCCAGAGCTACCGGTTCCAGAAGGGACATCGGATCATGGTGCAGGTGCAGAGCACCTGGTTCCCGATCATCGATCGGAATCCGCAGACGTGGGTGGCGAACATCTTCCACGCGAAGGACGCGGATTTTCAAAAGCAGACGCACCGGGTGTGGCGGGTACCCGGGCAAGCATCGCGGGTGGAAGTGCAGACAGTGGCACCGTAGGCCGCGAGCACTCTGATGCTTTACTCCCGCTTCAACCTCGAGGCTTCTTGCTTGTCGAGGGTATACAAGACCATGTCTTCGGACCCATAGACGCGTACTGGACCTTCATAGGTAAAACCCAGCTTCTCCGCCACCCGGCGTGAGGCCACGTTCGGCGCGTCCACCACGGCGTGCAGCGCGGCGAGCCCGTAGCGCGGGAAGGCGTCCGCAATCACTACATCGGCTGCCTCGGTGGTGAGGCCCTGGCCGTGAAACGGCGAGGCGATCATGTACGCGAGCTCGGGGCCGAGTGCCGCGTCCTCGAGCGCAGGGGTAAGTACTCCTGCCCAGCCCAGAAATTCTCCTGCCTCGGCAGCTGCACCTGGTGCTCCGTCGGTGGCATCGGTAGCGCGCTTGTCTGTAATCGCCCAGCAGATGTAGCCAAACCTCGCGGCGCCGTCGGCGAAGTGATCAAAGAAGTCCCGTTGTGCGCGGGCGCGTCGCTCGATGTCGGCCATCGGGCGGGCATACGCGTGATAGAACGCCATCACGACGGGATCGCACACCAGGCGCGCGTAAAACAGCGCGAAGTCGTCCGCGACGATCGGCCGGAGGAGCAGCCGCGCAGTTTCGAGATGTGGAGCGTCAGTCATGCTGGGATGTCCAGACGAAGGACGCGAATTTTCAGAAGCAGACGCACCGGGTGTGGCGGGTGCCCGGACAAGGTTCGCGAGTGGAGGTACAGACGGTGGCACCATAATGAACTCGCCGCGACGCTAGATCGCCGTGCGATCATCCTGCACGCGCCAACGTCTTCACAACGAGATACGTCACGGCTTCGCCAGCGTCAGGCAGCACTTGGTGGGCGAGACCAGCCGGAATCACCACGACGTCCCCGGTGCGTAGGGCTCGACGCTGAGGCTTCGCAATCTGTCCGCCGCGGCGTTCCCCCGCAGCTGTGTCGCGGCCTCCGTCAGCGGTGGCTCCCGTCAGAAGCGTTGCGCTGCCCGCTCGCACAACGAATACATCGTCCCACGCCGTGTGCACCTCGACCTCTCCAGGTGATGTGCGACGGATCAACAGATACGAATAGCCGCCGCGGTCACCAAGGAGCTGTGCCGGAGAAGACTCTCCCGCCAAGCGCATCGCCACGGAGTCGAGGTACGCTGATGTGAAATGATGGATCGCGCCGGCCGTTGTCGACTGGCGTGCTACACTCGCGTCGGGCATTGCGGCCGGAGCACCCGCTCCGGTCGGGGCGCAGCTAACGACCGAGAGGGAAAGCAGCAGCGACAGTTCGATATGCAGGCGCATCGAGATATCTCCCACGCAGAAGTACGACGAGCTCGGTCTCAACCTGACGCCCTACGTGAGCGGCGAGGCATTTGTCGTAGTGTGCGCGGGCAGCGAGCACAATTCAATAGCGTACGCTCCCCAGCCTCGCGTCGAGGTCTCCCCGAAAAGTGCTTCGTACTTCGCGCCTACGGCTTAACGCATACCGCGGCCAGTTTACCGATCAACCCCTTCTCGCCATCGTCCATCAACTCGCCGCTTCGCGAACCGCGCCCCCAACTATTGGCGAGCACCGCGACGACCAGATCCTCGTCCTTCCACACCGTGAGCCCGGCTTGAACGCCTGCGTTGGATCCGCTGATGCTGATGCGCGGCGGGTTCGTCCGTGGAAACCACCCAAAGCTCATCG
>JBDSSY010000166.1:0-14923 GCA_039928585.1 Gemmatimonadaceae bacterium | reverse complement strand
GCTATCCCGAGGCGCTCGCGCACTTCGATGCCGCCATCGACGCGCTCGCAGCGTCGTCGGACGCCTCCCTGCTGGCGCGCGTTCGCGTCGCGCGCGCAATGACGCTGCAGGCGCTCGGCGATCCGCTGGCCGCGCGTGCGGACGTCGATTCCGCGCTCACGCTCGCCGAGCGGCTCGATGATGCGGGGGTGCTGGCGCGCGTCCATCGGGCGTCACTCGTGTTGCACATCTTCACCGGGCCCGCGGACCGTGCGTACGCCGACGGCGCGCGCGCCATCGCCTTTGCCGAGAAAGCGGGTGAGCGCGGCGTCGAGTGGTCGGCGCACTGGGCGATGGCCATGGTGGGCGGCCTGTCCGGCAACGGCGCGATGATGGCGCGCCATCTGGCCGAGGGAGAACGACTCGCGGACGCGCTGGGGTCGCCGGTACTGCGTTGCTGGATGGCCGAGATCGCGATCGAATATGCATCAGGTACGGGAGAGTGGGATGCCGGGCTCGCGCTCGCCGAGCGAACGATTCCGCTCGCACGCGCGCTCGGCCAGCGCATGCTGCTGCCCCGGCTGCTCGTCTGGGCGGCGATGATCCATCTGCACCGCGGCAGCAGCGCGCTCGCGAAGGACTATCTGGACGAAGCGCTCGCCCTCACGCGGGACGCCGCGCGCACGCTGCTCGACGTGCATTCCAGCGTACCGGTACATGCGGGGCTCGTGGCGTATCATGTGGCGTCAGGCGAGTATCGGCTCGCGCTCGAGGTTGGAGCGCGTGGGCTGGCCTTGGTGGATTCCACGGGCTACGTCGCGTGGTCGGTCCATCGGCTCCTGCCAGGCATGATCGAGGCAGCGCTCTGGCTACGCGATCTGGATTCGGCAGAGCGTTATCGCGACCGGTTGCGACGCGAGTCCCTCCACCTTGGCCATCAACTCGGCCTCGCGTGGGCGGACACGTGCGATGCGCTGATTCGCATGCTGCGTGACGATCACGCCGGCGCGATTCCCTTGCTCCGGCGCGGCGCCGACGCCCTCGATGCGGTGCCCTGGGTACTCGATGCCGCGCGGGCGCGACGCAACCTCGGCTGGGTGCTCGGCATGACAGGGGAACGCGACGATGCGGCGCGAGAGCTGCGCCGCGCCCACGACGTATTCGTGCAGCTCGGTGCCGAGCCGGAGCTGACGCGTACGCGCGACGTCATTCGCGAACTCGGCCTCCGGCCTCCGGCGCGCTCCCAGACGAACGGGGCGGCCGGTCTCACCGGACGCGAAGTCGACGTCGCCCGGCTCGCCGCCACGCACAAGTCCAACAAGGAGATCGCCTCGGCCCTGGGCATCTCGCCTCGCACCGTGAGCACGCACCTGTCGAGCATCTTCGAGAAGCTCGACGTCGGCTCACGCGGGCAGCTGGCCGACATCGCTCGACGCGAAGGCCTCACGGACAACTGATCGGGGGCGACGGCTCGCTCGGCCTGTCCGTCCTACGTCGATCTCGCGCGGCTTCTACGTCGAACGCACGACGGCGCGCCTCGTCGGGCAGCACGATCATGGTTGCGCGCTGCCGGGATGCTCGGCCGGCAGGCGACGCGCCGCCGAGGCGCGCCCACCGTGGGTTCCCGATTGGAGGCACCATGTCACGCTCCCCGTTCCTTCCCCTCGCCGTCGCGCTGGCGGTTTCCGCCTGCGCACAGGAGTCCCTCGTCGCGCCCGCGGCATTCACGCCCATCGCGGCGAGCGCCGATGCTGTTCCGCTCTGGTCGAGCACCGTGACGGGTGAGACCGGGCCCGGTGCGCAGTACGCGCTCTACATGCCGTCTTCGTGGAACGGCGACGTCGTCTTCTACGCACACGGCATCCGCCCGCCGCTCGCCGCTGTCGAGTTGCCCACCGGCGACGGGTTCCCCGCCGTCCGCGACGCGCTCGGCGCGCGCGGGTACGCCGTGGCGTACTCCAGCTTCTCGGAGAACGGCTGGGCGCAGAAGGACGGTGCGCAGCGCACCCATCAGCTTCGCGGCGTGTTCAAGTCGAAGTTCGGCACGCCATCGCGGAGTTTTCTGATGGGGACCTCTCTGGGCGGATTGATCGTGCAGCAGCTCGCGGAACGGCATGCCTCACAGTACGACGGTGTCTTCGCGATGTGCGCACCACTCGGCGGTACAGCCGCGGAGCTGAGCTACATCGCCAACGTGCGTGTGCTGTTCGACCTGTTCTATCCGGGCGTGGTGCCGGGCGACGTGCTGCACGTGCCGGCGGGCGTCGATTTCGACACGCAGGTGCAGCCGAAGGTGATCCAGGCGGTGATGGGAAATCCCACCGGTCTCGGCATCATCGCACGCGTGGCGCAGACACCGTTGGCTGGCGCGTCAGGGACCGAGTTGCTCACGTCGCTGCTGTATGCGCTCAAGTACGACTGGATCGGCATCGACGACTTTCTTGATCGTACCCACGGTCATTCCATGTTCGACAATTCGCAGACGTCGTACAGCGCAGCCGCGCCGGGTCTGCTCCCGGCACAGGTATTGGCGATGATCAACGCCGGGGTCGGACGGTTCACCTCGACACCGGACGCCGAGGCCTACGTCGACAAGTACTTCCAGCCGACGGGCGCGCTCCTGGTGCCCACCCTCACGCTGCACACCACCCGCGATCCCCTCGTGCCGTTCTTCCATGAAGGAGCCTTCGCCGAGATCGTGCGGCGCAACGGATCCTCCCAGTCGCTGCTGCAGCGTTCCGTCAGCGGCTTCGGACACTGCGCGTTCAGCACCGACGAAATGGTGAACGGATTCGAGTCGCTCGCGCGCTGGGTGGAAACGGGCGTGAAGCCATTGTCGTGATCCCGTTCGGGCGGTCCGCCGCCTCTCGGATGGCGGACTGCGACGTACCATCGCCCAACCCACAATTCGGCTCTGCGAGGCCCCATGCGACGCTTCATCGCTCTCTTCATGCTCGCCATCGGCACCATGACCGCGACCGGCTGCGGCTCCGACGGCATTACCGACAGCCCGTCCGTGCTCGGCACGTATCGGCTGGAAACCTATGATGGCGCTCCACCGCCGGTCGTGCTCATCGCGGGCGATCCAAAGCTCGAAGTGCTCGCTGATCAGTTCGTGCTGGCGTCAGGCGGCGCCTTCACGCAACGGACGAGCTTTCGGCTCACCGATGGCGGAGTCGTGACGCTCGACGAATCGATCGAGACCGGCACGTACACGGTGAGCGGCCCCACCGTCACCATCCGGCTCACGAGCGACAACTCATCGACGGCAGCCACCATGACTGGCCGAGGCATGACGATCGATTTCGAGGGACACCGCCTGGTCTACGCCCGCGAGTAGGGCGCGCTCCTTCGGACATCAGCAGCAGCGACGGGCCGGTGCGCATCTGCGCGCCGGCCCGTCGGCGTTCTTGCGCGCATCGTCGCGTGGACGGCTCGTCGTGCACCTGCAACGATTCGAGAGAGCCACGTATAACGATTCGTGATAGCCACCTCGTTCGTGACATCGATCACACTACGCAAGTATATGTGGTTTAACGGCTTATCACACGATGTCGGCCGGTGGTCTTCGGCACGCGACTCGCCCTACACGCCATCGTCTCCGGCCGCTCCCACCACCCGGACTCGAGTCGACTGTCGCGGTTTCGGAGAAGCACCGACTCAGAGTCATTCCAACTATCAGGAGCTTTTCATGCAGACCTCGCCCCGCCTCTTCACCGTCGTCTTGCTGGCTTCGGCCGGTCTCGCCGCGTGCGCCGACTCCACCGGAACGGGCGGCGCCCGTCCGGTGAGCATGTCATTCTCGACTGGCGGCCTCACCCCGGTGGCCACGGCGGCCCGATACTCGGTCGCAGGAGCGCCGGATCCGCTTGTGATCACACGGGCGCAGGTCGTGCTTTCGAAGTCGGAGCTCGAACGGGTGGGCGTGTCGTGCATCGATGCGGTCGAGGCCGACGAGGACAGCTGCCCGGACCTGAAGTTCGGGCCCATGCTCGTTGACCTGCCGGTGGACGCCGCGACGCGCACGGCGCTGACGGTCACCATTCCCGCGGGTACGTACGAGGAGTTCGAGACGAAGATCGACGCGATCAGCTCGGAGAACGAGGGACGCCAGCAGGAGTCGGCGGCCTTCCTTGCCGCCAACCCGAACTTCCGTGGCGTGAGCATTCGCGTCGAAGGTACCTATAATGGTGTGCCGTTCGTCTATACCACCGGCGTCGAGGCCGAGATCGAGCTCGCGTTCAACCCGGACATGGTCGTGGATGGCGCCACGAACAACCTGACCGTGCACGTCGACATGTCGCGCTGGTTCCTGAACGCGAGTGGCGTGCGTATCGACCCGACGACGGCGAATTCCGGCGGCGCCAACAAGTCGCTGGTGGATGAGAACATCAAGCGCTCGTTCGACGTCTTCGAGGACGACGATCACGACGGGCGTCGTTAACTGAGCACTGCGGGCCGGTGGCGCGGGCACTTCTGCCGCGCCACCGCGCTCGCACCCCACCGGCGGCACCTCTCCGCCCTCTTCCCCGCCCCGTGCCCCTCCTCTCCGTGCTCTCCCTCTCTGATTCGTTCTCGGCGCAATGGCCGCTGCTCGCGAGCGAGTGCGGCCTCGGGATCGTCACGGTCTCGGAGCCCGCCGGCTTCGATCGCCTGGAGGGAACGGTGGGCCTGATCGCCGCCGCGGGAGAAGAAGAGCAGATC
Source organism: Gemmatimonadaceae bacterium (assembly GCA_039928585.1). Taxonomy (GTDB): domain Bacteria; phylum Gemmatimonadota; class Gemmatimonadetes; order Gemmatimonadales; family Gemmatimonadaceae; genus AG11. Next base: position 10,240 of record JBDSSY010000166.1, on the reverse strand, counting down.
GAGCCCGCGTTGCTGCAGATGGTGGGCGGTGGCATTCCCATCGCCACCGTGGGCGCCATCATGGATCACCGGCTGTCGGCGGCGGTCGTTCGCGCCGGTGCGTCGGCGTACTTCGCGCTCCCGGACGATTACGAGTTGCTGCGAGCCTGGTTGCGTGAACGCGCCGAGGCGCTCCGGGTCGATCTGCAGGCGACGGCGTTTACCGCAGCGGAGCGGCAGAAGTATCGCTTCGAGGGCATTCTCGGTGACAGCGCGATCCTGCACGCCGCGCTCGAGCGCGCGGCGCGCGTCATTCCGCACTCGGCCGTCACGGTCCTGCTCGCGGGCGAGACCGGTACGGGCAAGGAGCTGCTCGCACGCGCCATCCACTATGACGGACCTCGGCATGCGGCGCCGTTCGTGGACATCAACTGCGCGGCAATTCCCGAGAACCTGCTGGAGAGCGAACTGTTCGGACACGAGAAGGGGGCCTTCACGAGCGCGACGGGCGCCAAGCCGGGGCTCTTCGAGCTCGCGAATGGCGGAACCCTGTTCCTCGATGAGATCGGGCACCTCGCGCTTCCCCTTCAGGGCAAGCTGCTTCGCGCGCTGGAAGAACGTTCCATCCGGCGCGTGGGTGGCACGCGCAACATCCCGATCGACGTGCGCGTGATCGCGGCCACCCACGTGGATCTGGGCGACGCGGTGCGACGAAAGGAGTTCCGCGAAGATCTCTACTATCGCCTGAACGTCGTGCCGATCGAGCTGCCCCCGCTCCGCGCACGCCGGGAGGACATCCTGCCACTCGCGGAGCACTTTCTCCTCCGATTTGCGACGGAGTACGGCATCGCACGCCCGCAACTCACCGCGGCGGCATCGGAAGCGCTCCGGACGCGCGACTGGGCCGGCAACATTCGCGAGTTGCGCAACATACTGGAGCGCGCCGTTCTGCTCGCACGGTCGTCCGTGCTCACTCCGGATGACTTCGAGCCTGTGCGCGGCGGTCCAAATTCGGACGCGGGCCTGCCGTTCCCCGCTCCGCTCAGGACGATCGTCGCCGCTGCCGTGCACGGCATGCTCGCCGTGTGCGGCGGCAACAAGAGCGAGGCGGCGCGGAGGCTCGGCATCTCGAGACCGCGACTGCTTCGTCTGCTCGGCGCGTCGGGAGATGACGGTACCACTGATGACGACGCACTCGACCGACCTGACCTCCACGAAACCACCGAGGCACGCTGATGCGAATTCCTCCTTCTGCGCATTCCCTCGCGCTCGCTCTGGGTACCCTCCTGTTCGGCGCGCTGTCCGGGTGCGCCTCCGACGGCGCCCTGTCGCCGGATGGTGATATCCGCTCGGCCGAGGAGCTGCACTTCCTTCGACCAGCAGCCGACGCGCCCCTGCTGGCCAATCCGATGCTGAGCTTCTACGCGAAGCGCGGTGAGGATCGGGAGGCGTTCATGTACTACCAGCCGAGACCGGGGCGTTCCGACTCGTCGGTTTTCATGCGCTTCAAGGTGTCGGCTACATCGCTCGACCGGCGACCGGACGGCACCGTCATCCAGATGGGTGACTCCGTGCTCATCACCATTCGCCTGGCGGATCCCGCTCGCCTCATCCTCGACTTCCAGCCGTCGGGGTTGCGCTTCTCCGTATCGAAGCCGGCAGACCTGAAGCTCGACTTCCGCGAGTCGAGTCATGACTTCGACGGAGATGGTGATCAGGATGCGGACGATGACCGGGCCAAGACGGCATTGCGGATCTGGAAGCAGGAGGCGCCGGGACTTCCGTGGGTCCGCCTCGCGAGCGTGACGAACTTCAGTCTGGAAGAACTGGAGGCCGATATCCTCGGCTTCACTGGATACGCAATCGCATACTGAGTCGAGCAGCTTCCTCCCTCCCCCCTCCGCGATGACCTCCCCCATCCTCGACGACCAGGTGCTGCAGCGGGCACGTGCGCGCGCCGCGGCGGGCGCGTGGCCCGAAGTCGCGGCGTTGCTGGAAGCGCAGGGAGCGCCGACGACGGACAAGCCGGCGCGGGTGACCTTGTACGCCGAGGCGCTCATGCGGAGCGGAGCGCCCCAGCGCGCGCGCGAATGCCTGCGAACAGCGGTTCCCGCGTTGACGCACAGCGCGAATCGAGCGGCTCATCGTACGGCGCTCAACCTGCTTGGAGCGGCCAACTTCGCCATGGGATACCTCGACGAGGCCCAGGCAGCGTGGGATCGTGCGCTCGAGCTCGCACAGCAGGCGAATGACGCGGTCCTTGTGGCGCACGCCACCAACAATCTCGGAGCCATCGCCAGCTTGCGCGGCGAGTGGCACACAGCGCTGTCCTTGTACCAGCTCGCCGTACCGGTCTATCAGCGTCTCGGTGACATGCGCGGGCTGGCGCAGACGTTTCACAATCTCGCCATCGTGCATCGCGACCTGGGCGATTACGCCTCCGGCGATGAGTTCGAGGTGCGGACCATTCAATTCGCGCAGCAAGCGGGGGCCGAGCGATTGGTGCTGATGGCGCGAGTCGGCCGCGCAGAGCTCGCGCTGCGACGCGCGGACTACGAACTCGCGCTTGTGAGCGCACTCGCCGCCGGCCGAACCAGCGCCGCAAACGGCGATCGGGAGACCCAGGCAGATGCGTGGCGGTGCGCCGGCGAGGCCTCAACCGCACTCGGCCAGCATGCCGACGCACGCGGTCTCCTCGATGAGGCCATTGTGCTCGCCAGGCACGCCGGACAGGCGCTCATCGAGGGGGAAGCGCTACTGGCCAGCGCGCGTCTTTCACAACGGATGGATGAGCCGGATCGTGCACGGCTCGAGGCCGGTCGTGCGGAAGAACGCTTCCGGCAGCTCCGCGGACACAACGGCCTGGAGCGAACTGCCGAACTGCTTCGGGAGCTCGACCCCAGCGACTGATACAGTTCGCGGACATGCGCCACGCCCCCGCGGTGGAGAGAGAGCTCGTGGTGACGCTGAAGGTCGAGTCCGGGAGCTATTTGTAGCGTACGCCGCGCTTCACCACCACATCGACCCGCTGGAGCAGTGCGATGTGGCGCATGACATTCCCGCGCACGGCGATGATGTCGGCGTACTTGCCCTCGCTCACCGTCCCGACGTCCTTGTCCACCTTCATGGCTACGGAGGGCCAATAGGTCGCGGCGCGGATCGCCATCATGGGATCCACGCCCAGCCGATTCACCCACGTATCGAGTTCGCGCCACGTGGCCTGGCTGTGGAACTTCATCGGGATCCCGGCGTCCGTGCCCACGAGCAACGCGACGCCGGCATCCTTCAACTGCTGGAACTTGCGGCCCAGCGTTGGGCGCCGGCTTGGAGTCGCCTGGAAGTAGGGCATCCGGTCGGGGTGCGCGATGGATGCCCGGATGTCGGCAACGATGGAATCGGGCAGATCGAGGTGCCATGACGGATCATCGAGCGCCTCGGGATCGTCGCGCATCGATTCGTAGTTGAACAGTCCTTCGATCGTCGGTGTCCAGAATAACGGCCCGGCACTGCCGCGCGCCGTCCGCTCCTGCAGCAGGGCGATGATGTCGGGTGGGTACTCCGGGGACGTCGCCATGCCGGTGTGCTCGAAGCCGTCCACGCCCGCGATGAGTCCGCGACGGATCTCCTCGGGCCGGTGCGAATGCGCGATGACCGGCAGCCCGTGCTTGTGCGCCTCGTCGACGATCGCGCGCACCTCGTCCATCGTCATCTCGTCCTGATCGATCAGCTTCACGCAATCCACCTTGGCCCGCGCGAGCGCGCGCACCTTCTCGCGCGCGTCGTCCACGCCATTCACCCCCCAGCGGAACGCCTCCGTGCCGGGATAGGGACGGTGCTGGAGAAATGGGCCAGAGACGTAGAGCGTCGCGCCGGGAATCCGTCGCGCGTTGATCGCGTCGCGCACGTTCACACTCGCGGCAAGCGGGGCGCCCAAATCGCGGGCGCTCGTGACGCCGGCCAGCAGCAGTTGATGCGCCGACGCGGGCATGATCACGCGCTCGAGCAAGGGGATGTAGGTGCGATCCCAGTGCGCGTAGTCGCTGTGTCCGTTGAGCATGGTGTGCACGTGCATGTCCCAGAGGCCCGGCAGGACGCTCATGCCCTCGGTGGAGATCACCTGCACGCCCGCCGGCACCGGCAGCGTCTGCACGGTGCCGACTCGCGTGATCCGCTCTCCCTCGACGAGAATTACGCTGTTGCGAATCGGGGGGCCGCCGAAGCCGTCGATCAGCGTTCCGCCGACGAGCGCAATGGCGCCCGGCCTCGCGTCGGTTGGCGTTGGCGCGGGCGTCGGTGCCTGCGAGCGGGCGACACCGGCATAGAGGAGCAGAGCGGCAGCACAGGGACCGGACAACAGGGACGAGGTCATGCGCGGAATGGGGATCGGAGTAGTCGGCGGTTCGCCAGCGGGACGTGCCCAACATGCTCGTGCGCTCGCGACACGCAAGACCGCCTGCCCCCGCGACCGCCTTTCGCAGGTCGGACTCCGTCACCACACTTGCATCATGCCATTGAATCGTCTGGCCTGCCTCGTGCTCCTCGCCCTCGCCCCTCCCGCGTGGGCGCAACGCGTCACGCCTCACCCAATCGCGCTCCGCTTCGGCGCACTCGCGGACGGCAGCGGTCGCACGATCCGCGATGCGGTGGTGGTGGTGGACGGCGAGCGGATCGTCTCCGTGGGCGCCGGCACGAAGGCGATACCGCGGGGCGCCGTGGTCCGCGACCTTCGCCGCTACACGGCGATTCCGGGGCTGATCGACGCGCACACACACATGACGTACTACTGGGATCGGCAGCCGGCGACGAATCCGTGGCAGCAGCAGGGTGCGCGCAATACCGCCGTCACGGTGTATCTCGCCCAGGACAATGCGCTGCGGACACTCGAGACGGGCGTCACCACCGTGCGTGACCTCGGCGCACGCGACTTCACCGACGTCGCCATGCGCGAGCTGATCGGCCGAGGTGCATTCCCCGGTCCGCGCATGTTCGTCTCGGGGCACGGCCTCGGTCGCCTGCGACCGACGACGACGAATCCCGCGCCGGTGTCAGTCGTCGCGCGCGCGCGCATTGCGGATCCGGCCGACATCCCGGCCGCGGTAAAGGCTCAGGTGGACGGCGGTGCCGACGTCATCAAGATGTATGGATCCACGGGAAGTGCGTCCGACGTGACCGGCGTCCAGACCTTCTCCGCAGGAGAGATGCGGGCGGCCGTGGAGGCGGCGCATGCGTTGGGCAAGCGCATTGCGATTCACTCATACGGTCCGGAGGGAGGACGCGATGCCACCGCCGCTGGCGCAGAATCCGTGGAGCATGCCGTGGATCTCGACGACGCGACGCTCGCCGACATGGCCCGGCGCGGCACGACCTACGTGCCGACGATCGACCACAACCGCTACTACGCCGAGTACCGCGCCGAGTTCGGCTACACCGACGCACAAGCCGCGGCGCTCGACGCCTACCGCGAGCGCAACATGGCCACGGCGCGGCGAGCGTTTCAGGCTGGCGTGCGGTTCGCCATGGGATCGGACGCGGTGTTCACCATGTTCGGCCAGAACACGCGCGAGCTCGCGTGGTTCGTGGCGCTCGGCATGACGCCGGCGCAGGCGCTCGCGACCGCGACGACGCATGGCGCCGCGCTACTCGGCATGGAGAAGGAACTGGGCGCCATCGCACCGGGCTACTTCGCCGATATTGTCGCGGTGGAAGGTGATCCGCTGGCCGACATCCGCGTCGTGATCGACCGCGTTCGGTGGGTGATGAAGGGCGGCACGGTCGTCGTGGACCGGCGCGTCAACGCTCGACCGGCCGGCGCACGGAGGCGCGGGAGATAGTCACGCCGATGGACGTGGAGGCGGACACCGCGTCGAGTGCCGCGCGCAGGTCGGCCACGAGGTCGTCGGACGACTCGATCCCCACCGACAGTCGGAGCAATCCATCGGTGATGCCCGCCACGCGTCGTGCGTCTGCATCCATCGACGCATGCGTCATCGTAGCTGGGTGCGCGATCACGCTTTCGACTCCGCCCAGCGATTCGGCCAGCGTGAAGCACTGAAGGCGCGACGTGCGCGTGGCGGCTGCGTTATGATTGGTTGGCGAGTGCGGCGGTGAGCAGGCGTCCGAGCCGTGCCGGCTCGGTGAGGAAGCCGTCATGTCCGAATCGCGTACGGAGCATCGCGTACCCGTCGAGCCGAGGCAGCCGGCGCGCGAGGGCCCGCAGTTGCGACGCCGGGACGAGGGTGTCGCCCTGCGCGGCGATCACCGTGGTCGGCACCCCGATGCGTTCGGGCTCGACGCGATGCAGGTCCGCCGAGAGCGACAGCGCGAGAAATCGCTCGGGCGGCATTCGGTCAGCGAAGCGCTCGCCGGCGTGGCGGAGATAGCGCTCGACGTCAAATTCGACGCCGTGCGTGCCAGGCGTGGGGGCTGTCTCGAAGCGCTCTTCGAACTCGCGTGCGGTGCGATACGTGGTCATCGCGATCCCGCGCGCGATGACGAGGCAGTCACGCACTCGGCCCGTGTCGAGTCCCATCTCCACAATGCGCCGTTGCGCGACGCGCAACGCGGTGGCCATCGGGTGCGGTTCGTGTGCGGCACTGATGACGACGAGACGCCCGACCCGTTCGGGCCACTCGGCAGCGAGGGCGAGCGCCACCATGCCGCCGTACGACGCACCGATTGCGGCCTCGAGGCGATCAATCCCCAGATGGTCCAGCACGGACACCACCGCTGCAGCCTGCTGCCGCGTCGTGATCGTCTCGACCGGTCGACCGTCTGCCGCCCGTCCGACATCCAGGTAATCGATGCCGAGCACACGACGCGATGCCAGGTCGAACGGCCGGCGCGCGCCGGCCAGTCCCTCCCACCAGCCCGGCGCCGTATCGGCGTGATGGCTCACGACGTGGCGGTCGGCAGAGATGCCTCCGAGCGCCAGAAGCACCGGTGCACCCGTCGCACCCACGCACTCGTGCCTGAGGACGGTTTGTTTCGGGGCGACTTCAATCAGACTCTTCATGTCGTCGTGTTCCTGGTGAACGAGAAAAAGCCCCGAACCTCCGTGGAGAGGATCGGGGCCGAGCGGCGATGGTCTGCCGGTTCGTCGACTACGCGTGCATGCGCGGTCGCCCGTCCGTCTCTCCCGATGGGAAAGCGGTGGTCATCGACATCGCCATGAGCATTCGCGAACGGGGCATGAAGTGAGCGGGGCGATTGTGTGATGAAAACGCACGGGCGAATACAAAAAATGCCCGGCGAGCCGCCGGGCGTTCGCGTTTTAGCATTTGTTTAACGTGGCTGCAATAGGCGGCAAAATACCACGGCTCTTCGGTTGTCACATCATCTTACGCAAAGCACGCTCCGAATGTCAAGCCATGCCGCGCCAACAGCGTAGTTTTCGCGTGTGCGCACCTGACGCCGGCGACCATGCATTCCGAATGAACAACTTCACGAGGTGATCGTCTGACGGTCCCCACCAGCACGACCCTCCGTACCGCGGCCGTCGCCGCCATGCGCGCGAACGGATTCGAGCCGGAGTTCTCCGCTGAAGTGATGCGAGAAGTCGCGTCACTCGAGGAGCCCTCGGCCGAACGGCTTCCACCGGGCGTGCGCGACCTGCGTGCCCTGCCCTGGTCGTCGATCGACAATCGCGAGTCGCGGGACCTCGATCAGATCGAAGTTGCGGAGCGACGAGCGGACGGGAGCATCCGGCTGTTCATCGGCGTGGCCGACGTCGACTCGCTCGTCGCGCTCGGATCCGCGGCCGACGATCACGCCGCGGCCAACACGACCTCCGTGTACACGGGTGTCGCGGTGTTTCCGATGCTGCCCGAGCGACTCTCGACCGATCTCACGTCGCTGAACGAAGGCGAGGACCGGCTCGCGGTGGTAATCCAGTTCGATGTCCTCGCTGACGGCGAGCTGGCAAACCCCTCGGTGTACCGCGCGCTGGTGCACAACCACGCCAAGCTCACCTACGATGCCATCGGTGCGTGGCTGGAGGCGCGCGCGCCCGAGCCTGCGGCAGTTGCGCGGGCTCCGAGGCTGCGGGAGCAGGTGCAGCTGCAGGCAGAGGCTGCCGGTCGGCTGCGCGTCGCGCGCAAGCGGGCCGGCGCCCTGGACTTTGAGAGCGTGGAAGCGTCTCCTGTCGTCGTGAACGGCAGGGTAGTCGATCTCAAGGTCGCGAGTCGCAATCGGGCGCGCGACCTCATCGAGGACTTCATGGTCGCCGCCAATCGCACGGTTGCGACGCACCTTCTGGGGCACGGCTCTGCGTCGCTGCGGCGTGTCGTCCGCGAGCCGAAGCGATGGGATCGCATCGTGGCGCTGGCGGCGGAGCTCGGCGAGTTGTTGCCGGACGCGCCGAACAGTGTGGCGCTGAGCGAGTTCCTCGCGCGGCGACGCGCGGCCGATCCGGAGCACTTCGCGGATCTGTCGCTGTCGGTCGTGAAGCTGCTGGGACCCGGCGTGTACGTCCTGGAGCGCCGGCTCGGCGACCGGCGCGAGGCAGGTCATTTCGGACTTGCCGTCGCCGATTATGTGCACTCCACCGCGCCGAACCGGCGCTTCGCCGACCTCGTCACGCAACGCATGCTCCGCGCGGTCGAGGTGAAGGGCGAGTCGCCATATACCGTTGATGAGCTCACCGAGATCGCGCAGCGCTGCACCGAACGCGGCGATGCCGCGCGCAAGGTGGAGCGCACGATGCGCAAGGTCGCGGGCGCGTCGCTCCTGGCCGATCGGGTGGGCGAGAGTTTCGCCGCAGTGGTGACCGCAGCATCGCCCAAGGGAACGTACGCACGACTCCTGAGCCCTCCCGTGGAGGGGCGGATCGTTCGCGGAGGACGCGGACTCGACGTGGGTGACACCGTGCGCCTCACCCTGGTCGTGGCCGATGCGGCGAAGGGATTCATTGATTTCTCGCACGAGACGGATGGAGCGTCGAGGAAGCTGGAGCGCAGCCGCCGGAAGAAGGCCGCGGCGGACATGCTCCGTCCACGCGTCGGTGAGTCGTTCGAGGTGGAGGTCACGGGTGTGTCGGAGAGCGGGACATACGTGCGTGTGCTCGACGGATCGGCCGAAGGACGAGTCGTGCGCGGCTACAAGACCTTGACCGTGGGCATGCGGGTGCCGGTGACGCTCGTGCGCACGGACAGCGTGCACGGCTTCATCGACTTCGAGTTCGCGAGCGGCGTCGATCGCGTGAAGAAGGAACGTCTCGAGCGCAAGCGAGCGGCGGCGACAGGCCTCCAGGACAACATCGGCGACGTGTTCGATGCGGTGGTCTCCGGCACGTCCAGAAAGGCGACCTGGATCGTCCTTACCCCCGGCAACATCGAGGGACGCCTGGTGCGAGGGCGGAAGGGGCTTCACGTGGGTGATCCGCTGCGCGTGGTGCTGCTGACGGCCGATGCCGCGCGAGGGTTCATCGATGTGGCTCGCGAGGATGCGGCGATTCCGAGCGAGTAGGCCGTCCGGCTCGCGCGACGCGCGTCGTGCTGCGTCCCCGGCTCGCGCTGAGCATCCGGCCGACCATCGGCGCCGGGTTTTCTTGACAACACCCGTGACGACCTGTAGAACGAGTCAGCCTTCCTCGATGTCCGGGCGCCGTCGCCCGGCTCGCACGCCACTTGAAGGTGACGGTCGCGCACGTGTTCAGGTCCTCGTGCAAGGAACCTCGTACGTGATCGCTTCGCTGCCACAGCCCATTCGTTTGTCGTACGTCCCGCCACCGTCCGCGTTACCAATGAGTTGAACCCCGAGGAGGGCTTGCAGTCCATGCGAATACCGGCGACACACCACAACGGATGCGCAACTGGGAGGAGTCCAATGGAGAAGCAGTTGCCGGATCGGCAGTCATTCTGGCGTGCCCACGCACGAGGCGTTCGCGCTGCGTGCCTGAGCGCAGTCCTCGCGTTGGCGCTGAGCGCCTCTGCCTCGGCGCAACAGATCGCGGTGACCGGGACGGTCATCACGCCCGCTGGCACTCCATTGCCTGGAGTGCTGGTGCGCGTTTCGGGAACGGACACACGGGCATTGACCTCCGCCGCGGGGAGATACTTCCTCAACGCGCCCGCGAATGGATCCCTCAACTTCACCGTCTTCGGCTATCGTCCGTTCCAGGCCGCGATCGGTGGACGCGCGCGCATCGATGTCACCATGTCGCAGATCTCCTATCTCGAGGAGGTCGTGGTCACCGCGTACACGGAGCAGCGGCGGGCGGACATCACCGGCGCGGTGGCGAGCATCAACGTCGAAAGCGCCGCCC
>JBDSSY010000165.1:0-12227 GCA_039928585.1 Gemmatimonadaceae bacterium | reverse complement strand
GCTGGAACATCTCGTCGATGCGCTCGTTCAGGTGCCGGCGATTGTCCAGGCCCGTCAGCGCGTCGGTCTGCGACATGAACCGCAGGCGTTCGTTCACCTCGAGCAGTTCCTTTTCGCGTTCCTCGAGCGCCTCCTGGAGCCGCTTGATTCGGAGCATGGAGCGCAGTCGTGCCTTCAGCTCGGCGAAGTCGATCGGTTTCGTGATGTAGTCGTCGGCTCCTGCCTCGAGCCCTTCCACCTTGTCTTCGGTGGAGTCGAGTGCCGTCTGCATGATGATCGGGATGAACGGCAACGACTTGTTGCCCTTGATACGCCGCGCGACCTCGATGCCCGAAATTTCCGGCATCATCACGTCAAGCAGGATCAGGTCGGGCGGCGTCTTCTCCACGTACGCGAGTGCGTCGTGCCCGTTGTAGCATGCATCGGTGCCGTATCCCCAGCTCTCGAGGCGAACGCGAAGGACCTCGATGTTGTCCTCGTGATCGTCCACGACCAGGATGCGACCGTGGCCCTCGGACTTGAGCGGTGGCTGCGCCGCATCGGTCACCGGGGCTACCGTTGCAGAGCGATCCACCGCCGGTGCTGACGGGTCGGTCGCGGTCGTCAGCTTCGCCGCGACGACGCCCGCGTGGCCCGCCTGCTCGTCAACCGGCATTCTGCGCAGCGTCCTTGCCGAGGAACCGCTGCACTTCGGCCACGACAGCTCGCGGCTCGCACGGCTTCGCGAGATAGCCGTCGCACCCGACTTCCATGGCCTTTTCCCGATCCGATGCGAGCGCGTGCGCCGTCAGTGCGATGATCGGTATGTCGCGCGTGATCGGATCATGCTTCAGCACCTGCGTCGCTTCCCACCCGTCGATGATGGGAATCGAGATGTCCATCAGGATCAGGTCGGGCTTCTCCGCCCGTGCCTTCGCGATCCCCTCCTCGCCGTTCAACGCTTCGCTCACCGTGTAGCCGAAGTGTCGAAGAATCGTGGAATAGACGATGCGGTTGTCTTCGTTGTCCTCCACCAGCAGGACTGTCTTTCCATTGCTCGCCATGCACTGCCTCGCACCGCTGACATGTGATGAATCGCATCCGGCACCGTGGGGAATGGCGGACATGCCAGGTGGTCGCGACTCATGAAGCGCCCCTCGGGAGCAGACGCAACGCGCCTGTCCGAAGGACCGTAGCCCTGAAGGCGATTGACGCATCCGAACGCAAGTATCAAACCAGCACCGACCTCCACCGTAGGGACCAATGTCATACGCAGGACCATCCCGCGGCCGTAGCGCCGCTTCCGCATCCCGACCGTCCTCCCCGACGCGGTCCGCCCGCGCAACGCCGCAAGTCCGGAGCGACCGCTGGGAACAGCTTGCCCTGTTCGGCGCCGGTCTCGCCCTCGGCGTCGCGGTCGGCGCCGGTGCCGCCCTGCTTGCCGCCCCGCGTTCGGGAGCCGAGACGCGCGCGGCGCTTCGTGCCCGAGCCGGGCGCGTCGGCCGCACCACCACCAGGCGGGGTCGCGACGCATGGGACGATCTGCGCGACGAAATTCGCGACGTGAAGCGCTCCATCCTGCGACGCAAGGCTCGACGCGCCGCCGAGCTCGATCTCCGGCGGGAAGTGCAACTCGACGCCGGGCTCGATTGAGATCACCGGGAAACGACGAAGGGCGGCGTCCGATGGACACCGCCCTTCATCGCGCTGCCTATCGCGTCAGCGCACGTCGTTGATCTCTTCCGACGCCTGACGCTGGAAGTGCCGATCGTTGAATTCCGTGGCCGTGCCGCGAATGGTCGCCTCGTACTGCGCGCGCGCCTTCTCCCTGTCCCCGCGCCCAGCGTACACCCGGGCAAGATCGAGGTGATGCACGAGCCGGTGCGGTTCGCTCGCCACGGATTCCTCCATGTACCGCTGCGCGTCAGCCCAGTTGGCGGAGTCGAACACCCGCCCGCCAAGGAACGTCTTCGCCATGAATCGCGACATGCCGCTCAGACGCATCACGTTGTAGTTCCACATCCCCATCACGTGGAGTGCGCCAGGATGCCTGGGATTGAGCTTGAGTGCCTCGAGCGCGTGGGTGCGAACGTCTCCGGCGTACTTCACACGGTCACGCGCGCCGAGCGACAGCGCCTTGCGGCCCAGGCCGCGCGCGAGATTGAAGTGACCCTCCGCGTCGGCAGGATTCGCCTCCACGGCCCGGCGCGCGTATAGTTCTGCCATCGAGTACAGGCGGTCGCGCTCGGCGGCGCTCGCGTTGAACTCCCCGACGTCCACGGCTTCGCGGGCGGCCTTCCACAGAGCTTCGTAGGCTTTCGGGTCGGCCTTGATCGCTGTCTCGTAGTGCTGTAGCGCGCCGGCGGCGTTCATCGCCGCATGATCCGTGTCGCCGAGAGCGATGTGCTCCGCGGCCGACTGGGCCACGGCACGGGATGGGAAGAACCCGAGCGTCAGTACGGCAGCAGCGCTCAGCAGGCGACGCGGCGTAACGGTAAAGGTCATGAGAGGCTCCAGAATGCGGGTGAGCGAGCAGCCAGCGGGCGCGGGGTCGCGTAATTGGGGCAGGGCGGGCCGACCCGGAAGGGGACGTTCTGCCCGTGAGTGTACGGATACCCCGAAGACCGGTCAATGCTCGCACTGCGCCTGATCGAGCGAAAGCGCGACGGCGGGCGGATCGACGCGGGCGAATGGCGTGCGCTGGCGAACGCGTACGCGGCCGGCCACGTCCCCGACTACCAGATGGCCGCGTTCCTCATGGCCTGCTTCCTACGCGGGTTGGACGCCGCGGAGACGAGCGCTCTCACGGACGCGATGCTGCAGAGCGGCGACACGCTCGATCTCGCGTATCTCCAGAAGCCGCGCATCGACAAGCACTCCACGGGAGGAGTCGGCGACAAGGTCTCCATCGTGCTCGCCCCGCTCATCAGCTCGCTCGGAGTCGCCGTGCCAATGATGTCCGGACGTGGACTCGGGCACACGGGCGGCACGCTCGACAAGCTCGAGTCCATTCCCGGCTTTCGCACCGACCTTTCGGTGGCGGAGACGAAGCGAATGCTGGAAACACTCGACTGTGCGCTCTTTGGCCAGACGGCTGAATTCGCCCCGGTCGACCGGAAGATGTATGCGCTGCGCGACGCGACCGGCACCGTGGAAGCCATTCCACTCATCGCCGCGAGCATCATGAGCAAGAAGCTCGCGGAGGGACTGACAGGACTCGTGCTCGACGTCAAGCGGGGGTCCGGTGCCTTCCTGCCCGAGCTCGATCGTGGACTCGAGCTCGCACGCACGATGATCGAGCTTGGCGAGCATCACGGCACGCCGGTCGTCGCGCTCCTCACCGCGATGGACCGTCCGCTCGGCCGTGCCTGCGGGAACGCATTGGAAGTCGAGGAGTCCATTCTCGCCCTGCGCGGTGAGGGTCCTCCGGATCTGATGTCCGTCACGTACGCGCTGGGTGCAGAAATGCTCGTCCTCGCCGGTGTCGCCACGGACGAAGACGCGGCGCGGCGGCGGATGGAGCAGGCCATCGGCACGGGACGCGCCGCCGAGCACTTTCAACGCATCATCGAGGCGCAGGGAGGGAATCCGGCCGTCGTGGACGACCCCGCACTCCTGCCGCAGGCGGCGCAGGTGGAGCTCTACGCGGCCCCCCGACGCGGGTTCGTCGCCCGCGTTGAGCCGCGTGCGGTCGGCCGCGGCATCATCGCGCTAGGCGGAGGGCGCACGACAATGGAGGACGTGCTCGACCTCTCCGTCGGCTTCATGATCAGCGTGCGGCCCGGTGACTGGGTGGAGCAGGGCGAGCCGATGGCGACGATCTTCGCGCGGGACCGTGCCGGTGTGGAAAGCGGAAAGGCAACGCTCCGCGCCGCCATCACGATCGCCGACGAGGCCGATCCGCCGCTGCCCCTCGTGTCGCATCGCGTGTCGGCGCGCGGCGTGGAACTGCTCGTCGGCGCCTGACGGGCGCTGACGCGGGGTAAATCCCCTCCGCTCCAGGTCAGTCCTGTCCCGCGCCGCTCGCTGGTCGTGTGGGGCGCCCAGCCACCTGAACGAAATACAGCCGGCCATTGCGCGCTGCCGCCACGCCGGTGCCGAACTCCGTGAATTCCAGCGACAGGATGTTCGCACGATGCAGAGGCGAGTCCATCCATGTCGACTGTGCCTCAGCCGCGCTGCGCTGTCCCTCTGATATGTTCTCGCCCGCCGCACGCAACGCGTACTGAACCGCCAGGAGCCGCGATCGCAGGGTGGGATACGGCTGGTCCGGAAGCTCATGCGCCATGACGCCCGCCTTCACCATCTGATCGGCCTGGAGTTGCGCTGCTGACATCAGCTTGGCGTTTCGCGAGAGAGCCGGCAGGCCCGACGCGCGACGACTGGCGTTCGCACGCTCGATCATCTCCCCCGCCACCGCCGTCACGTTCAGCGCTGCGGGAAGGGCGGTCGATGCCGTCGTCCCGGGCTGCGCAGGACGGGTCGATGTCGTGGCGGGCACCGAACCGCCGGCGCAACCTGAAAAAAGAATGGCGAGGGCGGCGGTCGCAATGCGGCCGTCGCGACGTCGGAGTTGGCTCAGCATGGACCGGTACGTGATGGATGGCTGTCATTAGACTGGCGCGGGCGCGCATGGTCACACCCTGCAGCCGTGGCGGCAACTGGAAACTCCGGGGCTCAATCCTTCCGGTAATAGTGCGTGATGCAGCTCTGCACAGCGCGCTCCGCGACCGCAACATTATCGCCGTCGATCGCTTCGTGTATCACGCGCTTCGCATCGCGAAGCATCCGCTCCGGAGGGTGCCCCTGCCGGCGCAGTTCGCGACAGAATTGCGCCGCGGCGGCCTCCACCTCACCCACGTGACCCATCGGTCCGCGTGCGCCGCCAGCCGCGTGCGACCGGAGCAGCGCCGCGCGGAATGCCACTTCCGCCACGCTCGCTTCCGGCTTCACCTGACCCGCCTTGCCCTCTTCCTCGAGTCCCATCGAGCTCCAACCGTCCGATGACGCGGCAATTCCTCGGCACAGTTCGTTCCACCGGAGCTGGGAGCCTCCGTTACTGGCGGCAGCCCCCGGTCGGATCCGGTCGCGGCTTGTCCACCACCAGCCGCTGGGGACGATTTGCGATCGCCTCGCCGATGTCGCCCACGAAGACGGCGATGCGCGCCAGGTGCTCGTAGTCGATGTACTGCGGCTCGTCAGTCACCTGGTGATAGTCGGTGTGATAGCCGAGCGAGAAGTAGGTGATCGGAATGCCATACCTGGCGTACATGTAGTGATCACTCCGGCAGTATCGATTCAGCGGATGACCGTTCGTGTCGAACGAGCCGTCGATATCCATCCGCGGGACTCGCGTCGCGTTCACCGAATCGATGAGATCGCCGAGCTGCGTCGACAGACGACGTGGACCGATGAGCTGCACGTTGTTGGGGCCGCGTCCCATGATGTCAGT
Source organism: Gemmatimonadaceae bacterium (assembly GCA_039928585.1). Lineage (GTDB taxonomy): Bacteria > Gemmatimonadota > Gemmatimonadetes > Gemmatimonadales > Gemmatimonadaceae > AG11. Next base: position 6,796 of record JBDSSY010000165.1, on the reverse strand, counting down.
CGCCTTTCCCCGACCCACCATGTCCATGTTCAGTTGCGCCACGATGGAATCGAGAGGCACGGTCGGATGATCGGTGAACCACTCTGAACCCCAGAGTCCCTTCTCCTCTCCCGTATGTGACACGAACAGCAGGGACCGGCGAGGTCGCGGAGCACTGGCGAAGCGCTGGGCGATCTCCAGCATGGCGACGGTGCCGGAACCGTCGTCGTCGGCTCCGTTATGGATGGAATCGCGCCGAACGCCACCGTGTGCGCGGGTGAGGCTGTCGCGGAGTATCGCGATACGTGCCGCCTCGACACTCGTCGGCACGCGCACCGTGTCCTGCACGCCCTGACGACGGACGACCATGTTGTTCGCGAGCACGGAATCATGGTCCAGCGCACGCGTCGCGATACCGACATGATCGTTGTGTGCTCCGACGGCGACATACTGCCCGCGAAGCGCGGCGTCGGCACCAGGCAGGATGCCGACGACATTCCGCGACACGAACGGCGCCGGCGTCTCGATGAATCCAATCGTGCCGGTGACGACTCGGCCCTCCGCCCCTGCCGCCAGTCCGTCCAGCGAGCGAACGCCGAGCAGTCGCTCGGCCGACGTCGCACTGACCAGCAGTGCGATGGGCGCACTACCGCTCACATTGTCGGCGCGTGGGCGTGTCGCGGGTGCGCGCAGCCGACGCATCATTGCAGGTGGCACGACGTCGAGCACCACAACGGCGATTCCTGACGCGCCGGCATATCGGGTCAGGGATCCCAGCATGTAGAAGCGCCAGTCGCGGCGGCCGTTCGCTCCGACCGGCACGGTGAATACGAGAAGTCGTCCGGCGGCATCACGCGGATCGATCATCGTTCCCCCGAGCTGTCCGCCATAGACTGCGCGTGCGCCATCGAGCGAGCGAGTCGTCGCCCCGAGCGGAAGTGAGCGACCGGCGCTCCCCGCGGGGAACGGAATCACGTCTGCGCCGAATGCGAGCACCGTTCCGTCCACCGTGAGCGGCCGCGAACTGTCGATGCGGGCGATCACGACGGGAACCGTCTGGAAGAATGTGCCATCATCGCCTGCCGGTCGAAGGCCAAGGCGGGCCATCTCGCGAGCGACGTAGTCGGTGACCTTCGCGTTTCCGATCGTGCCGGCTTCGCGTCCGAGCATCGAATCATCCGCGATGATGTAAAGTCGCGTCATCAGGTCGCCCGGGGTGATCGCCGCGACCGTGGCAGCTGGCGAATGGAGACGTGGCAGCTCGCCCATGGGGGACGACGTGACCGCACTGGCCGAGGCACATCCGGCGAGCACGGCGAGCGGCAGGACATGGAGTCGGCGCATGGAGATTCGGTGGGAGGAGATGACCGTCACGCACCCGAATATCGCGATGGGCGCGCCGTACGGCGAGGCAATCGGGCGCGTGGTACCCGCGAGACGAGCGGGTGCGGCACTCATTCTGCCTCAGTCAGGTCATTGGCTGAAGCCCGGCGCACCCATCTGCATTGGAGTCCGATCACATGAATAAGCGAATCCGGAAAAAGCGCGTTCGACACGTGCTGCTGGCGGAGTTGGCGGCCGCGTTTGCCGAGCCGAGCGACGCCATCGCCTGGCTCGAGACTGCAAACGTGGAGCTGGAGGGCCGAACCCCGCGCGAGGCGATCGGCGATGGCGAGGCGGAGCGCGTGACGCTCGTCCTCGAGAGCTTGAACCGTAGTACGGGCACACGGTAGCGCGGCGCAATGTCAACCGCGCTGCGCTCATCGCTCGCCATCGTCGCGATCGCCTCCACTCTCGCTGCTCTGCCGGTCGGCGGAGCGCGCGCGCAACCGAACGCGACGTCGTCCGGCGCTTCGACGACCGTGCCTCCCGCCTGGTCGCGGCGCGCGGTGATCTACGAGGTGAACGTCCGCCAGTACACGCCGGAGGGCACGATCACCGCGCTGCAGCGGCATCTCCCGCGACTTCGACGACTGGGCGTGGACATCCTGTGGCTCATGCCGGTGCAGCCGATCGGCAGGAAGAATCGCAAGGGGACGCTGGGCAGCTACTACTCGATCGCCGATTACCGGGCGATCAATCCCGCGTTCGGCACGGCCTCGGATTTTCGCTCGCTGGTGCAGGCGGCGCATCGGCAGCGCATGAAAGTCATCCTCGACTGGGTGCCGAACCACTCGGCGTTCGACCATCCGTGGATCACGCAGCACAAGGACTATTACGTCACCCGGGCGGATGGCACCGTCATCAACGCGCGTGACAACGAGGGACGGGACACCGACTGGACCGACGTCGCGGAGCTGAACTACGACAATCCTGCCATGCGGCGCGCGATGATCGCTGACATGCGTTGGTGGCTCGAGACAATGGGAATCGACGGCTTCCGGTGTGATGTCGCCGGTGGCGTGCCCATGGACTTCTGGCGGGATGCGCGGCGCGAGTTGCTGCGATCGCGTCCCGGCCTGTTCATGCTGGCGGAAGCCGAGGATCCCCGCATGCACGAAGTGTTCGACATGACGTATGCGTGGCAGTTGCATCACCTGCTCAACGACATCACGCGGGGGAAGAAGAACACGGGCGCCCTGAACGAATACTTCGCGAAGGACGACAGCCTATACGGAGCCGACGCGTACCGAATGACCTTCACGAGCAATCACGACGAGAACAGCTGGAACGGAACCGAGTTCGAACGCATGGGAGCCAACCATCTGCCGGCGTTCGTCCTCGCCGCCACATCCCGGCGCTCCATGCCGCTGCTGTACACGGGTCAGGAGGCCAGCATGAACAAGCGCCTGCGATTCTTCGAGAAGGACACCGTCGATTGGAAAGGGTCGTCACTGGCGGAATTCTATCGCGCCATGTTCGCGCTCAAGCATCAGCAGCCGGCGCTGTCGAACGGCGCGTGGGGCGGCCCGCAGACCGTCGTGCGGACCGATGGCGGTGACCGTGTGTACGCCTTCACGCGCACGAAGGGAACGAACACCGTCCTCGTCGCGGTGAATTTTGGCGACGCACCGGCAAGTGCGACGATGGAGGCGTTGTCGCGGCCCGGCCGATACACCGACTGGTTCACGAAATCGCGCCTGACCCTGCCCGCACAGGGCCGCATCGAGATTCCCGCGCACGGATACCGCGTCCTCGTCCGCTGACGGGTGGGTCGCCTGCCGCGGCGATCGGGACCGGCCGCGATCGGGCGTTCCGTTGCCTCTCCCCGGCTCGTGCCGTCCTCATGGAAAGGGATCGCCCAGGGGTATCGTCGCGTCCGTTGCCTGCGACGGTCTCCAGGTCCCGGCGCGTCCCTGCGCCCCAGCCAGACCGCAACGAACCTCGACCAATCCGTCCATGCCGATGTCGCTTCCGAGGATCCAACCTGCTTCACTCGCTGCGGCATTGCTGCTCGCCGCCGTGCCCGTGCTGGCTCAGGGGCGCTCCGTTCCGGGCAGCCGAGTGGAGTCGGTGGTGGTCACCGCTCCGGCAGTCAGGGTTCGCACCGCCCCGTCGATGTCGAGCCTCTCGATCGAAGAATTCCGCGAAGGCTCCGTGTTTTCTTTGGCTGCTGACCAGTATCAGTCGCAGGATTGGCTCGGCATCGTACTCGACGGTCGCGTCGCGTTCGTGCCGCGATACGCCGTCGTTCCGCGCCAGATCGCCGCATCACGCGCGGCGGTGGTCGAGACCGCGTCAGTGTCCCTCGCCGGCGCACCGAGTGTGATGCTGCCCGCTCCTGTTGCGCCTGCTCCTGTGGCGCCGACTCCTGCGGCCGCACCCGTACGCCCGCCGGCGGCGCCACCGGTGGTGGTCGCACGGGCTCCCGAGCGTGCAGCTCCAATCAACGCAGTGAGCGTCGCACCAGCGGTCGCACCCACGCCGCTGGCGACGCCCGCACCTCCGTCCGCGCCCGCCCCCCAACCGAAGGCGGCACCACCGGCACTGGCCGACGCGAGCAGTCGTGTCGCCGCGCAGGAGCCCGCGCGAACGGCGACACCAGTGACGGAACCGACGCCCGTTCGGCCCGCGCTCGTCGCCAGGCGCGCTGGCGTACGCCTGTCGCTCGGCGTGCTCGGCTCGGTGACGCCCGTCAGGGCGAGTGGACTCGCGCCGACAGCGCATGTCTCCGGACTCTCGTTCGTCGGGATGCGCTATCGACGGCTTGGCGCGTACCTCGCCCCGGAGATGGGCCAGGGTGGCGGCTATCGATCGAGGATGCTCGGCGGCGGCGCATCGCTCGACCTCCTCGACCTGCGCCTGCTGCGGCTCTCGGTGTTGGCGGGCTATACGAACTACTCCCAGACCCTGACCGTCACCAACAGCACCACGACACCCATCACGATGTCGGTGAACGGTACGTCGCTGGGTGGGTTGGCATCGATCCCCCTCGTGGGTCCGCTTCGCCTCGCGTACCGTGGCCAGTACGTCACGGTGCGTGAGCAGGGGGTCACGGCGAACATGGTGCGACACAGCGTCGGGTTGATGTTCTAGCGGAAGCACACTGCATCGCGCGCACGCGACCGATCGCATGGCGAATTTTGGCGCATTCGTGCGTCCCTGAGCCGAATGCTGCCAATCCTACGCGTTCCTATCGAACCGATACTCCTGCGAGACCGGCCCGACGGTCGGCTGGTCGACAGGGTATCACAGCTTCGGAGGCGCGCATGTTCGCTCCTTTTGGCCGCCGTATCGCGTGCAGCACGTACGGACGTTGGACGCCTGTCGCGCTGCTGATCCTCGGACTGGTCGCGGGCGAGGTGCAGGCGCAGGACTCCAGTAGCGTACCGCGCTCAGGCTGGATGGTCGGCGGGTCACTCGGGACGCTGCGGTACAATGGCGCATTTGCCCCGCTCGAACTCACGACGATCGGCATGCACTTCACGCGGGTGCGGCCCGGCGCGCTCGGGCCGGACTTCTCGATCGGCATCGTGCCAAGGGCGCTGGCGGATGGCTTCCTGGTGACCGGCGCACGCGGTGGTGTCGCATTCCCGCTCGTGCTTGCGCCGAACGTTCTCCTGTTTCCATCGGCCGGCCTCACGCTCATCGGCGGACTGGGCGCGGGCGGCGGCGGTGGCACGTGGGGGACCAATCTCGGCGCGGCCGCCGTATTCGGATCCGGTTCCATGGGCTTTCGCACCGGCGTCACCTGGCACCGGCTGAACGACAGCGCGGACGGCATCTGGTTGCTCGAACTCGGCGTCGTGGGCATTCCTGGACGCAGGTAGGTCCCGGTGTGACGAGGGGCGATCACCAGTTTGGTGACCGCCCCTCGTTCCCGCGGTGATGCTTCAGCGACTCAGATATCCAGGTTGGACGCGAACTTCGCGTTGTCCTCGATGAACTGCCGCCGCGGCTCCACTTCGTCACCCATCAGCTTGCGGAACATCTCGTCCGCCATGACGGCGTCCTCGACGTTCACCTTGAGCAGCGTCCGCGTGTTGGGATCCATCGTCGTGTCGAAGAGCTGGTCGGCGTTCATCTCGCCGAGTCCCTTGTAACGCTGGATGTTGAGGCCGGACTTCCCGTCCGGCACCATCCGCTTCGCGATGTCGTCGCGCTCCTTCAGGTCGTACGCATAGTACGCTTCCTTCCCCTTGGCCACGCGAAAGAGTGGTGGCTGCGCGATGTACACGAAGCCCGCCTCGATCAGCTCCGGCATCTGTCGGTAGAAGAAGGTCAGCAGCAGGGTGCGGATGTGCGCGCCGTCCACGTCGGCGTCCGTCATGATGATGATCTTGTGATAGCGCGCCTTCGTGACGTCGAACTCGTCCTTGATTCCCGTGCCGATCGCCGTGATGATCGTCCGGATCTCCTCGTTCGACAGGACCTTGTCGATGCGCGCCTTCTCGACGTTGATGATCTTGCCGCGGAGCGGCAGGATCGCCTGGAACTCGCGCTTGCGGCCCTGCTTGGCCGACCCACCCGCCGAATCCCCCTCGACGAGATAGATCTCGCAGAGCGCCGGGTCCGTCAGCGAACAATCCGCCAGCTTGCCGGGCAGGTTGCCGACGTCGAGCGCACTCTTTCGGCGTGTCAGGTCACGCGCCTTGCGGGCCGCCTCACGCGCCCGGGCCGCCGACATCGCTTTTTCGATCACGATGTTCGCCGTGCGCGGATGCTCGTCGAGATACTGCGCGATCCATTCGTTGGCGACCGTCTTCACCGCCGACTCCACTTCGGAATTGCCGAGCTTCGTCTTGGTCTGCCCCTCGAACTGTGGCTCCTTCACCTTCACCGACAGGACGGCGGTGAGCCCTTCGCGGACATCGTCACCCGACAGCACCGTCTCCTTGTCCTTCTTGGAGAGCGACGACTTCTGGATGTACTGGTTGATCACGCGCGTCAGGGCGCTCTTGAAGCCGGTCAGGTGCGTGCCGCCCTCGTGCGTGTTGATGTTGTTCACGAATGAGAAGACGGTGTCCTGATACCCGTCGTTGTACTGCATCGCGAGCTCGATCCCGACGTCGTCCTTCGTCGTGTCGAGATAGATGACCTCGTTGTGGAGCGGCTTGCGGTTCGTGTTGAGGTGCTGCACAAACTCGCGCAGCCCGTTCTTGGCGAGGAACGTCTCCTCCTTTTCCTGCTCCGCCCGTTCGTCCTTCAGCGTGATCGTGACGCCCTTGTTCAGGAACGACAGCTCGCGCAGCCGCGAGGCGAGCGTCGAATAGACGTAGACGAGCTCCGTGAAGATCAGGTGGTCGGGCTTGAACCACACCTTCGTGCCGGTCTGCCTCCTCGGGACCTCGCCGAGCACCTTGAGCTGCGTCTGCGTGTCGCCACGCATGAAGTCCATGTAGTGCTCCTGGCCCCCGCGCCGCACCCACACCTTGAG
>JBDSSY010000164.1:0-3779 GCA_039928585.1 Gemmatimonadaceae bacterium | reverse complement strand
GAGCGGGGCACGTTGATCGAGGCGTATCTCCATCTCGCGGACGCGCTGTTTCGAGCGGGCACGCTCGACAAGGCACGCGCGATCTATCAGCGCGTGCTGGATCTCGCACCCGACGACGCGCGCGTCCAGGCGGCGCTCGAGGCGTTTCCGGCCCCGGAGGCCCCTCCGGCACCTGTACCGGCACCGCAGACGGGCCGTGCCGGTGGCAGCGGCTCGCGCCCGTCCGCACCAGTCACCGCGCCGCGCGCATCGGTGGGTGATGACGAGTTCGTGAACCTTGGTGATTGGCTACGCGGCGACGAGGTGCAGAAGAATACGCGGATGGTGGTGCAGGAGCAGGAGCCGACGGGCGACGAGGAGGCGGATTTCCAGGACATGCTCCGGAAGTTCAAGCAGGGAATCGCCGAGAACATCGACGACGAAGATCATCAGAGCCATTACGATCTCGGGGTCGCATACAAGGAGATGGGGCTGCTGGACGAGGCGATCGGCGAGTTCCAGAAGGCGTTGCGCTCGCCGACGAACCGCGTGCCCAGCTACGAGGCACTCGGCCAGTCGTTCATGGAGAAAGAGCAATACCCCATGGCGGCGACGGTCCTCGCGCGTGCCCTCAACGAGCGGAACGTGAGCGACGAGCAACTCGTCGGTGTGTTGTACCTGCTGGGACGTTGCGCCGAGGAGCGGGGACAACACGAGGCGGCGGTCGACTTCTATCATCGCGTCTTCGTTGTCGACATCCAGTTTCGCGATGTCGGCGACCGGTTGGTCGCGCTCGAAGGCGCGCGCCGTTGACCGGAGCCGCGACCCGCGCACGCCTTCCGGCGACGTCCGCGCTACGCGCCATCCAGGCGCCCGTAGCGGAGCGTCTGGAGGACGTCGTCGCCGAGATGCGGCGTGTCGTCACGGCGGACCTGCCGCTGATCGAGCAGGTGAGCGGCCATCTGCTCCAGATGCAGGGGAAGATGTTTCGGCCCACACTCGCCCTGCTGGCCAGCGAAACGACCGAGACACCGGAGCCGCGCGTAGTGACGCTCGCCGCGGCGGTGGAACTGATGCACCTGGCCTCGCTCGTTCATGACGACTCGGTCGACCACTCCGCGCTCCGGCGCGGCCTTCCGACCGTGAACTCACTGTTCAGCCACCAGGTGAGCGTCATCATGGGGGACTTCCTCTACTCCCGTGCGCTCGAGGCGCTCGTGGCAATGGAAGACCTCGACCTGCTGCGCGTGCTCACGAGCGTCTCCACGCAGCTCACGATCGGAGAGATGCGACAGCTTGCGGCCGTGGATGCGCTCTCGTTCGACGAGGCGGACTACGACGCGTTGATTCAGGCGAAGACCGCGTCACTGCTCAGTGCGGCATGCGAGACTGGTGCGATGTGCGGCGCAGCACCGCATCGACGCGCGCTCAAGCGCTATGGTGAACGGCTCGGGATGGCGTTTCAGGTAGCGGATGACATCCTGGATTACACGGAGACGGCCTCGGTGACTGGCAAACCGTCGGGGCTCGACCTGCGCGAGCACAAGGTCACGTTGCCGCTCATCGCGGCGTTACCGAGATTATCCGCGAAGGACCGGCAGCGAATCGATGCGCTGTTCGCGGCCGACGCGCCCGGCGACGACCAGATTGCCGAAGCCATCGCACTGGTGACTGACGCAGGGGGCATCGTCAGCGCGCAGATAAGGGGAGAACAGTTCGCCCATGAAGCCGAGGAGGCGCTCGACGGCCTTCCCGATACGCCGGCGCGCACCGCGCTCGCCGGGGCCATCATTTACGTCATGCACCGGCGGTCGTAATGCCTCCTCATCGGGGATCCACCAAGCACAATGCAGGCTTTCATAGTCTCACGCTCGCGGCCGGTTTCATCACGGGCGGACTGTTGACGGTCGCCGCGCGCCGATTCTTGCCTGTCGGAGCGGTGAAGGAATTCCTCACCACTGGCGTGACTCCCTCTGTGGGTCCAGTGACGCTCGACCTGGTGATCCTCAAGTTTTCGCTGGGACCCGTCGCACTCGACGTTTCGCTGTTGAGCCTGCTCGGTGTCCTGATCGCGTATCTCATCGCCCGATCGCTCTTCTAGGAGTTTTCGATGCCTTTCAATCTTGGTTTCGGCGAGTTGGTGATCGTGCTCGTCATCGTGCTCGTCCTCTTCGGTGCCAAGCGGATTCCGGAGATCAGCGGATCGTTCGGCAAGGGGATCCGGGAGTTCAAGAAGAACATCAACGAAGTGGAACGATCCGTGACTGAGCCCGAGCCCCGCACTGAGGCGCGCCTGCCTGCGCCGGATCCGCTCGCGACCACGCGGCAGGCGTCCGAAGAAGTGCGGCCCGAGCCGAAGCGATTGATCTGACGACTGAGTGGGGGGTAGGTGGGTAGGTGGGTAGGTGGGTAGGTGAAACTGCGAGGGCACACCAGACAGCGTCCGGTGTGCCCTTACTGATTTCCGCGACCTACCGACCTACCGACCTACCGACCTACCGACCTACCGACCTACCGACCTACCGACCTACCGACAGTTATCAGTTCACAGCCTGCCGCCGCAACTGGGCGTTGATGTCCTTGCGGTTGTCGGTCACCTTCGCGCTCTTCCGCAGGTCCTCGAGGAACATCTGGAGACGCTGCTGCCGAAGTTGCTGTACCCGTCGCGCACGCAGGTCGGTCTTCTGGGTGTCGAACGCGGCGCGATCGGCGGGCTTGCGGGCATCGACGCGCATCACGAACACGCCGTCTCGCTGACGAATCGGCGCGCTGAGCGTGCTCGCAGGGAGCGCGAACGCGGCGCCGACTGCCTCGCCAAGACTCCCGAACTGCTGCGCGGCGCCGCCACGGGTGGTCATGCCCGTCTTCGTCACCGTCATTCCCTTCGCGGCGGCGGCAGCCTCCAGACTCGAGGTTCGAGCCGCCTGGGCCAGCGCCTGGGCACCAGGCACGGCGCGCTCCACGGCGCGATCGAGTCCGACGCGCTCACGCACCGCTGACTTGACCGCATCGAATGTCTTGCCACCGCCCGACAACGTGTCGAGGCGCGCGATGTAGTAGCCATCTTCTGCATCGAAGAGATCGCTGCTCTCGCCAGCGCTCGCGCCGGCGAATGCCCACGCGCTCACGCTCGGGATGTACTTGCCGTCGTGCTGCGCCGGCTCGCCTTCCACCACCGAGACGCGGAATGGGGTGAGCTTGAGCGTCCGCGCCGCCTCGTCGAACTTCGCGGGCTGCTCGCTGCTCGCGGCGATCCGCGCGAGCTGGTCGGCCGAGCGATCCACCCTGGCCGCCGACGAATCGCTCGGCTCGATGCGCAGCAGGATGTGCCGAAGCGTCAGCGTATCGCCGGCGCGCGCGTCGAGCTTGATGAGGTGATACCCGAACTGGGTCAACACCGGCTGCGAGATCTCGCCAGTCTTGAGCGCGTACGCGACCTGCTCGAACGCGGGGACGAGGCGCCCGCGAGTGCTCTTGCCCAGGCTCCCACCGTCCGCACCCGATACGGAGTCGGAGGATTCACGCTTCGCCACGTCCTCGAACTTGGCGCCGCCCACGATCTCCGTGCGGAGCGCGTTGATCCTCGTCCGGACCACTGCGCTGTCGGCCGCCGAGACGATGCGGGGGATGTACAGCACGCTCAGCGACGCATGGGCCGGCCGATCGAACTCGCTCCGATGCGCTTCGTAATACTTGCGCAGCTCACCATCGCTCACGGCCGTGTCGGCGGCCGTGATGCTCGGCCGGAACACGACGAAGCTCACCGACGCGCTGTCCGTGGCGTCCTGCCACGAACGCCA
>JBDSSY010000163.1:0-4802 GCA_039928585.1 Gemmatimonadaceae bacterium | reverse complement strand
CGCTCGGTGGCGCGATCCTGATCTACCTCGTCATCAACACCTTCCTCATCGCGGCGTACCGCATCCCTTCCGGCTCGATGATCCCCACGCTGCTCATCGGGGACTGGCTGTTCGTCAATCGCGCCGTATACGGTCCGCACATTCCGTTCACCAACTCCCATCTTCCCTCGCTCAGTGAGCCGAAGCGAGGCGATGTGGTGGTGTTCGTCTCGCCGTACCAGGCCGACGAGGCTGCCGCCGGCGCCGACCCTACGCCCACGCTGGTGAAACGCATGGTCGGCATGGCCGGCGATACGCTGCTCATGCGAAAGGGCTTGTTGCACGTCAACGGCGTGCCGCAGCGGCAGGGGTTCGGCGCCGAGAGCCGGTATGGGCCCGGTACCTCGCAGCCGGGCGACGTCGATCAGCTCTTCGAGTGGCAGCGCACCTACGCGCTGGAGCAGTCACGGTTCGGCGCCGCACCCGCCCAGCCGACGCATGACGACTGGGGCCCTCTCGTCGTGCCGCCGCAGCACTATTTCATGATGGGCGACAATCGCTACGAGTCGAAGGACAGCCGCTACTGGGGCGTCGTGCCGCGCGAGAACGTCCGCGGCCGCCCGATGTTCGTGTATTACTCGTATCGCAGCGGCGCGGAGACCGACCGGCCCATCTCGTTCATCACCGACATCCGCTGGGGTCGCATCGGCACGCGCATCAGGTGAGACACTGCTGAAACAGGGGCGACGCGCGTGACCGGGGACGCCGAGACGTCCAACCAGCTCAAGGCGCTCGAAGAGCGCGTGCTGCAGCGCACTCGCGAACTCGACGATGCGCAGCGTGTGCTGCACCGCATGTGGTGGCTGGGTCAGCAGATCACCCTGGAGCTCAACCCGCGACGCGTCCTCGATCGCTTTCTCGAGGCGGCGGCCGATGTCGCGCAGGCCGATGGCGCCGCGCTCGGACTGCTCGCCAGCGACGGCATGATCGAGGTGGCGGCCGCCAGTGGAGCGCTGACCCCGCTCGCGGGACTGCGCATTCCGGTGAACGCCTCCGCCATGGGTCACGTGATTCGCGCGGGCGGGTCGTGGAGCGTGGAGGATGCCACGGCGCACGTCGACCTCGTGCATCCCACCTGGTTCGAGCGGGTCGACCCGCCGCTTCGGGGCATGGCCGTCCTGCCCGTGCAGCGCCGCGGCGATCGTATCGGCGCCGTGGCGGTCGCCTCCACGCGCGCCCGCACGTTCACGTCGCTGGAGCTGCAGCGAGTGGAGGCGATGGCCGACCTGGTATCGGTCGCCCTCGCGAACGCCGAGATGTTCGAGTCGATGCGGCAGGCGGAGTGGCGCTTTCGCACACTCTTCCGTGCCGCCCCCGACGCCGTCCTCACGGTGCTCCAGACCACCGGCCGCGTCCGCGAAGCGAACGACGCCGTGCGCGAAGTGTTCGGCGTCGAACCGCATCAGATCGTCGGCCGGCAGTTCAGCGACATGCTCGCACCCAGCGATCGCAGCATCCTCGAGGCGGCGCTCGGAAAGGCTCATGCCGGCCAACCGGCGCGCGTCGAGGTGCGCATCGTGACCCCGGACTTTCAATCGCGCGTCGTCGCCCTCGCGGCAAGCCGGCTGCCCGAAGCGGATCCGCCGAGCGTGCTCCTGATTGGGCGCGACATGACCCAGGAGCGGGAGTTGCGCGTCCGCCTCATGGAGTCGGACCGGCTCGCTGCCGTCGGCGAGCTCGTGGCCGGCGTAGCCCACGAGGTGAACAACCCGCTCAGCTCCATCAGCGCATTCGCGCAGCTGCTGCTGCGCGACTCCGATCTCTCGGCGCAGCAGCGCGAATCGATCGAGGTGATCCGCGGCGAGACCGTCCGGGCGAGCCAGGTGGTGAAGGACCTGCTGGCGTTCGCACGCCGCAGCGAGCCACAGAGTGCTCTCCTCGACCTGAATGGCGTCATCACGCGCACCCTGCGCATGCGACAGTACCAGTTCAACGAGGCGTCGGTCCGCATCGAGACGGAGCTCGCTGTTGGTCTTCCCTCGGTGATGGGCGATGCCCGGCAGCTGCAGCAGGTCTGCCTGAACCTGCTCACCAATGCCGTGCAGGCGATGTCCCCTGGCGGCGGCGTGCTGCACGTCTCCACCCGGCAGGACGGCGATCTCGTGCTGATGGACATCCGCGACACGGGACCTGGCATCCCGGCCGATACGCGAGCGCACATCTTCGAGCCCTTCTTCACGACGAAAGCGGAGGGGCAGGGCACCGGACTCGGTCTCAGTGTTAGCTACGGCATCATGAAGACGCATGGCGGCACGATCGTCGTCGTCGACACCGGTGCGAGCGGCACCACGTTTCGCGTCTCCCTCCCCGCCGCCTTGGCGGTCGCGGTCACTCAGGAAGGGGAGCAGGAGCGTGCGTCCATCGAGCTGCGGTCGCCACTGGCCGGCATCAAGCTGCTCTTCGTGGACGACGAGCCGGCGCTCCGCGCTGGTATGCACGCATTCGGCGAGGTGCGAGGCTTCACGGTACTCAGCGCCGCGGACGGAGTGACGGCGCTGGAAACGACGCGCACGATGGGAGTGGACGCTGTCGTCTGCGACCTCCGCATGCCCCGGATGGACGGACGCGACTTTCACGAGCACCTGGCGATCGAGCGTCCGGGCCTTGCCGCCAGGACGGTCTTCATCACGGGCGACGTCATCGCGTCCGGCTCGTCGCGCGGCGCGTTTGCGCGACAGCCGGTGCTCAACAAGCCGTTCTCGTTCGAGAAGCTCGAGGAGGCGCTGATCGGCGTGATGCGCGGCAGGCAGTAGCGGCAGGCAGTAGCGGCGTGCCCCGCGCGCGGGTCGCTCGTCCTGCTAACAGTCCTCGCCTCCCCACCCAACGATGCCCGCGCCTTTTCCTCGACAGACCGTTCAGTGGCACCTCGAAGAGCCCGCGGCATTACGCCGGCTCTCGTTGTCGCTCGTCGAGATGGCGCTCATCACCGGCATCCTGCTCCGCCTCCTGCGTGCCTTCGCCTTCACGCACGGTCGCGCCAGCGTGCTCATCTCGCTCGGCGCGCTGCTCGTGTGGGGTCTCATCCTCGTTGGCATGGCCACCGCGCACCTGGCCAACTATCCCATCGCACGCTGGTCGTGGCGCGCGCCCCTGTTCGCGCTCGTGGAGACCGCGGGCGAGATGGCCACGAGCCTCGTGCTCATCTCCTTCGGCCGCGAGCCCGACGGCACCGCCCGCGCGGACTTTGGCGACTGGCCGAGCATGGCGGTGCGCACGCTGCTGCAGACCGAGCTGACCCTCTGCCTGTGGATGCTGATCCTGAGTGGCATCATCGTTCTCGTACGGCGCAGCGGTATGGCCAGGTGAGCTGACTCGAACGTTGCGCCGCCCGGGCACGGAGTCTTGCTTTAGGTGCGCCGGCCGAACCACGGGGCCCGGGCCAAACCAGCCGACCGAATCCTCCGAGTTCTGACCGCCGATGTGTGGCATTGTAGGGATCGCGATACCCGAGCATCTGGCGCGACCGGTCGACCAATCGTCCCTCATCCGCATGCGCGACGCGCTCGTGCACCGTGGTCCGGACGACGCGGGTCTCATGGTGGAGGGCGGCATCGGACTGGGTCACCGGCGACTCAGCATCGTCGACGTCGCGCACGGGCATCAGCCGATGTCGACGGAGGACGGCCGGACGACCATCGTCTACAACGGCGAGATCTACAATCACCCCGCGTTGCAGATGGACCTCGAGCGCGAGGGCGTGCACTATCGCACCCACTGTGACACGGAGAGCGTGCTGCACCTGTACGAGCGGCACGGGGCCGAGTTCCCGAAACATTGTCGCGGGATGTTCGCCATCGCACTCTGGGATCGGACGACTCGCACGCTGACGCTCGCGCGCGACCGCTTCGGGGTGAAGCCGCTCTATTATCACCAGGCCGCGGACGGCACGCTCAGCTTCGCCTCGGAGATCAAGGCGCTCCTGGCCGGTGGGCTGGTATCGCCATCGCTGGAGTCCGCGGCGCTCCCCGATTTTCTCGCCAATCATGCCACGAGTGGCGAACGCACACTGTTTCAGGGCGTGTTCCGCCTGCCCGCCGGTCACGTCCTCATCTGGCGTGACGGCGTGGTGGAGCAACGCCGTTTCTGGGACCTGTCGTACCGGCGCCGGACGCCCACCGGACCAACGGACGATCGATCGATCGTGGCTGAATATTCCCGCCGGCTCGAGGAAGCGGTTCGACTGCGGCTGATGGCCGACGTGCCGCTCGGAGCATTTCTCTCCGGAGGCATCGACTCCGCGGCGATCACGGCCATCATGAGCGACCTCACGGACGCGCCGGTTCGCACCTTTTCCGTCGCGTTCGCGGAGCGGGAGGCGAACGAGCTCGCCTACGCGCGGATGGTTGCCGAGCGATATCGCACGGAGCATCACGAGATCGTGCTCTCGCCAGACGCCTTCTGGAAGGCGCTGCCTCGGCTCGTCTACCATGAGGATGAACCGCTCGCGCATCCGTCGTCCGTCGCACTGCACGCCGTGTCCGAGCTCGCCGCGGAACACGTGAAGGTCGTACTCACCGGGGAGGGGAGCGACGAGACGCTGGCCGGCTACAACCGCTACCGCGTGACCGTCGCCAACATGGCCCTGGGGCGGCTGTGGGAGGGCATCATTCCCGACGCAATACGCACGCGACTCTCGAGGGCCATCGGTGAGTCCGGCCAGCCAGGCATTCGCGGCAAGCTCTCGCGAACCTTCCTCGCGCGGCGTGCGAACCTCGACGAATTGTACTTCGACAATTTCGCCGTGTTCACGCCCGGACGGCAGG
>JBDSSY010000162.1:0-4864 GCA_039928585.1 Gemmatimonadaceae bacterium | reverse complement strand
GCGCGAGTCCTACCCATGGCCTGACGCGTTACGCACGATCGGCCTCCGCATCGAACGCGACAGCGTGCCCCGGCTCGGCATCAGCACCACGGGCGACGCGGCTGGAGCGGTGCGGGTCACCGAGCTCTCGCCGGGCGGCGCGGGAGCCGTAGCGGGCGTGCGCGCAGGCGATCTGTTGCTGCGAGTTGGCGACATCGATGTGCGTGACGCCAACTTCGGCGCGAAGTTCCGCGCGGCGTATGTCGGCCGAAGCAGCGGCGCTGCGCTGCCGATCGTCGTCCGCCGCGGCGAGCAGCAGCTCACGCTGGATGGGCGGTTGGTGTACGCCCCGGGCGCCCCCCGCATCACCGAAGACCCATCGGCGTCCGCGCGTGCACTGCGCCTGCGGAACGGGATCCTGCGCGGCACCACCGACCGATAAACCACGACACTCTTCCCCCGGCTCATGCGACTGCGACTCACCCCCCCGGGCGCACTGCTCGGATCATGGATCCTGCTCGGCGCACCGCTGCTGACTGTCCGCGCGCAGACGCCCGCCACTACAACTCCCGCGACCACGACCGTTCCCGCGACGACGATCGCCGCTCGCACGGCAGGATTCGAGCGCCGCGACGGTTTCGTGCCGCTCCATCTCGATACGAAGCAGGGGCGCTTGTACGCGGAGCTTCCACGCGAGCCACTGCGCGCACTGTTCTGGGTGAGTCTCGCGACCGGGTTCGGATCGAACCCGGTGGGCCTCGACCGCGGCGCGAGCGGCTCCGATCAGATCGTGCGATTCGAGCGAGACGGTGACAGGGTGCAGATGGCGTTCGAGAACATGGCATTCCGCACGTCGCTCGACGACGCGGCGCACCGGCGAAGCGTGGACGAGAGTTTTCCGGTGAGCATCGTGGCGGCGCTGCCGGTCCTGGCGGAAGAGGGAAACCGCGTCCTCGTGGATCTCACGGACGTCGCGTACCGCGACTGGAACGACATCGCGGGCACCATGTCGCGACTCAACCAGGGGTCGTATGCTCTCGCACGCGACCGATCGTCGATCGATCGCGCGCGGACGCGGAGCTATCCCACCAACAGCGAAATCGATGTGTCGCTCACCTTCGCGACAACCGGCCGCCCCGGTGGTATCGCGAGTCGCATCGTGCCGGACGGACATGCCTTCACGCTGCGCCAGCACATCTCGTTGCTGCCGCTGCCGGAGGGCTACGCCCCGCGACTGCACGATCCGCGCGTCGGATTCTACGGTATCACGTTCAAGGACTTCGGCCAGCCGATCCAACGCGCGCTCGAGCAGCGCTGGATCTCGCGTCATCGATTGGAGCGGGTCGACCCGAACGATCCGCGCTCGCCCATCAAGTCGCCCATCGTTTTCTACATCGACCGCGGCATTCCCGAACCGGTTCGTCAGGCCACGCTCGACGGCGTGCGCTTCTGGAGCAGCGCGTTCGATCGGGCTGGCCTGCAAGGTGCATTTCGGGCCGAGCTGCTCCCCGAGGGTGCCGACCCGCTCGACGCCCGCTACAACGTGGTGCAGTGGGAGAATCGCAACGAGCGCGGCTGGTCCGTCGGCGGCTCGCTCGGCGATCCGCGCACGGGGCAGATCATCAAGGGTATGGCGCGCATGGATAGCCATCGCGCACGCACTGACTACAACCTGTACGCCGCGTTGATGGGCGCTGACGCGGCGTCCGCGGACACGGCGTTCGTGCTCGCGCGGGTGCGGCAGGTGAGCGCGCACGAGGTAGGGCACACGATCGGGCTCCAGCACAACTACATCGCCAGCACCGATGAGCGGTCATCGGTGATGGACTATCCCGCGCCGCGCGTGCGGCTGGCTGCGAACGGGGACATCGACCTGTCGTCCGCCTACGGCGCGGGGCCGGGCGATTACGACGTGTGGGCGATTCGATGGGGATACGGAATCTTTCCACCGGGTACCGAGC
The DNA here is from genome assembly GCA_039928585.1 of Gemmatimonadaceae bacterium. GTDB lineage: Bacteria > Gemmatimonadota > Gemmatimonadetes > Gemmatimonadales > Gemmatimonadaceae > AG11. The sequence goes on along the minus strand of JBDSSY010000162.1, from coordinate 2,924 downwards.
GCGATTCGCTCGCCGCGATCGTCGCTGAAGGACTGCGAAAGGGATATCTCTACCTGAGCGACGCGGATGCGCGTCCGGACAACGCGAGCGACCCGCGCACGAACCTGTGGGACGACGCGGCCACCGCACCGGAGTTCCTGCAGCACCAGACCGCAGTCCGACGAGCGGCGCTGTCGCGCTTCGGGCTGCGCAACATCCGGGTCGGCGAGCCGGTCGCCACGCTACAGGAGCGGCTCGCGCCGCTGTACTTCTGGCACCGGTTCGCGCTCAACGGTGTCACCAAGACGCTGGGCGGCATGGAGTACGCCAACACGCTGCGCGGGGACGCCCAGACGGCGACGCGACCGATTGCCGGCGCGCGTCAACGCGCTGCGCTGAGCGCGCTGCTCGCCGCGCTGCAGCCCTCGGAGCTCGCCATACCGGACACGGTGCTGTCGCTGCTGGGTCCTCGGCCGAGCGGGTATAGTGGTGCGGTGAACAACGCCGACAGTCCGGTGGGAGAGTTGTTCCGCGGCCGCACCGATCCGGCGTTCGACGAGCTGTCGGCGGCGCGCACCCTGGCCCAGATGATCGTCGACGGCATTCTCCAGCGCGAACGCGCGGCGCGGCTCGTCGCGTTCGCGAGCCGCGCGCCGGGGATGCTCACGCTGGGCGAGACGATCGATTCGCTCGTCGCGCGCACGTGGGAGTCGCGCGACGCGCCATCGTCCCCCAAGCATGTCGCGCTCGGGCGCGTGACGCAGCGCGCCGTCGCCGACCGGTTGATGATGCTGGCGGCCGATACGGACGCGGCGCCCGAGGTGCGCGCGATGGCCGAGTATCAGATTGGCCGGCTTCGACCGCTCGCGCAGCGACGGGGCGCGGCTGGTGATACGATGTCGCGCGCGCACTGGACGTCGATCGGTGGCGACTTCGGGCGCTGGCTGGAGCGCCGCGAGCTACCGAAGCCGAGCCCTGCACTGGTGGCGCCGCCGGGCGATCCGTTCGGCGAACCGTAGCGGCGCGTGGGAGTGGAACGGCACGACGGCCCCGGGCGCGTGCCCGGGGCCGTCGTGTTTCGTACAACTGCGGTGTCAGCTAGTACGTGACGAAGTTGTCCATCCACGCATTCGGAAACACGGAGTACGACGCGAGTCCACCCGCCGCCCGCGAGACTTCGCAGGAGTCGTACTGAAACGCCTTCGTGCCGTTGGCCGTCGCTTTGGCCGGATTATTCGTCAGCGCCGGGCTGATGCTTCCTGGCGTGAGCGCCTTCGCCGAGTCGAGCGCGGCAGTCGTCGTGAACAGCGTGTTCAGGCCACTCATCGTCGCGCCGGCGACGGTGCCGTTACCGTTCGAGGTCATCTGACCGCCCACGAGCAGAATGCCCTTGAACAGGTTGTCGCCGCTCATGGTCAAATTGCCCATCACGATGAGTGTACCGCGGCCGCCGGTGCCTGGCAGGGCGAAGTTGTCATTGACGCGGATCACGGGATACTTCCAGTTGGGGCTCGTACCGAAGTCGATACTGGACCATGCCGATGTCGCCGCGCTGGACGAGGCGAAGACGTAGTCGGCCTGAATCCTGTTCCCGAGCACGACGCCCCTCCAGTCGATCTTCACCGCGGCGTTCGCCTGCTCCTGCGTACCCAGATACGACACGGGCGGATTGCCGGCGGGCGTGAAACTTCCGTTCACCGAGTAGTCACCGCTCGGAACCGCGACGCCGGCGACCGCTGCTTTTTCGCCGCAGTTGTCGACACCGCTGATCGTGCCCGACGAGCCCATCTTGTCGAGTCCACTCGTCGAGGTCCAGCCGGAAAGCACGTTCACCTGGTTGACATTCCAGAATACCAGTTGCGCGACCGTTCGTTCGCCCCTGACGGACCGACTGCTGCCGGTGACCGCACGACTCGTCGTATCGACGCCGTGCGAGCGGAGCAAGTAGATGGCCGGCCGCGTGTTGTTGCCGATGCGGACACGCTGCGCCACCACGTAGGCGTAGCCGGTGGGCAGGGTGACTGTCGTCGATTCGTACGTCGACGCGGGCGGAATGTTCGGTGCGATGTTGCACATCGGACAGAAGCCCACCTCGTTTCGCCGCGCCATGAAGTTCTCCAGGCCGGCCTGCGCCACCATGTACGCCTTGCTCTCACCGCGCTGCGCCATGTTCGTGGTCAGCTCGGAGGACGTGGCCGTGTAAGCGGCCGAGATCGTGACCGTCAGGAAGGCGATGATGAGGATCGCCATCGGGAGGGCAAAGCCGCGTCGCTCGCGTACGGGACGCGCTTCATCGACAGGCGCGGTGGAGCGCCAGAACGTTCGCATCTTCATGGGTCTCTCCGGTTCTTGAAGAACACTCCAGTGACCAGCGCCTGCTCCGCCGACTTCATTCCCTGCTGCGCGCGCGGGCTGCTGCCCGCGAGCACGAGTTCCAGTCCACGAACCCGGTTGAGGTTCGCCGGCGCTGAGTCCGCGGCCGCATCGGAGTTCAGCACGTAGAAGCGAAACCGTGCCGAAGTGTCGAACGGTGCGATGATCTCGTCGACGATCGGCGATCCGATGACGGTCGACCTCATCTTGCGGAACAGGCCGACGCGACCCGGGTACGCGGTCGATCCCTGGAATCGGTACGTAATTCGTTGATACAAAAACACCGGCCAGCCGTGCCCGGGACTGGTTATTACCGTGGGGTTGGTCAGTTGCACGATCCTTCCAGTCTGTCCGAGATAGGTCACAGGCACGATTCCCGGCTCCTGCTGGCCAAGTATGATTCCATTGTCGACGCACTTGTTCGTGTTGCCCGTATTCAGCGCGCTGAACTGCGTCGGGGTCGTGGCGTCGTTGTAGACGTACTGGCCCGACACCGAGTCGCGGTACGCCCAGCCGGCGTACACGCCGAGCGCCGTCATCGCCGAGTCGACGGGCAGGAGCGAAATCGTCGT
>JBDSSY010000161.1:0-6113 GCA_039928585.1 Gemmatimonadaceae bacterium | reverse complement strand
TCGTCATCGCCGCGGCCGGCACGCACCCGTTCTCCTGCTGGACCAAGCAGGAGATCACGCCGCTCGAGCGCTATGTCGGCGTGCAGCAGGACCTTCAGGATCTCGCGCAGCAGCTGCTCATCTTCGGAACGCACATCCACGTCGGCATCGAGGACCGCGATTTTCTCATCGAGGCGATGAACGTCGCGCGGTACCTGTTGCCGCACGTACTTGCATTGTCCACGAGCTCCCCATTCTGGCAGGGACGGCGAACCGGTCTCAAATCGTACCGCAGCATCGTCTTCCGCAACTTTCCGCGGACCGGCGTGCCGCCGATCCTCCGGTCGTATGCGGAATATGACGAGCTCCTCGGATCGCTCGTGGCCACGAAGTGCGTGCCGGACGGCTCCAAGATCTGGTGGGACGCGCGTCCGCATCACGCCTTCCCCACGCTGGAGTTTCGCGTCTGCGACGTGTGTACCCGGGTCGATGAGGCGGTGTGCCTCGCCGCCATTCTCCAGGCGATCGTCGCGAAGACCTGGAAGCTGCGGCGCGACAACCTGACGTTCCGGCTCTACGCGCCCGCCCTGATCGACGAGAACAAATGGCGCGCCGTGCGCTTCGGACTGGACGGGAACCTGATAGATTTCGGGAAGGGCAGGGAGCAGCCCGCTCGCGAGCTGATCACCGAAATGCTCGAATGGTTCGTGGACGACGTCGTGGACGAGCTCGGAAGTCGCCGCGAGGTGGAGTATGCCTTCGAGATCATGCGCGGCGGAACGAGTGCCGATCGTCAGTTGAAAGTGTACGACGAGACCGGCGACCTGCGCTCCGTCGTGGATCGGATCGTCGCCGAAACAGCGGAGGGCGTGCGGCCGGACATCGCGAACCACTACGCGACACGTGCGGCAACCGGCCAGCGCTATCGTGCCATCAAGCTCGGCGAGGATTCGTCGCGGCAGACCGAGGGAGTGACGTAACGTCGTGATCACACAGCGCGCGCGCCGACCCATTGTCGGCATACCCACGCAGACGCTCCAGAGCCTGGGGGGTGTCTCGGCCGAGATTCCTCCGTCGTGGGTCATGAGCCAGCGGTACATCCTGACGCTCACCGCGGCAGGCGCGATCCCCTGGCTCGTGCCACTCGTCGACGACGACACGTTGCGCGGAATCTATGAGGGACTCGACGCCGTCTTCCTGCCCGGTGGCGCCGACATCGATCCGGCGACGTACGGCTCCGACCCACATCCCCTGTGCGACAGGACCGATCGAGAGCGCGACCGCGTCGAGGTGGCGCTGGCGCGGTGGGCGCTCGAGGAGGGCAAGCCGGTGCTCGGTGTCTGTCGGGGGATGCAGCTCATCAACGTGGCGGCCGGCGGAACGCTGTATCAGGATCTCGCCGAAGAGCTACCCGGCGCGGTGAAGCACGATTACTTCCCCTTTCGAGGGCAGTCGTTCGCGCGCGACTACCTCGCGCACGAGGTGATCGTCGCTGACGGTTCACGGCTCGCGCACCTCATGGGGTCCGGACCGCTCAAGGTGAACAGCATGCACCACCAGGGAGTGCGCGTCCTCGGACGCGGATTGGTGGCGACCGCACTTTCGCCCGATGGGTTGATCGAAGCCATCGAAGGTGAGCGTGAGGGGTACCTCGTCGCCGTGCAATGGCATCCTGAAGCGCTCACCGATGGCGACGCGCGAACGCGCGGGATCTTCACCGATTTCATACGCGCGGGGGCGGAATGGAGCCTGAGCCGGGTGTAGGCCCCGGCGCGACGCTTCGAGACGCGAGGCATCAGCTGGAAGACGCGGCCGCCGCCGAGCCGCAGACAGTCGCCGAGCGGGTCGTGGCGCCACTCGCCCGGCTGACGGGTCGCCCGCCGGCCGGGGGCGTGGTACTCCTCGTGTGCGCGGCGATCGCGATCGTCTGGGCCAATTCGCCGTGGGCCCATGGATACCACGCGCTCTGGGAAACGGAGCTGACGATCGGCGCAGGAGCGGCGGTCGCTCGGCTGTCCCTGCACGAGGTGGTCAACGACGGCCTGATGGCCGTGTTCTTCTTTCTCGTTGGACTGGAGATCAAGCGAGAGATTCTCGTCGGCGAGCTGTCATCGCTGTCGCAGGCCGCGCTCCCCGTCGCCGCCGCCGTCGGCGGGATGGTGATACCTGCCATGCTCTTCATTGCGCTCAACGCCAACGGCGCCGAGATGCGCGGCTGGGGCATTCCCATGGCGACCGACATCGCCTTCGCGCTCGGCGTGCTCGCGCTGCTTGGCTCCGGCATTCCGCCGGCGCTCCGCGTCTTTCTCTCGGCGCTCGCGATCGCCGACGACCTGGGCGCCGTGCTCGTCATCGCGCTCTTCTACACCGCGACCGTGTCCTGGGGCGCCATCGCCGCCGCGACTGCGCTGCTCGCGTTGTCCGGCGGCGCGAACGCCGCGGGCGTGCGCGCGACCTGGTGCTATGCGCTGATCGGTGTCGCCCTCTGGGTGGCGGTACTGCTCTCCGGCGTGCATGCCACCGTGGCCGGCGTGCTGCTCGCGCTCACCATACCAACCCGCACGCGCATCGACGAGGCGGCGTTCCTGCGAGGTGCGCGCTCGGCGCTGTCGGATTTTCACGACGCGCGCGCGCCGGAAGTGACGGTGCTCTCCAGCGGCGCGCATCAGGCGGCGCTCGGACGCCTCGAAGTACTCACCGAGCAGGCGCAAGCTCCGCTCGCGCGGCTGGAGCACAGCCTGCACGGCGTGGTGACGTTCGGCATCATGCCGCTGTTCGCGCTGGCCAACGCGGGCGTGTCGCTGCGCGGGGGATCATCGCTCCTCGGCAATGCAGTAACACTGGGCGTCGTCGCAGGCCTCGTCCTCGGCAAGCCCATGGGCATCATGCTGGCATCGTGGATCGCCGTGCGCGTCGGATTCGCCACGCGCCCCGCAGCGGTCTCCTGGCAGATGCTCCACGGCGTCGCGTGGCTGGGCGGTATCGGCTTCACCATGTCGCTCTTCATCGGCGGACTCGCCTATGCCGCTCATCCGGAACTGCTCACAGCCGCCAAGCTCGGAACTCTGATCGCATCGGTGGTGGCGGGGGTCGTCGGCTGGACTCTGCTGCGTCGTGCGATCGCGGACCCGCAGGCCCACGCCTAGGCGATGGCGCGCCGCGCCCGACGTCGCACGTCGTAGCTCGTGAACGCCTTCCAACTGCCGATCAGCCACACCAGGCCGATGAGCATTCCGCCCACCAGGTCGGTGGGCCAATGCACCGACAGATAGAGGCGCGAGTAACAGGTGATGGCGACCATCAGGCTCGCGACGACGAACGGCCACCGCCAACCGAAGGCGCGTCGCAGCATGAGGGCGCCCGTGAAGTAGAGTGCGGTGGTGAGGATGAGGTGGCCGCTGGGGTACGATGCCCACGCGTAGAGCCCTCGCTGCGGAAATAGCGTGGGCCGCTCGCGGTCCAGCAGCGACTTCATGCTGACGTTCATCGAGAGGGCGCCGATGCAGACCAGCAGCAGGTGTACGGCGAGCAGCGGCTCGCCCTTCACCCGCCAGAGCCAGAGACCCAACGCGATCATGGCCGGCAGGATCACCAGATTGGTTCCGAGATACACCGATCCGCGCAGTGCGAGATCGAGCCATTCCGGCAGCGACTGATGAAACGCGCGCAGCAGGCTGACCTCCCAGTGCGCGCCGTGGTCCCACGAGTGCGTCCCCTTCAGGCCGTAGCCGAATCCGATCCCGATCGCCCACGACGCGGCGTACGCCGCAATCAGTCCGAGGACGAGGCGACGGCGCGCGCCGCCACGCGGCAGGCTGCCCGCGTCGTCAGGTGGCAGCGGGAGGCGCCCCAGCGCTCATGCCGATCCAACGACGCACCTCCGCGACGACTGCGCGGGGTTCGATGGGCTTCGCGAGATACGCCGTGAATCCCACAGCGCTGGCCCGCTCGCGATCGTCCGCCAACGCGTGCGCCGTCAGAGCGACGATCGGGATCTCGCGAGTGGTTGGATCCTCGCGGAGGATTCTCGTCGCTTCCCATCCGTCCATCTCGGGAATGGAGATGTCCATCAGGATGAGATCCGGCAACAGCCGACGTGCCAGCTCCACGGCCTGCACGCCATCCAGCGCCTCGACCACCTCGAAACCGGTGTGACGAAGCACTGTCGAATAGATGATGCGATTGTCCTCGTTGTCCTCGACGAGGAGCACTGTCTTTCCAACCGATGCGGATGGTTGCACGGGAACGATGCGAGAAAGAAGCCCGACGTGACCCACCGCACAGTCGCAAGCCTGATGCCCAGTGCCGAGCGCGCCAACCCCTTGGAAGCCCTAACGTCGCTCCATCGCGGCGATCTTGCCGAGCCGGCGTCGATGGCGCTCAGCGCCGGAAAAGCGCGCGCCGAGGTAGGCCCGCACCAGCTCCGCGGCCAGCTCCACGCCGATCACGCGCGCGCCGAGGCAGAGCACATTCATGTTGTCGTCCTCGACGCCCTGGCGAGCGGAGAAGCTGTCGTGACACATCGACGCCCGGATGCCCACGACCTTGTTGGCCGCAACACCCGCGCCCACCCCGCTGCCACACACCAGAATGCCGCGCTCGGCGCGGCCCGCGGTGATCGCGGCATCCACCGCGGCCGCGGCGTCGGGATAGTCGTCGCCCGGTACCGGCTCGGAACTCCCGCAATCCACCACCTCGTGACCCCCCGCCGCCATCTCGTCGAAGATGCGGGCGCGAAGCGGCCATCCAGCGTGATCGGCGGCGAAGGCGATCCTCATCGCGCCACCGCGCCGGCGGACTCGCTCGAGTGCTGCCATACAAGGCGTGAAACGTCGACGATCAGGGCGCGCGCCACCGCTTCGCTGGGAATTCCCCGCGTCAGGACGACGAGCACGTACGGTGCGCGGCCTGGCGGGTAGACGATGGCTGCATCGTGGAGCGTGGCCGTGATCGATCCCGTCTTGTGCGCGACCGCCGTGCCAGCCGGTACCCCTGCCGGAATTTCGTCATTGAACTCCTGACGGAGCAGCACGTCCTTCATGAGCGTCGCTGACGATGGGCGAAGTCCCTCCCCACGCTCGATCCGCCGCAGCAACACGGCGAGGTCCGCCGACGTCGTGGTATTGATGAGCCCCGCGTCGAATGCCTTCTGGTCCTCCACCCCGCGGAGCACGCGAATGCGGGACGCGCCCAGTGCGCGGGCTGCGGCGGTGGCGCGATCGGCTCCGACGAGGGCAATCAGGGCGTTCGTCGCCAGGTTGCTGGACCGCACGATCATGCGCTCGAGAAGCTCGCGGACGGCGACACGCTGACCGACGCGCGCGTACATCGACGAATCACCGTCGTCCGCCGCGTTGAGCGAATACGGCGATCCGTCCACGATGGAGTGGAAGCGATTGATCAGCAGGATCTCCTGCGCCAGTCCCAGCCGCTGCTGTTCAGACGCCCGGACCACCTCGAGCATGACCGGAATTTTCATCGTGCTCGCGGCGTGGAAGTCCACGTCAGCGCCGAGGTCGATCGAATCGCCCGTGGCGAGGTCACGATAGCTCACAGCCACCTCCGCCCCCGGCACGGCGCGAAGACGTTCGGCCAATCGGGCGACGAGAGAGGCCTCGTTAGGCCGCTGGGCACCCGCCACGGACCCCAGGGAGCACGAGAGCAACAGCCAACAGGGGAGTCTACGACCCATGACGCGCATGCAGATCGAATATAGGCAGGGCGTCGAATGCGGAAAGCTAGCGAGCGTTACCGTTCGCGATTTCGGTCGTTATCTGACGCGGGGCATCGTCGCCCCTTCTCCCGATCTTTCGGCCCTCCGACCCCTTCCGCGATGCCTGCGATGCCCGATCGCGAGCCTGGCACCGCCCGCGCGGCCAGCAATACCGTGATCCGACGCGAGCGTCTCCGGTTCACCGGGTTCTCGCTGGAACGGTCGCCCTCCGGACGCGTCTCCTGCCAGGTGACGCTGGAGTTTTCACCGGGCGAGTCCATTACGGGTCGGGCCGAGGGGCAGGCGAGTCCCGCCGGCGACAGTCGGCTGGGCGCCGAGGCAGCGATCCGTGCGCTGGAACTGTTCACGGAACGCGCCATCACGTTCGAACTGGTGGGCGTGAAGGTGGTGCGAGCATTCG
>JBDSSY010000160.1:0-4124 GCA_039928585.1 Gemmatimonadaceae bacterium | reverse complement strand
AAGCGTCGCGCGGCCAGCTCACCGCCGTCGTCGGCCCCAACGGAAGCGGCAAGAGCACACTCGTGCGTGCTCTCGTCGGGCGTGTGGCACTGGATAGCGGGGCGATTCGAATCGACACGGTGTCCGTCGTGCATACCGCACGGCGCGCGATGGCGACGCGCGTCGCCGTCGTGACGCAGCGGGAGGAGCCGGCGTTTCCGCTCGTCGTGCGACAATACATCGCGCTCGGCCGCTACCCGCACGTTGGTCTGTGGGGTGGCTACTCACCACACGATGTCGCAGCCGTGGATGACGCGATCGCGCTCACGCAGACGTCGTCCCTTGCCGCACGGACCATCACCGAACTGTCCGGCGGCGAGTGGCAACGCGTGCGGCTCGCGCGCGCCATTGCGCAGGGAGGGGAGGCGATCGTCCTCGACGAGCCGACCACGTTCCTCGATGTCGGCCACGAGATGGCGGTGTTCGAGCTGCTCAGCCGTCTCGCGCGAGATGGCCGCGCGGTGCTGCTGGTGAGTCACCAGCTCAACCTCGTGGCGCGCTTCGCCGACCGAATGATCCTCCTGCACGAGGGTCGCGTTGCCGCTGCCGGATCGCCTACGGAGGTGATGCAGGGCGCGATCCTCGAGCGCGTCTACGACTGGCCGCTCGTCATCACGCGGGATCCCGCCATCGGCGCGCCCACGCTCGTACCGCTCCGCGCTCGTCCGCGCGGTTGAACCGTCGTCCGTCATTGTCCTCGATTTTCCTCTCGCCCTCGATCACGATGTCCCGCACGCTCCGTCTCTCGCTCGCCCTTGCCTTGTTGCCCTCCGGGCTTTCCGCTCAGTCCATCGCCCGCGACACCGCGCGCACGACGCCAGTCGTCGTCACGGCGACGCGATCGCCGCTCGATCTCGCTCGCGCGCCCTCATCGGTCACGGTGATTGGCGGTGAGCAGCTTCGTCGCGAGATGATCACCACCGTTGCGGAAGCGTTGCGACAGGTGCCTGGCCTCACACTCGCGCAAACGGGATCGTATGGAGGCGCGACGTCGCTCTTCATTCGGGGCGGTGAGAGCAAGTATACGAAGGTGCTCGTCGACGGCGTCGCCGTGAATGACGCGGGAGGTTCGTTCGATCTCTCCACGCTCACGACCGACAACGTCGAGCGCATCGAGATCGTGCGCGGACCCGCGAGTGTGCTCTATGGGTCCGATGCGGTCGCCGGCGTCGTCCAGATCTTCACGCGCACGGGCGGCGGACCTCCGCGCGGCGAGCTATCGGCGCGCGGTGGCGGTTTCGGTTCGTACGATGCGGACGGCGCGGTGCGCGGGGGGTGGAGCCACGGCACCGCGTCGCTCGGCGCGGCTCGCCACGGCACGGAGGGCTCACAGGCGTTCAACAGCGGCTTTCGGAACGATGTCGTGAGCGGCCTCGTGCAGAGCGCGATCGGACGCGGTGATGCACGCCTCTCAGTGCTGCGTACTGACGCGGCGTTCCACTTTCCGACCGATGGCAGTGGCCAGGTCGTGGACAGTAATGCGGTGCGACGCGACCAACGCATCGCCATCGGGCTCGATGCGGGGTGGCGCGTCTCGAGCGCGGTCGAAGTGCGCGCCGCGCTCGCCTCCCACGACCTGCGAGGCGTGACCGACAATCAGCCCGACAGCCCTGGCGATGTCGGAGATTACTACTACACGACATCCGATCGGACACGCCGCCGGAGTGGTGACGTGCGACTCGAGATGGCACTCCCGCGCCAGACGCACCTCACGTTGGGCGGTCAGGTGGAGCGGCAGTGGCAGGCGAGTGGCACCGTGAGCAGCTTCGGCGATAACGGATTCACCGCACGGCGCCGGTCGAGCGGCGCGTACGCGCAATTGCTGCTCTCGCCCGTCGAGCGCTACACGGTGGCGCTAGGCGGTCGATACGATCACAACGAGCGTTACGGCGACTTCGTCACGTACCGCGGAGCGGGCAACATGAGCATCGGCGCTGGGACGCGACTTCGCGGCAGCGTGGGCACCGCGTTTCGTGAGCCGACCTTCCTCGAGAATTACGGCGGTGCGTTCGTCATCGGCAATCCATCGCTCACGCCCGAGCATGCGTTGAGTGTGGATGCGGGCATCGAGCAGGCCATTGCGTCCTGGGGATCGGTCGGCCTCACCTGGTTCGCCAACTCGTTCCGAGATCTCATCGACTACCAGTACTCGGAGACCGAACCCAACTACTTCAACGTCGCACGGACGAGGGCACGCGGAATCGAGCTCGAGGCGCGCGCGAGCCTCCCGGCCGGCTTTGCCACCGACGCAGCGTTCACCTACCTCGAAACGCGCGTCGTCGACCCCGGCACCCAGAAGGCCGTGACGTCGACGTTCGCGCCAGGCGCACGTCTGCTCCGCCGCCCGTCGCACACCCTGAATGCGGGGCTCGGCTATCGTGGCGAGCGCGGCGCCGTCCATCTGCGGGCGCTTCGCGTCGGACCCCGGGAAGATAATTATTACGCTCCGGATTTCTCCGTGCAGCACGTGACGCTGCCGTCGTACGTGCGCGCCGACCTGTCGGCCGAGCTGGCCGTGCTGCCCCCGCGCGCTGGACGCGGGTCGGCCGCCGTCACCCTCCGCGTCGATAACCTGTTTGATGAACGCTACACGGACGCGGCCGGAACCAATTACGACTTCAGGCTGACCGACGAGGCGTCGCTGCGACAGACGGGCTATCGCGCACCCGGCCGCCGTGCGCTGGCCGGCGTCCGCCTGGGATGGTGACCCGGCCCGCACCGACCGGCTGTATCTTTCGTGCATGGCGCTGCTCGCGACCGACGCGATCGTTCTCCACGCGTTCGACTACCTGGAATCGTCGCGCATCCTGCGTCTGGTGACGCGCGATGGCGGCGTGCGCAGCGCCCTCGCGAAGGGCGCCCGGCGCAGCTCGCGGCGATTCGGCAGCGCCGTCGACCTGTTCGCGCAGGGCAGCGTGCAGCTCTACGCGAAGCCTGGACGCGATCTCGACACGCTGAGTGCGTTCGACGTCGTTCTCGCACGGCCGATGCTCGCCGAGGACCTCGGTCGATTCGCCGGTGCATCGGCGATCGCCGAGTTGACGCTGCGCTTCGGTCGTGATGCGGCCGACGCCGGTCTGTTCGACGCGGTCGCGGAGGCACTGGATGCACTCTCGGTTGCCGCACCCGACGCCGCGCTCACGGCCACGCTCGCTAGTGCGTGGCGCATCGTGGCCGAACTCGGGTTCGCCCCGGCCGTGGACGTGTGCGCGGACTGTCATGTCGCACTCGATTCGGAGGCGACCGTGATGTTCAGTCATCGCGCTGGTGGGGCGCTCTGCGTGCGGTGCGGGCGCCTTGCTCCGGCAGGACGCAAGCTCCCCTCGGACGCGCGCCACGCGCTGCGTGGCTTCCTCGTCGGCGTGGCCGGTGAGGCGCTGGACGACGCCTCGACTCGCGCGCACCAGCGGCTGCTGCGGGAATTCCTGGCGGAGCATCTCACCGACGGCCGGCCGCTCCGGGCGCTCGAGCTGTGGGAGGAGCAACGGTGGTAGCCGCGCCGCCCCTATGATTCTCGGCACGGCGGGGCACATCGATCACGGCAAGACGACGCTGGTGCGCGCCCTCACCGGCGTCGACACGGATCGCCTGCCCGAAGAGAAGCGGCGGGGCATCACGATCGATCTCGGGTTCGCCCCGCTCGTCCTCGATGGCATCGGCACGCTTGGCGTCGTGGACGTGCCGGGTCATGAGGCGTTCGTGCGAACGATGGTCGCCGGTGCCACCGGCATCGACCTCGCGCTGCTCGTGGTCGCGGCCGACGAGGGCGTCATGCCGCAGACGCGCGAGCACCTGTCGATTCTTTCGCTGCTCGGCGTGCAGTCCGGTGTCGTCGCGCTCACGAAGAGCGATCTGGTCGATGCCGAGTGGCTCGCGCTGGTGGAGGAGGACGTGCGCGCCACGCTCGGCGCCACGTCGCTCGCGAATGCGTCTCTCGTCCCGGTCTCGGCCGCCACGGGGGCCGGCCTCGATGCCCTGCGCGCCGCGTTGGCGGATGCCGCTCGCGAGGTGCCCTCGCGAGCGACCGACGACATTTTTCGCCTGCCGATCGATCGGGCCTTCACCGTGAAGGGTACCGGCACGGT
>JBDSSY010000159.1:0-4780 GCA_039928585.1 Gemmatimonadaceae bacterium | reverse complement strand
GTGGCCATCGTCTGCGTCTCGCCCTTCACGCGGACGCCTTCCTTCGCCTCGACCGCCTGATGCAGACCTTCGCTCCATCGACGTCCGGGCATCGTCCGCCCGGTGAACTCGTCCACGATGAGCACTTCCCCGTCCTGCACGACGTAGTTCACGTCCTTGTCGTAGAGGGCGTGCGCGCGGAGCAGTTGGTGCACGATGTTCAGCCGCTCACTCTTGCTCGCGTAGTCGATCTCGAGCTGTCGACGTCCGGCGATCTTGGTCGCGGCATCCATGTCGTGATCGTGATCGATCCGGTGTACCGCTTCGCTGAGGTCGGGGAGCACGAACGCGTCATGATCGGACGGTGCCATGAAGTCCACGCCGCGGTCGGTCAGGTGCACGGAGTGCCCCTTCTCGTCAAGTACGAACAGCAGGTCGTCCTCGATGTCCCGAAAACTCTGCTTCGCTGGCGGCAGCTTGCGATCGGCCAGATGCTCCAGTTCCATCTTCTGCACGAGTTGCTTGTTGCCCGGCTCGTTCATCAGCTTCAGCAAGCGACGATTCTTCGGGTGACCGAGTTGCGCCTGGAACAGCTTGATCGCTGCTGCCTGGGTGTCCTCCTGCTCGAGGAGCCGCTCGCCGTCGGCGACGAGGACGTTCACGAGCTCCATCTGCTTGCGGACGAGTCGCGAGACCGCCGTGTTGTGCTCGAAGTACTGAACATCGCCCTCGTTCCCGACGGGTCCGGAGATGATCAGCGGCGTACGCGCCTCGTCGATCAGGACCGAATCAACCTCGTCCACCATCGCGAACACATGGCTGCGCTGCACCCGCTGGTCGAGCGAGACGACCATGTTGTCGCGCAGGTAGTCGAAGCCGAACTCGTTGTTCGTCCCGTACGTGATGTCCGCCATGTACGCCGCACGACGCTCGGGCGTGCCGGCCTCCGTGTCATCGAGGCATCCGACCGTGAGCCCCAGCCACTGATAGAGATGGCCCATCCACTGCGAGTCGCGGCGCGCCAGATAGGAATTCACCGTCACGAGATGCGCGCCCTTTCCCGGCAACGCGTTCAGGTACAGTGGAAGCGTCGCGACGAGCGTCTTGCCTTCACCCGTCGCCATTTCGGCGATTTTGCCAAGATGGAGCTGAATGCCGCCCATCAGCTGCACATCGTACGGCACCATGTTCCACTCGGTGTCGCGACCGGTGACGCTCACCGTCGATCCCATGAGGCGGCGAGCCGCTTCGCGCACCGTGGCGAATGCCTCGGGGAGGATCTCGTCGAGCGTCTCGGCAATCGTGCGGCGAAGCTCTCCCTCGACCCCGCCCCGTCCATCCGCGCCAGTGAGCTCGTTGTCGAGCCGCTCGCGCTCCGTCGCATCCGATGCGGACCGCTTCTGATCTCGCAACGTGGCTGCGCTCGACTCGAGCTCGCTGGTGCGCTCCTTCAGCAGACCACGAAACTTGTTCGTCTGCGACCGGACGTCCTCGTCACTGACGCCGGCGAGCCGGGTCTCGTGCTCGTGGACGGCGTCGAGAATCGGCTGGATCCGCTTTAGATCCCGGTCGTGCCGAGTGCCCAGGATGGCTGTCAGTACGCGCTTGAACATGCAGTCCTCTAGCGATACAGCCGGTGCTCCGCGATGTAGTCCGCGACGTCGTCCGGCACGAAACCTCGAATGGTGCGCCCGGCGAGTATCCGGGCGCGCAGCTCGGTGGACGAGATGTCCACACGCCGCGATTGCAACATCGTCACACCGGCACGTCCGCCGGTTTCCGGCACATCCCTCTCGCCCCGCACGAGCACGGCGATGCTGGCCAACGCCTGAATGCGGTCGGGAGCACGCCACTGATCGAACAACGAAAACGCATCCGCCCCGACGATCAGCACCAGTTCGGCATCGGCATGTGCGGCTCGCAACGCCGTCAGGGTGTCGACCGTGAAAGATAACCAGGCACGGTCGATTTCCATGGAGTCCGCCGTGAAGCCCGGCACCCCCGATACCAGCCGCTCCGTCATCGCCATCCGATGCTCCGGGCCGACGCTCGCGCGACCGATCTTGAACGGTTGCGTCGCCGCCGGCACGAATCGCACGGCGTCAAGCTCGAGCGACTCCGCCGCGTCCAGCACGGGGAGCAGATGTCCGAGATGCGGCGGATCGAAGCTCCCGCCAAAGATCCCGAGGCGCACGCCTCAGGGAGTGGGCGGCACGATCGGCGAGGGCGGACCGGTCGACGAGGGCGGCGCAGTCGCCGGAGTCGAGGCGACCGGCGAGGGAGGGGCCGCCACGCCGGCGCACGCTTCGCGGGTTTCCGCATCGTTCGGGAAGCTTTTCCGGAGCGCCGCGCACGCGTCGACGGCGTCCTCGCGATAGCGGATCTTCTTGTACGACTCCACCAGGCGGAGCTGAGCAAGTCGGGCCGCGCCCGAGGCGGGATACCGGTTGACGACGTCCTTGAAATAGATGATGCCGGAGTCGTACCCACCGCGGCGGAAATAGTAGAGGCCGGACAGGTAGTTCTTCTGGGCGAACATTTCCTCGAGCTCGGCCACCTCCCGACGCGCCGCCGGAATGAGCGGTGAGGTCGGATACAGGCCGATCAGGGTGTTGTACGCCGCCAGCGAGCTCTCGCCGTACGTCGCGTCGAGTGCCGGTTTGCGCCACAGCTTCCGGTACGAGCGGGCGGCGGCGATGGACGCGTCATCCGCGAGCGTATCGTCCGGAAAGCTCTCGGTGATGTACGAGAAGCTCGTCGCCGCGAGCACCCACTCGGACCGCTCCTGATGGGCACGCGCGAGATACCAGTGCGAACGCGGCAGCAACGTATCGCGCGCAGGGAGGTCGGTCGTGAGCTTCTGGTACGCGGCGATGGCGTTGTCCCAGCGTCCGCGCGCGAATTCCTCCGTGGCGGCGCGGTAGAGCGCCTGATTGGTCGGGAATTTCGTCAGCTCGAAGTCGGGGTGGCAGGCCGCCGCGAGCAGGAGGAGCGTGGCGACCAGCGCCCGTCGGGAAGAGATCATAGCGTGGAAAGATACCCGCGAGAGGGCGTGGGGTTCGAGAGCAGCCAGCGAAAGATACACCGGCTGAGCCCGTCCGCCCACGTCCGGTGATCACTCGCGTCCACGCCGGCGCGCATCACGATGCCCGGCTCGCTGCCGTTGACGGTCGCGGTCGCGCGGCACGTCGCGCCATCATCGGAGTACCGACGTACGGCCTGAAGTACGCGATCGTGCGAGCCAGTCCATCACGCACATGCACGGTGGGCTCCCACCCGAGCATCGTGCGAGCCCGCGTGATATCGGGCTTCCGCACCTTCGGATCATCCTCCGGCAGCGGCTCCGATACGATCGGCGACGACGTGCCGGTCAGCTCCACCACCAGTTCAGCCAATTGGCGCACCGTGTACTCGTCCGGATTCCCGATGTTCGTCGGCCGGTGATCCCCGTGCATGAACAGTCGGTAGATCCCCTCCACCTCGTCGGAGACGTAGCAGAAGCTCCGGGTCTGCGAGCCGTCACCATAGATCGTCAGTGGCTCGCCGGTCAGGGCCTGAACGATGAAATTCGAGACGACGCGCCCGTCGCGCGGGCGCATGCGGGGACCGTAGGTGTTGAAGATCCGCACGATGCGTGTGTCGAGCCCGTGGTACGTGTGATACGCCATCGTGATCGCTTCAGCGAATCGCTTGGCCTCGTCATAGACACCGCGCGGACCGACCGGGTTTACGTTGCCCCAATAGTCCTCCGTCTGCGGATGCACGAGCGGATCGCCGTACACCTCCGACGTCGACGCGATGAAGAAGCGCGCCCCTTTCGCCTTCGCGACTCCGAGGGCGTTGTGCGTGCCAAGCGATCCGACCTTGAGCGTCTGGATCGGCAGCTCGAGGTAGTCGATCGGGCTGGCGGGCGACGCGAGGTGCAGGACCCCGTCCAACGGGCCCTCGATCGACGTGTACGTCGAGATGTCGTGCTGCACGAACGCGAACCGGTCGTCGCCAGCAAGGTGAGCGATGTTGTCCGGATGGCCGGTGACGAAGTTGTCGAGCCCGACCACGCGGTGCCCCTCGGCGAGGAAGCGGTCGGTAAGGTGCGAGCCGAGAAAGCCGGCGGCCCCCGTGATGAGCACTCTCACGCCACACCGCCGCGGCCGATGGAATCATACGTGAAGCCGAGTGCGCGCATCTTGCGCCCGTCGTACAGGTTGCGGCCGTCGATGACGACCGGCGCACGCAACGTCCGCTTGATGCGCGCGAAATCGGGATGCCGATACTCGTTCCAGTCGGTGACCACCACGAGCGCGTCGGCGCCGTCGAGCGCCTCATAGCCGTTCTGCGCGTACTCGATCCGCTTCCCGATCCGCCGTTCTGTCTCATGCATCGCGACGGGATCGTGGGCGACGACGGTGGCGCCCGCCGCGAGCAGTTGTTCGATGAGCACGAGCGAAGGCGCTTCACGCATGTCGTCCGTGTTCGGCTTGAACGACAAGCCCCACAGCGCGATCCGCAGGCCCTTCACCGAGCCGACCACCGCCGACAACTTGTCGAACAACCGGTGCTTCTGGAGATCGTTCGCCTCCTCGACAGCGCCGAGCACGCGGAGCGGCACGTCGCACTCCTTCGCCGTTCGCACGAGCGCTTTCACGTCCTTCGGGAAGCACGAGCCACCATAGCCCGGCCCGGGAAACAGGAAGGCGGGGCCGATCCGCCCGTCCGACCCGATTCCCTTCCGCACGTTGTCGACATCCGCGCCCACGCGCTCGCACAGGTTCGCGATCTCGTTCATGAACGAGATGCGAGT
>JBDSSY010000158.1:0-5738 GCA_039928585.1 Gemmatimonadaceae bacterium | reverse complement strand
TTGGCGAGCACCGCGACGACCAGATCCTCGTCCTTCCACACCGTGAGCCCGGCTTGAACGCCTGCGTTGGATCCGCTGATGCTGATGCGCGGCGGGTTCGTCCGTGGAAACCACCCAAAGCTCATCGGCGACTCGATACCTTCCACTGAGGGTCGTGTCCACACCTGCGCGATCGATGTTGAGCTCAGCAAGCCCGGCGTGCGCATCGCGCTGCCGAAGGTGAGCAGATCGTCCACGTTCGCGATCAGACCACCGCCCGCCATGTTGTGTGTGTAGTCCCAGTCCGGCACGCGCTGGGGTGCGTCCGTCAGGTCGTGGAAGTCGGTGAGATCATACCACGAGTACCGTGCAGGTCGTTGTGCACCGCCAAGACCAGCGCGGTCGAATTGTACCGAGCGAAGCTCGAGCGGCTCGAGCACAGTCTGCGAGAGATACTGCTGAAAGGAGACTCCTGAAGCGTTCTGGATGGCCATGGCGAGCGCGTTGTAACCGTAGCTCGAATACGAGTAGCGAGTGGACGGCGAGAGACCGGCGACCCACGCGCTATCCTTGAAGAGCGACAGGATTTCACGAACGTCGGTGAAGTGTCGGGCGTACAGTGCCTCGTTTCGCTCGGGTCCCCAGTGCCGTAATCCGCTGAGGTGGTGGGCGAGCAGTCGAATCGTCACGGGCCTGCCGCTCGGATGGCGAGGGAAGTCCGGCACGTAGCGTTGCACCTCGGCATCGAGATCGATGCGCCCCTCCTCGACCAGCTTCAACAAGGCGGCGCCGGTGAACGCCTTGCTGATGCTCGCGATGCTGAACGCCATCGAGGGACTCGCAGCGAGTCGAGTTTCCTTGTTCGCGAAGCCGGTCGCCTCGCGAAACACCGTCCGCCCGCGCTGACGTACGCCGACGGAAATCGCGACGTTCTGCTGTCGAGACTGGAACTCGGCGACGACTCGGCGAAAAGCGGTTGCCGAGTCCGCGCAGTGATGCAGGCTCGCATTGATACCGCCCGGCGCGCCCTCACCAGCCGACACTGGCCGGCGCATCGGCAA
The DNA here is from genome assembly GCA_039928585.1 of Gemmatimonadaceae bacterium. GTDB lineage: Bacteria > Gemmatimonadota > Gemmatimonadetes > Gemmatimonadales > Gemmatimonadaceae > AG11. Next base: position 4,698 of record JBDSSY010000158.1, on the reverse strand, counting down.
GGGAGCACACGCGCTCACGAGACAGCATGCAAGAACGAGCGAGTGTCGAGCAGCACTCGCGTGGGACGAGCGGGTCCAAAGCCAAACACCGGTGAGGCCGATGAGGAGGAGAGGCACGCCGAATATATACAGTGCCGGCACCCACCAGAATCGCATGGGCACCGCGACGACGCGCCCTCCGCCAGCGGTGAGCGGCTTGTCGAGCGGCCAGTGCAGGACTGTATAGAAGCTGTCGTCAGCCGCCGGCGGAGGAAACGCCCCGGGCCGGAGCTCGGCCGAGTCGCCGAGTCGGAGCTCGGACGAGAATGCCACGATGGACCTCCGCCCGTCGGTGTCTCCGCGGAGCAGCGCGACGAGAGGCGGCTCGGGCCGGACCAGCACGACCGACAAGACGATCAGCAGTACGGCCTCGAGAACCAGACCGGCGCCCCAGAACGCGAGTACGCGGCGGGCGGACCACGTCGCCAATCGGAGTGCCATCTGCGCCTCTCATCAGGGATAGGAGCTTTCCAATACCCACGTAGAGCTGCAAGCGATCGACGCAATATCCGGCCAACTGGGATGCGTGTGCTGGCATCTCCGTTGGCGCCTGATGCTCCTGCAACTTGGAGTACTCATCCACGAGCGCTACTTTCGTGGCCGCTTCGATCCAGAACTTTCGTTTTCCAGCGTCTGCACTTGTCGCGCACGCGGCAGGACCTGATGCCTTCCTCATTGCAGGTGCGGTCTCGTTCGTTGGCATGCTCGTCATCCTGTTGCTTGGACTCTGGGTACGCCGAGCACCACGCGTGTAGACAGGCCGCGAGAGAATGATCAGGTGCGCGCGCGGCGTACGTGATTCATTGACAGATCAGGGCGGGCGTGGCGACTGCTGTCTCTCGTCCAGCTCAGCCAGGATCGCCTCGGGTGTCCGGGCGTTGCAGAACGAGAGCAGCCGACGAGCATTGTCGTTGTTGGGATCGTTTTCCACGTGAGACCGCGCGAACGAGCGGGCCGAGCCATTCACCGGCGAACCCCATTCGCGATCGAGGTCGGCGCCGCGGCTGACGAGAAACTCGGCAAGTGGAACGAGCAGATTTCCGACCGCCTCCAGTACCAGTGGCACTCCCATTGGCGCGTGGTCCACCGGAAGCCCAACCTCGAGTAGTGCATCCATCGCCGCCCATCGTTCGTTCCATCCGGCGATCTGGAATGCCTCCCGAATGATCTCCAGATCGTTGTCATCGTGATGCGGCGGCAAACCGGCGAACCTCTTCCCCATCGCCATGGGATCGGGACGATTCGACCGTCCCTCTCGTGTCAGCTTTCCCTTTCCCGCGACGAAGCTTCGCACGCCGGCGACGTCGCCGAGCCCCGCCGCGATCCACAACGCCCGGCGCGGGGTAACGCGCTCCGCGATCAGATCGACGCACGCGCCATTTTCGTAGCGGACGATCGCGTGCTCGAGGACGGTGATGCCGTTGGACGGCATCCAGCTCGGATTGGCTCCTCGGTCGAGGTACCAGCGCACGGTCTCGGGCCGCGACCCATCGTGTGGCCAGCCGAGAAGTCTCTCGTCGAGCTCGCGCTGGACGTCGATGCCACGCGACGCGAGCAGGTCCGTAACGCGACGCGCGTCGGCAGTCTTCGCTTCGCGCTCGACGCTGAGCGCCATCCCGGCGAGTGTGCTTCTCCACTCGCGATCGATCGCCGATGGGGAGAGAAGCGCGGGGGACTCGTCGAGAATCGCGTTCAACGCCTCGACGTCACCGGCGCGGATGGCGATCCGCGCGCGTGCCTGTGGCGTCTCCGCACGTTCCCACATTCTGTCTGTTTTCCAGGCGCGCGAGGCGCTCGCGCGCTCGATCAGCTCCTCCCAGCTTCCACGCCGGCGTTCGCGGGCTACGACAAGTCGCGCTTCGTCCTCGGTGATCGGCGTCGCCAGAATGTCGGCAATCGGTCGCGCGAAGAAACGCGGCACGAAGTGCGCGAGCTCATGTGCCACGAGCGGGTCTCCGCGCTGGTGCTGTCGGACGACGCTTTGCGCGAGCTGCTCGAACCGTTCCAGCCCGTCGTCAGGGCTGTTGTAGCGCGGCGCCTTACGGTGGCGCTCCATCTCCTCGAAGTATTCCACCAGTCGAGGCCAGCTCGCGAAGCCGTACTCGCGGGCGATCAGGTGCTGCGCATCGGCGAGCTTGAGCTCATCTGGACGGCGATCGCGCAGCGCAGCGGGATGCCTCGAGTGCATTCGGCGCAACGCGTCAGCGTCACTAGCGCGCATCTGCTTGAGCAGCGCCTTCGCTTCCTTGCGCTCGAACTCGAGGCTCGGCACGGTGGAGAGCGGGCGAACATCGTGCGCGATCGGCTCGCCGCGCCGATGGGCGGAGTTGGTGCTGGACATGCGGCCTCCTTTCGTTTGACCCGTGTCCGCCACGTGGGTCCGAAAAGAGGTTGCGATGTCAGGCCTGATGTCTGAATCGGAGGGGACCATCCCTTCCCGCGGACCGGAGGCGCTCCGATCAGCGCCAACTGGCAAACTACAATGTCCGCGGCTCCGCGTCGATGGCGACCGAAGCTTGGGCACCGCCTGAGCGACGCTTCCCCATTTGCGGGTCCGTCGGCTCCAGCTGACACGATGGCCAGCACGACATCAGCCTGCCGACTCCATGCGGCGCCGAAGCGCCTCCGTCTCCACGTTCCACCACCCTCGCGCATCGCAGTGCGCGAGGACGTTTCGCCCTGCGCGGTACAGGCTTCGCAGAAACGACGACTGGTCGGTCACCCACTGCGGGCCGGGCTCACTTCGGCCCGCGATCCTGTCTTCGGAACAACCGATACGCCAGGCGCCTCTCTGCTCCACCGCCACGGTGAAGGAGTACGGACCGTCGAGGAAGCGACACGTCACCACGGCTCCCGACGCAGGTACTTCGCGAGCGAAGCGCTGAAGGTCGGTCGTCCAGGCGTGGAGAAGTGCAACAGGAAAGTCGGTCCAGCCAACTTCAGGGAAGTCTGCCTGCGCTTCGCGGTTGCCGTCCTGAAGCCACACGCGGCCCGTGATGCGTCCATGTGCATTCAGTGCGAGCGTCTCCGTCTGCACCACGATCTCGACGTGCGGAAGGGGACGCATGGATGCAGCGTTTCGGGCCATGGTGGAAAGTTGCTGACGCCAGCGGGACGTCCGTCGTACGCTGCGGCCGTTGCTAGACGATCGGCGACGAAACGGCGAACGCGTAGCCGTCGGGGTCACGGACGCGGAAGACCCTCGCTCCCCATGGCATGTCCGCCGGCTCGGAGACGAGGCTCCCTCCGTTCGACCGGATGCGCGCGGCGATGACGTCTACGCTCTGTCGAGTCGTCAGCATCAACGACAACCCCGCTCCCTTGTCGCGATCGAGCCCCTTGGCGCCGTCGTCCTGATTGAGGAGCAGCCGTACCGGGCCAGCTTGTAGCGCCACGGCGCGCAGTATTCCGTCGCGTGCCATCTCGCGGTCCACGTTGAAGCCGAGCACGTCACGATACCACGCGAGACTGGCGTGGATGTCGCGCACGGTGAGCGACGCGGACAGCGTGTCGGCGTGCAGTCGTGCTGATTCGTCCTGGTCGGTCATTTCGCTGGAGAGGTTGAAGTGTCGACTACCTGAACCTGCCGCCGCATCAGGCGGCCGGACGCGCGGCCGAGCGTGCTGCGTTTGCTCGGCGCAGTGGAAGGTCTTGCACCAGAAGTTGCGCGACCCCGACCTCCGCGCCCCATCGCTTCAATGCTCCCGCGTTGACCTCCAGCGCGTAGCGGTACGGCGTCTCCGGTGCATATGTAGGGCAGCCTTGCGGGATCGTCGCCGTGCACGGCACCATCGCGCGGGTGGCGCGAATAACACCAGCGCTGTCGAGGAACGCGATGTCGAGCGGGATCCGGGTTCGATACATCCAGAATCCGGCCTCGGGGGGCTGAACCGAATCGTAGACGAAGAGCATTCCTGCGCGCTCGGGCAGATGCCGCCGTTCCATGAGCCCCAGGCGTTGCTGACTGGTGTCGATGGCCAGCTCCAGCGCGAGCACCACGGTATCGCCGTTCATCACGAGGCGCACGGTCGCCGAGTCGTAGTCGAGAAGGTGTTCGTCTGCGGCGGCGGCGGGCTCTGGACTGTCGCCGCAGCCGGAGAGCGCGATCAGAGCGACGCACAATAGAAGCGAACCGGCGATGGAACGCGTGGCATGACGCATCGGACATCTCTCGCGACCGAACGTAAAGTCAATCACCCGATTGGCGCAGCGCATGTTTCACGACTCAGTAGAAGATCGCCATTCGACGGCCGAGCGCATCGCGATCGGGTATGGCTGGCAATGAGGCATGTTGCCCCTGACCGATGCGCATCGCGCTCCAGAGTGCCGCAAGCGCATCGAGCACGTCATCGGCACCGACGTCGCGCCGTGTTCGATCCTCGACCAATCGCGCGGGCGCATCGCCGAACTGTGCAGTCAGGAGACTGAGGCGTTCTACGCGCCCCGCTGACTTCTTCTTGGCGAAACCCATGGGTTGGCCGCCATTCAAATACGTGAAGCACACCTCTGGATGTACCTCGTACACACGCTCGTGATGAGTCGGTGACGCCACGAGCGCGAGATCCACTTCCTGCACCTTGCGCGTGATCGCGAACGACTGAATCGACATGCCCTTGCCCTCGATGCCGCGACGCATTGCCGAGGCTTCCGGATAGGATG
>JBDSSY010000157.1:0-5873 GCA_039928585.1 Gemmatimonadaceae bacterium | reverse complement strand
CGAATGCCGTCATACTTGTCCTCGACGACGAAGGGACTGGGCATCGTCGCGACGATGTCGGCCGCCGTCGATACTGGTTGTGCCAGCATGAAGCCGAGCGGATGGAAGAGCGCGAGCGTGGCCTCGTGCAGCGCGCCGCGTCGCGCGAGCACGACCACCTCCCCTATGTCGCCTCGGAGAAGGTTGGCATGACGCACCGCAGCGAGCGTGTGTCCGAAGGCGCGCGCGGCTGCCTCCTCGACCTGGGCCTCTTTCAGCCCGATGCGGAGTTCTCCGCCAAGCAGCTTGGCGAAATACCGCGCCTCATCGGCACCGAGGGCGCCAAGGGTGTCGCGCACGATCGTGCGGCGTCCGCCGGTTCCCCGGACCTGCGCGAGCGAGGCGAAACGGTCTGCCATCCACGCGAGGTTTTGTCCGCCCGACGGCCGTCCGGCGAGCACGTCGCCCACCATCTCTCCGGAGTCGCCATGGCGAGCATACGCGTCCGCGAGTGTCGCATCGCTCGCGCCCGTGAGCTCGGTCAGCGCGCTCGACAAGATGGATCCCCCCACGTTCGTCGTCCGCTGATCGTGCCTCGCGAACACGATGCCGGAAAAAAACCGGGCCGCGATCGCCAGGGAGGCGTCATCGAGGTCCGCGAGGTACGCCTGGAGCTCGGCGAGCTTTTCCAGGCGCTTGCTCGTGCCGCGAATGCGATCGGCCGCGTCGACCCAGTCGGCGAATCGATCCGTGGCGGCCACCAGGCCGTCGCTCATTGGAGGTCCAGCGAGTGCTGGTCCTGCGCGCGAGTCGTCGAACCGCCGGCACCATCCCCGAATTCATCATCGCGCATTGCCTGCGGATGAGCGCCGAGGTGCTCAGCCGCGAACCCGAGTGCACGCAGTCGCGCGGCGAAACTCTCCGGGCCGTGCACCGTGTGAATCCGCGTTGCACCGGACTCGCGCGCCGTGCGTACGAGTTCGTCGTAGTCCGCGTGATCCGAGAGAGGGAGCACCATGTCGCAATCCCTGTAGATGTTGTGCGCGCCGGGGTGATACGCCCAGCCGGTCAGGTGACAGATACGCTTGTTCGGGAGCCTCTGCACCATCGCGGTCTTGCGCGTGGAGGGCGTGGTGAGCAGCACTCGCCGGCCGACCTCACCTCGGCGGTACGGCGTCCATGTGCCGGGTCCGGGAAAGGGATGACCAAGCTCGACGTGCAGTTTGCAGAGGTTGGCGATTGCGCCGTGCACCACGACGTCGTACCCGTGGCTGGTGAGGTGGTATAGTGCTTCCTGTCCCTTGCCCAGTGCGTAGGCCAGCACGACGGGAGTGGCATCCTGGGCAAACGCCGCGTCGACGAACGCATGGAGCTGCCGGACCAGAACATCGTCGGGGGGGAATACATAGCGCGGTTCACCGAACGTACACTCCATCACCAGCTCGTCGCATCGTGGAATCCGGCTGACCGGCGCGAACGGGTTGAAACGGAGCTTGTAGTCGCCGGTGTACACGAGCGTTCCGCTGTCGGTACGTACTTCGAGCATGGCGGCTCCAAGACAGTGCGCCGCTGAATGAAGCACGACCTCCGCGTCGCCGATGCGAGTCGGCGTCTCGTACGGTATGACCATGGCGTCGCGAGGCCCGCGCCGCGCCGAATGCAGGGCAGCGGTCTCCGGCGTGCAGACGATCCGCTCCGCGCCGGAGCAGTGGTCGGAGTGGGCGTGCGACACGAACACGGTTCCCGGGGCCCATCGCGCATCGAGATGGAGTCCAGCGGCCGGGACGAACAGTCCGTGCGGGGTCACCTGCAGCAGCGAGTCGGCAGGGAGCGAATGTGCTGGCATCAACCACCATGGAGACACATTCCGGGCCACCACCGTGCCCGCCCATTATTCCCGCGTCGGGATCACCGTCTGGGTAGTCAACCCCGGGTGCCGGCCCGCGAGATCGGTGTTCCCCCGACTGCCCCACGCGTAGAATCCAGGCTACCGTTCGCGCATGGGATCCATGTGGGCCGATACACTGCTAGCGGCGGAGCACGCGCACGTTGTGCGGTTGCTGGCATGGGGCGGCGGCAGCGTCCTTGCCGGCTCGGCACTCCTGGCGTGGATGTACATGGGGCGTCGGTCTTCCGCGCTTCTGGAACATTTCGGCATCCAGACCGCGGCGTGGGGCGCGGTCGAATTGGTCATCGGCGCGATGGCGAAGGCGTCGCTGGTACCACGCGATCTTGCTGCCGCCACCCGACTGGACCGGTTCCTCTGGCTCAACATCGGACTGGATGCCGGCTACCTTTTCGTCGGCATCACGCTCGCGGCGGCGGGGTGGACACTTGGCCGCCGGTTGGGGCTCGTCGGTGCCGGCGTCGCGGTGGTCATTCAGGGTATCGCGCTGGCACTTCTCGATCTCCTGCTTGCCAGCCAGATCTCGCGCTAGGCGAACGTCGAACGGTTCCGTGCTGTACGAATTCCGTTCGTGCGCAGTATCTTGCAGCTTCGTCCCACCGCTGGCTGATCCCAGGACGTATCGAGACGTGATGACGACGCGCGGCTATTCCGATCGGATCAACCATGCCTTCGCCTTCGCCGCGAAGCACCACGACCGACAGGTGCGCAAGGGAACGCGGCTTCCGTATCTGACGCATCCGGCGAACGTGGCGGTCATCCTCACGCGGTACGCGCAGGATGAGCAGACGATCGTGGCGGGAATCCTGCACGATGTGATCGAGGACTGTGTGCGCGACGGCTACACGCGCGACATGCTCGAGCAGCGCATCGGCGACAAGTTCGGGCCTGACGTGCTGGACACCGTCCTGGCTGTGACTCATCGTCAGGTGGACGAAGAGGGCATCGAGCTGTCGAGCGAGGAGCGGAAAGACGATTACCTCGCTCGACTCGCCGCCGCGTCCGAAAGCGCACGCTGGGTCTGCGCGGCGGACAAGATCCACAACGGAAGTTCGATCGTTGCCGATCTCGCACGCACCCTCGATCCCGATACCGTGTGGTCACGCTTCAATGTGGGACGACTCGGCACGGTGCGCTGGTATCGTCGGGTGCACGATCGGCTGCGCGAGCTCGGCTTCGACGCGCCGATCATGGCCGAGTTGCGCGAGGTGGCGGAAGAATTGGAGCAGGCGGGCGCCGCGCCGACGCGATAGCTCGCACGCCGCAGGCCGCACGCGGATGACACGCCACGACGTCAGCCCGCGAGTGCCGCGAGTGCCGGTGTCGGGTAGGTCCTCGCCACGTACTGCTCGAGAATGACGAGGAACTCCTGCACGATGTGGTCACCCTTGAGCGTCGTGAACAGTTTCCCGTCGACATAAACGGGTGCCTTGGGCTCCTCGAATGTCCCAGGCAGCGAGATGCCGAGGTTGGCATGCTTGGATTCGCCCGGCCCATTCACGACGCAACCCATGACCGCGACGTTCATGGTCTCGACGCCGGGGTGCGCCGCCTTCCATACGGGCATCTGTTCGCGCAGGTAGGTCTGGATGTCTTCCGCCATGTGCTGGAAGAAGCTGGACGTCGTGCGGCCACAGCCGGGACAGGCGGTGACCTGTGGCGCGAAGCTGCGCAAGCCGAGCGACTGCAGGATCTGCTGTGCCACCACGACTTCCTCTGTGCGGTCGCCATTCGGCTTGGGCGTGAGCGAGACACGAATCGTGTCACCAATGCCCTTGCTCAAGAGAATCGCGAGCGCAGCGGCACTCGCCACCTGCCCCTTCATGCCCATGCCCGCTTCGGTCAGGCCGAGGTGCAGCGGGTAGTCGCAGCGAGCGGCGAGTCGTTCGTACACTTCAACGAGATCAGGAACGTGGGACACCTTGGCAGAAATCAGGATACGGTCGTGACCAAGACCCGTCTCTTCGGCAAGTTCGGCCGAGCGGAGCGCAGACGCCAGCATCGCCTCCATGTACACGTCCTTCGCGGTGCGCGGCGAACCGGCTCGTGCATTCTCGTCCATCATGAGCGTGAGAAGATCCTGATCCAGCGATCCCCAGTTCACGCCGATGCGCACGGGCTTGTCGTGTTCGATGGCGATCTGGACGATGGTGCGGAAGTGCTCGTCGCGTCGCTTGCCACCGACATTTCCCGGGTTGATGCGATACTTCGCGAGCGCCCGGGCGCATTCCGGATACTTCGCGAGCAACAAGTGTCCGTTGTAGTGGAAGTCCCCGACGATGGGAACGGCGACACCCATGGCCGTGAGGCGCGCAACGATCTCCGGCACCGCTGCGGCTGCCTCCTCGTTGTTGACCGTGATGCGAACGATCTGCGAGCCGGCCGTCGCGAGTGCGGCCACCTGGATCGCGGTGCCGGCCGCGTCCGCGGTGTCGGTGTTCGTCATGGACTGCACGACGACCGGATGCGCCGAGCCCACGGGAACGGAGCCGACCAAGGCAGTGACGGTAGGTCTGCGGGCAGCGAAGGGCACGTCGGCGCGGGTCAGAGAGAGAGCGTGAAATCTATGGGAGTGCTCCCCCTGCGGTGAACGGCACGCCGGCGTAACTTTCGCGCCGGCCGGGCCTGCAGCCCGGGGATCGCACCATCAGGCGTGGAGGGGTGGACCATGGACGAGGAGCGGATGCGCGAGAACGCCAATCCGAGTGAGACCGGCCCAGGGTCGACGACGTCGACCCTTCCTGGCACACCCCTCACCCCCGCCGCTCCGGCGGCGACTCGCCCGCCGGCCAAGCGGAGATGGGGCGTCACGTTGTTCGGAATCTTCGTAATCCTGCCGGTGCTCCTGATCGCCCTCTGGACGACGATTGCCCTGAATTGGGCGTACTCGCGGGGCGATCGCGCAGGGTATGTACAAAAATTCTCGCAGAAGGGCTGGCTCTGCAAGACGTGGGAGGGCGAGATCGCGATGGTGAACATGCCTGGGCAGGCGCAGGAAAAGTTCGCCTTCAGCGTGCGCGACAACCGAGTGGCGGCAGACATCTCGCGCATGATGGGCAATCGCGTTTCGATCCATTACGAGCAACACCCCGGCATCCCACTCAAGTGCTTCGGCGACACGGAGTATTTCGTCACCGACGTCAAGGCGACACCCTGAGTCCTGCGCCCTCGGCGCGAATTCGCGCGGGCGGGGGACCAAGGGATACGGGCGCGCTATTGACCGTTCTTTTTTGGATTGCTACGTTAGCGCCTGCCGAGTCCCGCAGTTGGGCAGGCGCGTACGTCGTGGCGGGACACCAGTGAGCCCGCAGGTCACGCATTGTCTGGGTACGGCATGTTCCGCTCCCTGGACAACCAGTCATCTCAGGAGCGGTACATGCGCACGAAGGGCAAGGTGAAGTGGTTCAACGACGCGAAGGGGTTTGGCTTCATCACTCCGGACAGCGGCGAGAAAGACTGTTTCGTGCACTTCAGCGCGATTCAGGGCAACGGCTTCAAGTCGCTGGCCGAGGGCGACGCCGTGGAATTCGACATCGTGCAGGGCGCAAAGGGCCCGGCAGCGGAGAACGTCACCAAGGCGTGAAGCGAAGGTCTGGAGACATGGGGCGAGGTGTCCACGGACACTTCGCCCCATTGTCATTCCGGGATATGACGTCGTGACGGACGGCCGCGGCGTGGCATCGGCGCAGACTCGAGCACCTCGCGAAGGCGCACGTCCAGTGTTCGCTCGAGTGCATTACGATCCAGTGCAATGCGAAGGTGTCCGGTAGGCACCTCTGAACCCGATGTGTCGGAGAGTAGCGCCCGGGACAGTTGGAGTGCATCGCGTACGCCCATGCCCAGCACGTCATGGAGCTCACGGGTGAGCGCGAGGTGAACGAGAGCCGGATACGATATTTTTCTGGCGACACCACGTCGGGCGCGCAGGACTTCCGCGAGGTCATGTTGGGACAGGAGGTTATCGATCCACTTGACCGGAGCACGAATC
>JBDSSY010000156.1:0-56376 GCA_039928585.1 Gemmatimonadaceae bacterium | reverse complement strand
ACCTCTCGCAGTTCATCGGCGACAAGTTGTCGCTCCAGGTCAACAACAACTACATCCGCACCGTCACGCGGCGCGGCATCAGCAACAACGACAACGCGAACATCACGCCGTACTTCGTCTTCGCGGCCACGCCGACGTTCTTCGACATGCGGCCGAAGGGCGGGGTGTATCCGGTGACGCCGGTGATGGGGACGAACAGCTTCCAGAACGTGGACTTCATCCAGACGCCGGACGAGGTGAACCGCATCATCAGTTCGGTCACGGCCTCCTATCAGCTCATGAACGACGAGCGGCAGACGCTCACCTTCAAGACCGACGCTGGGCTGGACCGCTTCAACGAGCAGGTGAACATCGTCTCGCCGCGCTTCCTCATCTTCGAGCCGAACGATGGATTGCCCGGCACGGTGACGTCGAATAGCGGCTCGGTGATGAACCTCAACCTGAACCTCAGTCTGGCGCACACGTGGACGCCGGTTGGTCGCCGCTACTCGGCCACGACGGCCGCGGGGCTCCAGCGCGAGACGAGTTCGCTGCGCAGCACGAACGTCGTCACGCGCGACGTGCTGCTGGGGCTGGAGAACATCAACTCCGGCTCGGCGCCCGAAGTGTTCGCGAACCGCGAAGCGGTGAAGGGGTTCGCGCTGTTCGCCCAGGAAGAAGTGCTCGCCCTCGACGAAAAGCTGCTGCTCACGGCGGGTGTCCGTGCCGAGCGCAGCACGAGGAACGGCGACGTGGAAAAGTTGTACGCCTTCCCGAAGGCGTCGGTGTCCTACCGGCTGGTGGATGCCGTACCGGCCTTCAATGAGGTGAAGCTACGCCTCGCCGCGGGACAGTCGGGCAACCAGCCACTGTATCTCCAGAAGTACCGCACGGCGATCACCAGCGTGTACGATCGGCAGAACGGCGTGCAGGCGGGACCCTCGTTCGGAAATCCCGAGATCAAGCCGGAGCGGCAGACGGAGATCGAGACCGGTTTCGACGCACAATTCGGCAGCGGACGCGGCGCGCTCTCTCTGACGCTCTATCAGAAGACGATCGACGACGTCATCCTCCAGATCGCCGCGGCGCCGTCGGTGGGCTATACCGTGCAGATCGTGAACGGCGGACAGTTCCGCAATCGCGGGGTGGAGGCGTTGCTCGACGTCACGCCGGTCCGCCGGCAGAACTACGGGTGGACCTCGCGCACCACGTTCGCGAAGAACGTGGGCATCGTGACGTCGCTGCCCGTTCCGGCATTCACGCTGTCACAGGACGCGACGGGGCAGGGCGTGGCGTTCGGGGCAGGGTACGGCATCGCGCGTCTCGAGGAGGGGGAGAGCGTGACGCAGATCGTCGGGTCCGATGGCGCCAATGGCGTGGTGAAAAAGGGGGATGCCGCGCCCAACTTCACGATGGGATTCACCAACGAATTCACGTGGAAGTCACTGCGCCTCTCCACCCTGCTCGATTGGCAGAAGGGTGGCAACCTCGTCAACGTCACGAAGAACGTGTTCGACGCATTCGGGCTCGCTCCCGATGTCGCGGATGGCGGACTCGCCCGCATCAACCTGAATGACACGCAGGGCATCGCGCAGTACATCGAGGACGCGTCGTTCGTGAAGCTGCGCGAGGTGGCGCTCGGCTACGACCTGCCCGCATCGTGGATCTCGCGTCTCGGTGGCAAGCCCCGGTCGGTGAAGCTCGAGCTGAGCGGGCGCAACCTCCTCACGTGGACCAAGTACACGGGGGCCGACCCGGAGGTCAGCAACTTCGGGAATCAGCAGATCAGCCGGTTCATCGACCTCGCGCCTTTCCCACCTTCCCGCAGTTTCTTCCTCACCGTCGACGTGGGGTTCTGACGATGCAACCCATCATCCTGACCTCGCGCTCGCTCATGCTGCTCGCTGCGCTCGCCATCACCGCGGCATGTTCCGACAGCGAGATCCCGAACTACAACAACCCCGTCCTCCCCGTCGTCGTGTCGGGTTCGGCGGCGCTCCAGGCGCAGGCAACGGGCATCGCGGCAGGCGATCGTGAAAACCACGCGTTCCAGATTCTCATCATGGAGACGATGGGACGCGACGCGTATCGCATCGATGCCGCCGACCCGAGGTACATCAACAATCCGCTCGGGCAGTTCAACCCGAGCGCGTTCGTGACGAACTTCCTCTGGAACTCGCACTATCGCACCATACGGAGCGCCAACGAACTCGTGTCGGGCGTCGAGGCGGCGGAGTTCTCGGCGGCGGACAAGGCGGGCGCGCGCGGTTACGCGCGGACCTTGAAGGCAAATCAGTACCTCCGCCTGATCGAGATGCGCGACACCATCGGTATCCCGATCGCGCTGGGCCAGGGCGCGCTCGATGCCATTCGCTGCAAGCCCGCGGTGCTCGCCTACATCTCGGCCCTGCTCGATTCGGCGGCGACCGATCTGGCCGCTGCCGGCTCGAGCTTCCCGTTCGTGCTTCAGGGCGGGTTCAGGTCGAATGGCACATTCGATACGCCCGCAGGATTTCTCAAGTTCAATCGCGGGCTCAAGGCCAAGAACGACGTCTATCGCGGCTTCGTGGGTTATGCGAGATCGGGCGCGATCGATGCGGCGGCACTCAATGCGTCGCTGGCCGCACTCGATGCCTCATTCGCGAACGTATCGGGTGACTTTCGTTCCGGCGTCTATCACTTGTACAGCACGGCCTCCGGCGATCTCACCAACCAGAACTTCGACAATTCCGTCTACCGCGCGAACCCGAAGGTGCTGAGCGAGGCGGAGGCAGGCGATCTGCGACTGTCGAAGGTGCGTCGGGACGCCGCGCAGAACCTTTCCACCGAGGGCGTCGCATCCGACATCCTCTTCACCATCTTCAGCGGGCCGACGTCGCCCATTCCCCTGCTGATCAATGAGGAACTCGTGCTCATTCGGGCGGAAGCACTCTGGGGGCTTGGGCGGGACGCCGAGGCACTGGCAATCGTGAATGCCGTGCGGTCGCGGTCGGGCGGGCTTCCACCTCGGCTGCTCCCGAGCTTTGTCACACGTCTCGACCTGCTGCGGGAGATCCTCAAACAGAAGCGCTACTCGCTGCTGTACGAAAGCCCGTCGCGCGCCGTGGATTTCCGGATGTTCGGGCTGTTCAACGAGCTGGGACCGGAACGGACGCCGACGAACATCGGCCCGACGGTCATACCGATTCCGGAAGCTGAAGCGAACGCGCGCGGCGGCGTGCTCACCTGCACTGCCTGAACGAACCCCCACCAGCAATGAACGCGGGCCCCGGCAGACTGCCGGGGCCCGCGTTTCATGGGGACTATCGCCGTGCGCGCTGCCCGAAAGGTGAGCATTCCCCACGCGGTGCGGCCTGGCAAATCATCGTTCGCCTTTGATCGTGGCTCGATGTGGTAGTATCATGCACTGCTGGACCTCTCACCATTCCATCGCCCAATGCCTCCACGACTTTCGGATCTCGAAATCCAGCGCGCCCTGGGCTCGCTTCCGGGCTGGGCACGACGTGGCGAAGTGCTGACCAAGACGTACACGTTCAAGAAGTTTTCCGACGGGATCGACTTCGTGCAACGCATCGCACGAGCGGCTGACAAGATGGATCATCATCCCGATATCGACATCCGGTACATCAAGATCACCTGCACGCTCCAGAGCCACGACGCCGGAGGGATCACGGACGACGATCTCACGCTCGCAGGCACGATCGAAACGCTCGTCGAAGCCTAGCACTGCGGAACGCACGACGTACCGGCAACTGACGGGGCGTCAGGGCAAGGCGACGAACAGGTCCGTGGCGCCGGCCGGGGCAGGTGCGCCGATCGCGACGAAGAACTGCTCCGTCGGCGCGAGCGCCAGCCGCTCGAATTGGGCGCGATGGTCGTGCTGCGTCCGGTGCGCCTCGAATGCCTGCTCCTTCCGGGTAAGCCATGCGGCGACATCGACGCTGATGTGGGTCGGCTGTCCCTCCGTCGGCTCGTCGTGCGAGATGTGCACCCCGGCCCACGTGACGTAGCACAACCGTGGTGTCCGGTGAGGCCGCAGTCCAGCCGCAATCTGATCGGGATATGCCGAGCAGGTGCCAGCGAGCAGCATCGCGGACGTGGCGAGACGCGAGATGACGCGATGATCGCGATGTCGCGTCGGCGCGCCTTCGGGTCCGAAAGTGATCACGACATCGGGTCGTTCGACACGGATGAGCCGAACGATCTCCGCCATCACGAGCTCGGGGTCGGTGGTGCCAAGCGAGCCGTCGGGGTGGCCACCACACTCGATCACGGAGACGCCGAGCCTGGCCGCTGCATCGCGCAGCTCGGCTCGGCGAATCACCGCGAGCTCGGTCCGAGACGACACGGGGATGCCGGACGATCGTCCGGCATCCCCGTCGGTTGCGCAGTAGAGCGAACAGCGAATCCCGTCGTCCGAGCACTTCGCCATCGCGCCCCCGATCGCGAACGTCTCGTCGTCGGGATGCGCGAAGACGGCGGTGACGCTCCGCCTTCCCGACTCGCTCAGCGGCGGCCGCCGAGCAGCCGGGTGATGGCGAGGAACATGTTCAACAGGTCGAGATAGATGTTCACCGCGGCGGGCACGTAGTCGTCCGGGCCGTATTCGCCCGACCGCACGATGCGCCAGGTGTCGAACACGAGCAGGCCGCTGAACACGAGCACCGTGCCAGCGGCGATCCAGAGCGAGCCGAGTGTGCTGGGGAAGAAGAAGCTGATCAACGACGTCGCGATGAGGACCCACAGCCCCACCATGAAGAAGCTGCCCCACGCGCTGAAGTCGCGCTTGCTGAACACGGCGTACATCGACAACGCGCCGAATGTCGACACGGTGAGCAGTCCGGACTGGCCGATGATCCCTGGCGTGCGCGATTCCGCCAGCGCCAGGAAAGGCGCGATGAAGATGCCCTCGATGAAGGTGAAGATGAGGACGAGTGCGATGTTCTTGGGGAAATCGCGCCGTGCCTTCATCGCCATCCAGAGCGGGGCGAACATCGCGATCATCGTGATGAACGGATGACGAGCAGTCGCCTCGAACACGCTGGGCGTGTTGAGGCAGAAGACGACGCCGAGCGCCGTGATGACGACGCTGACGAAGACGAGTCCGTACGTGCGACGCACGAGCGTCGCGCGGTCCTCGCCAGTACGAACGAGGGTCCCAGGAATCGAGACACCCATGGGTGGTTCTCCGTTAAAAGGGGTTCCTGAAATATACCCCGAGGACGGCGAATGGAGCCAGCACGTCACCGGATTGCAAGGGAGGCATCGGTGACTGCAGCGGGACAGCGGGAAGGTGGCAGGTACGAGGGGGAAGGCGAGAGGTTTGAGGCGTGAGCAACGCTATCGGCGGCGGCCGGTCGACGTGAGCGTGACGTCGCCGCTGAACGTTTCGGCGATGATGCGTGCCGTACCCTGCCCGAGCATGAAGCTCAAGCGCTTGCTGCCGTGATCCTTTCCTGCCTGCAGCGTGATCGGGAAGTCGCTCTCGAGCCCCCCGCTGAAGGTGCTGAGACTCAACTGCGCGCCGACGTCCGCGGGCAGCACGAGCCGGATCTCGCCGGAATGCGTGTCGTATTCGTACCGGCCGTCTGCCAGGATCTGACCTGAGAAATTCACGTCGCCACTCGTGGTGTGGCTTCGGATCTGCTTCGCCACCACGTCGTGCAGGTCGACGTCGCCGCTCACCGTCTCGATCTCGACGTCGCCACGCGCACTTCCGAGATCGACGTCGCCGCTCACGGTGCGGATCACCGATTCTCCGTTCGCGCCGGCGATCCTGATGTCGCCCGAGATGGATTCCACGTCGATACGCCCGGCATCGCTGATGTCGATGTCGGCGCTGTGGGTTCGCGCTTCGATGTCGCCGCGGACGCCACGCACGCTGACTCTCCCGCTCCAGCTGCGCGCGCTGACTCGCGTACCCACCGGAACCGTCACCTCGAACTTCCCGTCATTGCACCTGCGGCCCGAGGCCGGCTCGAGCGTGGCGCGTGCCCCCGTGCTCGTGAAGCGAATCTGACCGCTCTCCGTCCGAGCTCGCACCGTGATCTCGCTGCGATCCGAGCTGGTGACGATCACGTCGCCCTGCGGACAGTTCACCGTGATCGTGCCTCGCGCATCGAAGGCGACGGTGGTATCGAGCGAGCCGGCGGCGTCGCGTACGCGACGATCCTGCTCACGCTCACCACGCTCCCGATCCTGGTCCCGACGCTCCTGTTCGCGATCCGTCCGCATCTGTTGGCGGTCGCGCTCGCGCGCCTTCTCGCGCTCGATGCGTTCGCGCTCTCGTGTTTCCGCGGGCGTCTGTGCCCGACCCGGGACGGGAGTCGCCAGGGCGATGAGGACGGTGACGACTACGAATTGACGGTGCATGGCAGACATCCTCTAAGTGCGCGCGGGCAGCAACGCCGCCGTCCGCAGCAGCTCGACCTTCTTCTCGAGCGAATGATTGAGCCTCGTGACGAGAAAGCCGCTCGCCGGATCCCTTGCGAGCGCGGCTCGGCTCTGTGCGATGGCCGAGTCGATCACGGCGATGCTCTGCTCGAGCACGGCGACGGTCGCCGGATCGAGTTGAGACCGGCGCTCGCGCACGATGGCGCGCAGCTTGACGATTTCCCGGTCGTACACCGGTTCACCGCCGACGTCTGGCGTGCCGACAGCACGCGCCGGGTTGGACACGAGGGTCGCGCGGGCTTCCGCCATCGCGCGAGTCGTCCCGCCGAACGGTGCGCCACGTTCGCGCACCGCACGCGTCTCGGTACGTGTCTCCGCGCGTGCCGGCGCAGGACTCGATGTCGCGACGACCTCGGGCGAGGGGTCGGCGATCTGCGGGGGCTCGCTCGTTGCCGCGAGCGGAGCGACGATCGTGGGCGCGACAGCTGCGACGAGGAGGGGCCGCTCGAACGACCGACGCGTCCACAGGTGTGTCACGCCCGCCGTGAACAGCACCAGCGCCGCAGCCGCGACGGCCGGATGACGCCAGGCGCGGCGCGACGCGGCAAACGCGACCGCGCGCGGCGCCTCGAACGGAAGCACCCGCGCGTCGATGCGCTCGGCAATGCCGGCCCACAGGTCGCGCGATGGCTGGATCGGCGGCAACGATGCCGCCTGATCGCGCAACGCCGCGACGTCCGACAGCAACCGCTCGCAGTCGGCGCAGTTCGACGCATGCATGTCGCACGCGAGGCGCGATGTCGCCGGCAGGTCGTCGTCCCAGTACTGGGCGAGGCGTGCCTCGAACTCGGCGCACGTCAGGTGATCGTTCATGGCGCTCATCTGTTCAATGCCTCCCGCAAGAGGAGCCGCGCGCGATGCAGCTGCGCCTTCGTGGCTCCAGTGGTCACGCCGAGCATCTCGGCGATCTCTTCGTGCTTGTAGCCTTCGACGTCGAACAGGGTGAAGACCCGCCGCGCGCCCTTCGGCAGCCGCGCGATCGCCGCCTCGAGATCCATCCGGTCTCCTGGCGCGAGCGGTCGCGCCGGAAGCGTGTCGATTCCGTCACCGTCATCGTCGTCCTCGAATCGCGAGCGGTGGCGCCCATCGGACTTCCATGCATTCAGGACCACGTTCACGGCCATGCGATGAAGCCAGGTGCCAAACGCCGCCTCACCGCGAAACAATTCCAGCTTCTCCCACGCCCGTACGAACACGTCCTGCGTCAATTCCTCGGCCCTCGTCCTGTCGTTCACCATGCGTGAGCAGAGCGTGAACACTCGATTCACATGCAGCCGATAGAGCCGCTCGAAGGCACGGCGATCTCCCGCTGCCGCAAGCGCTACGTCAGGGTCAGGTCCGCAAGTCGCCGTATGGGAGGTTGCCGTGTGTTCCGGTATTGCCACTGCGGTCATCGGTCGTTTTCGCGGGTCACCTGGCCGGACACATCATGGGATACCCCGACCGCTCCAAAGGTTTGAACCTCAGTCGAAGTCTGCACCGATTCGTTCTACGGCAGCTGCAAGGTCGGCCACGTGGTCGATCACGACCTGCGCGCCTGCCTGCGACAGCTCCTGTGCGCTGAACGCGCCCCAGGTCACCCCGATCGTCTTGACGCCGGCCGCGAGGCCTGACTCGATGTCGTGTGGCGAGTCGCCCACGAAGATGGCACGTGCCGACGACGCGCGCAGGAGGGTCAGTGCGCGCTCGACAGGTTCAGGGTGGGGTTTGTGGCGCGTGCAGCTGTCGCAGCCCACCACCACCCGGATGTCGTCGTCGAGCCCGACGTGAACGAGTGCGCGCAACGCGAGCCAATCCGCCTTGCTCGTGACGAGCGCCATCGGATATCCATCGGACGCGAACTGCCGAATGGCGGGCACGATGCCCGCGTACGCGTGCGTGAGCCGGTCATGGTGCTCGAGTTGATATTCCCGGTACCGTCCCACCAGCCGGTCGACCTCCGACGCATCGGCCACGAACTCCCGGAACGAATCGACGAGGGGCCGCCCGATCAGGGCTCGCCATTGCTCGTCGGATGGAGGCTCGCCGACGTAGCCGACGAACGCGTGCCGCATCGACAGCAGGATGAGCGCGATGGAGTCGACGAGTGTGCCGTCGAGGTCGAACAGAAGTGCGGGTCGCATGCGTCGAACAGTAACGGCCTAACGAACCTTCAGCGGACAGGGTAAATCTCCGCATGCCCCGCCTGCTCGCCGCCCTCGTACTACTCGCCATCACGCTCGTTGCTGGCGCAACGCGCATCGGGCCGGCGCCGGCGCTCGGCGCGTTCCTCGATCCGGCGCACGGTGTCTGGTCGCTGGCGCGCGCGACTTCGCTGCCGCGAGATGCCCGGGCGAGTGTCGTCAACCTGGGTGCGACGGTCACCGTGCTGTACGACGATCGCGCCGTGCCGCATATCTTCGCGGCGAACGAGGAAGATGCGTACCGCGCGCTCGGCTACGTGACCGCGCGCGACCGGCTCTATCAACTCTACCTGCAGACGATGGCGGCGAGCGGGCGCCTCACCGAGATTGCCGGGCCTCGCGCGCTCGCACTCGATCGCGAGATGCGCGGGCTCGGACTGCCCCGGTCGGCGGAGCGACTCGCGGCGACCGTACCCGACACGTCACCCTCGGTGCGACGATTGCGCGCCTATGCCGACGGCATCAACTCGTACGTGCGAGCACTTCCGGCGAGCGAACTGCCTCTGGAGTTCCGCTTGACGGGAACGCGACCGTCGGAATGGACACTGGCGGATTCCTACCATCTGTTCAATCGCATGGGATGGACGCTCGCGTATCTCTCGCTCGAGGATGATCGCGCAGCCGCGGCATCCCGTGTCGGGACGCGCGCCGCCGCCGCGCTCTTTCCCGACAACGATGCGATCCAGGAGCCCATCCAGCCGAACGGCCAGCGTGCCCCGAGGTTCGACGCGCGGGTCCTGCCTCCACCGGGCGAGCCCGACACCGGCAGCGGGAGACTTCTCGCGGCTGGTGCGACGTTCTTTCCGGCGCGCTCCGCGACCATGCGCGAGGACGATGAACGGCGCTCGATGGCCAGCAACAATTGGGCGGTCTCGCCGCGCCGGTCGGCCAGCGGTCACGCGCTGCTGGCGGGAGATCCGCATCTCGACCTGACACTCCCGTCCATCTGGTACGAGGCGCATCTCGTGGTGCCCGGTGCGCTGGACGTGGCCGGTGTCACGATTCCGGGATCGGGCGCCATCGTGATCGGGTTCAACCGCGACGTCGCGTGGACGCTGACGAATTCCGGCGCAGACGTGCTCGATCTGTACGCGGAGCAGGTGGACGACAGCGTTGCGCCGACGCGGTATCGGCTCGACGGTGAGTGGAAAGCAATCGAGTCCCGCATCGAGCGCTATCGGGGCCATGGTGGGGAGACGATCGCGACCGACACGCTGCACTTCACGCACCGCGGTCCCATGCAGCGCGTGCGCGGGCGCTGGCTCTCGATGCGCTGGACGGTGCTCGAAGCGGGGACGGAGATCGACGCGTTTCACGATGCGGCGCACGCGCGGTCCGCCGCCGACGTGCAGGCGGCCTTCGTGCACTCGTATCGCGCGCCGGCGCAGAACGTGATCGCCGCGGATCGCGCGGGACACATCCAGATCGGCACGCAGGGCCGATTCCCGATCCGCGCCGGCGATGGGAGTGGGAGCACCGTGCGAGATGGTGGCTCGAGTGCGAACGACTGGCGGGGTACCTTGGCGGCGGATCAACTGCCGCGGTCCATCGACCCGGCGCAGGGGTTTCTCGCGTCGGCCAATCAGCAGCCCATCGATCCTCTCGTCACCACGAACTGGTGGGGTGGGAGCTACGACCCGTGGCGCGCCGTGCGCATCAACACGTTGCTGCGTGGAGATTCCGCCGTCACGGTCGACGCCATGCGCCGCTACCAGACCGACCCGGGGAGCGCCCGGGCCGATCTGTTCGTGCCGCACTTTCTCGCGGCGGCGGCACGCGTCCTCGCGCGCACGGGCGCACAGCCTGATGCATCGCTCGCTGAAGCAAGTCGCCTGCTGAGCCAGTGGGATCGGCGATACACCAGGGATGATGCGCGCGCTGTCCTGTTCGAAGGCGCGATGCAGGAGCTGACGACGCGCACGTGGGACGAGTTGATCGTGCCCGGTTCGGCGCGACGGATCATCACTCCCGCGAGTGCGATGCTCGCCGTGTTGCTCGGCGACTCGGCGAGTGCGTGGTGGGATGTGCGCTCCACTCCGGCGATCGAACATCGGGACGACATTCTGGCGGCGAGTCTCGCCGCATCGCTCGCGAATGCCCGTGCGACGCATGGTGCGCCAGACGCGGGCGGCTGGCGGTGGCAGGGGATCCGCCGGGCGAACATCTTCCATCTGCTCCGCCTTCCGGCGCTCTCCGCGCTCGAGATACCGGTGCAGGGAGGACCGGCAACGCTGTCGCCGTCATCGGGTTCGGGCACGCACGGTGCGAGCTGGCGCATGGTGGTGGAACTCGGACCCTCGTTACGGGCATGGGCGACGTATCCCGGCGGCCAGTCCGGCAACCCCGTGAGTCGCAGGTACCGCGATCGCATCGACGAATGGACGAGAGGTGCGCTGACGGCGATTCGGCTGCCGGCGTCGCCAGCGGAACTCGATGAGGCGCATCGCTCTGCGCGCCTGATCCTCGAGCGTACACGATGAGCGGCAACGCATGATCTTCGTGCTCTTCGTCGCCGCGGCGATGATCACACTGACGTGGGTGCTCGGCTGGTGGGGGATTCTGGTGGTGGCGCTCGTCATCGGCGTCGTGTTCCATGAACACGGCGGCGGGGGGTGGCGCGTAGCTGCAGCGGCATCCGTCGCGTGGGGGGCGTTGCTCGCGGCTGACGGGGTCGTTGGTCCACTCGGTCATGTCGCCACGATGCTCGGCGGCGTGACGGGGGTGCCAGCCGCAGGCATACTGGTGCTGACACTCGTGTTTCCCGCCGCGCTCGCATGGAGCGCAGCGACGATCGCGGCCGAGTCGCGCCGGATCGTCGGATCAAGAGCGTCGTGAATCGCTACTGGCGAGGTGGGCGCGTCGTATCCGGCCGTGGTGGAGTCGACCCCGGAATGAAAAACGGATCTTCATTGATCGTGGGCGTGCGCCGCACCGCGGGCGTCGTACGCTCATCGGGGGCGCGACGCTCCGTCGGCTCGATGCCGAGCTGTCGGCGTGTGAACTCCACGGGGTTGGCTTCCTTGAGCGAGTCGAGCCATTGCGTGGCCGTCTGCATCGCAGCGGAATCCATGGCGATCGGCGGAGGTGGGGCGGCCATCGCGGGCGCGGCAGTCACCGGTGCTACAGGCGCCGATGCAATGGGCGCGGCGGGCCGGACCGCTTGCGCGGTTGGTACCCGACTGCCCACGAGGGATGCCGCGAGCCCTACCACCACCAGCACGGCGGCGAGCGATCCGATGAGTATCCATTTCCGACGGCTTGGCTGATCCTCCGGAGGATCCTGTTCCCCGCCGTCGACAACGGAACCCGCGCCGTCACCCCGAATCGACGGCGCAAAAACGATCGCGTCATCCGCCATCAGGGGTGAGTCGTCATTGAATGTCAGCGGCACGAGCGGCGCGAGCATGGGCGCGACGAATCGCGGCGTCTCCACCTCGTCGGTGTCGGTGCTCTCATCGACCGTCACCATGTCATCCAGGGCAGTCTGTCGCTTCAACTCGATCTCGCGCTCGCCCGCGCGTCGAATGTCCTCCCGCAGACGCGCGATCTGCTCGCGATCCTGGGCCGCCGCGCGATCCAGCTCGGCGCGCTGCTCGGCAACGGTGCGTTCCAGTTCCGCGCGCGTCGCCACCAGTTGTGCGCGCTCCTGCTCCACGGCGCGCTGCAGCGCCTCACGTTCGAGCGTCGCCTGTTGCTGAAGTTCGAGGCGCTCGTTCTCGAGTCGCTCCCGTTCCTCCGTCTTCGTGCGTTCGACGTCCGCGCGCTCGGTCGCCATCTCCGCCTCGAAGCTCGCGCGCTCCGCAGCGAGCTTCTCCCGTTCGGCACGCTGCTCTTCGAGAATGTCTGCGCGCACGCGCTCGCGTTCCGCCTCGCCTGCGGCAACCGGGTCCGCCATGCCGATCAGCGCGAGATACGCAGCGACATCCGGCATCTGACCGGTGTTCTTGTCGTCGAGCAGGGCCGCGGTGGCTTCATCCAGGCGCTCAGGAAGATCGGAGCGCAGCTCGGCGAGTGACTTGCCGTCGTAGGCCTGCGGGTCTTCCTCCCCGGTAAGCATCGCCATCGCGAGGCGCGCGATCGTCCGTGCATCATCCTGGGCATTCGTGCGATGCAGGCGAAGAATCGGCGCGATGGCGAAGGTGACGCGCACGCGATCGGTCTTCGGCTCAAGATAGATTCGCGAGGCGGGAATGCTGCGGTGGACGACCTTCTGCTCGCGCGCCCACTCGAGCAGTCCGTTGACTTCACGCAGAATGGCAGCGATACGCGGGTTCGTGAACGTCTCGCCGCTGGCGAGTCGTTGCGAAAGCGACGGGTCCGTCGACCGCTGCGTGACGACGGCGAACGCATCGTCACCGAGCCAGATCCCCTCGATGACAGGCGTGAGGCGGCGATGCTGCGTATGCGTCAGCAGCTTGGTATCGGCCGCCAGGTGCGACAGGGCATTCGCTTCGTCACCCTCGGGTGTCGTCACCACCGTGATGAGCACTCCCGTCCGATCGTCGCGTCGCTTCGCGCTGTCGCCCTTTCGGGTGGCGATGTACGTGGTCATGTCGGCGCCGCCATCCAGCTGGCCGACGATGTCGTATTCAGCGGCGAGCGGTGACAGATCGAGAGGTTGCTTCACGGCTGGTCTTCCGGGCTCCGAGATGATGGGCGTTCGCAGGACAACGAGTAGCCTAGTGCGCGAATGATGCCGCGAGCTCGGCCATGGACCGAAGCGGACTCATGCGTTCGGCCGCAACGTCGTTGCTGCTCATGGCGCGCGCGCGACCAGTCGCACGACGTCGCGATACGAGCCGCGTTCGAGCAGCGACCCGACCTCCGCCAGCGATGGAGGTGCGGCGCGTTCCAGCCAGAGCTTCACGTGCGGAGGATAGCCCGACTGTGCGAGCACGCTCAGGAAACCGGTTCGGGAAATGGTCCCGCGCAGGTGCTTCGCGACGATCATGACCAGACGATCCTGATCGAGGACGAGTGGGAGCAGCTCGTACGTCGCCGAGGCATCGCCGAGCGAGTCCAGGCAGTTGACGATGCGCAGGGCCGACGAGCGAAGCGAGTCCTCGTCGCCTCCCGCCTCGAAGAGGTAGACGAGCCGCCAGAACAGGCGGGTATCCTCTGCGGCATGCAGCCATGGACTTTCGTCACTCTCCTCGACGTCCAGCGAGTCGGCGATGAGGATCGGGTTGAACCACGCGTGCAGCTCGGACAGGCCGATCTCCGATGCGCTGAAGCGGCGAAGTTCGGTGGTCAGATCCTGGAGTGACATGCCGAGGATAGTGGCGCCGCCGCGCGGGTGATGCAAATTCTGCGTGACCGCTCGTTCGTATGGAGCTCAATCCACCGTGTCATGCAGTCACTCTGGACGTCATCGTCGGTGCAGCAGTGGCGCGAGGCGCTGGCTCGATACGAGGATGTGATCGACGCGCAGCGTGTCGCGCGTCTCCCGGACCTGGACCGCTGGTATCGAACCGAGCTGCCCGACCTCGTGCGTGCACGTCGGCCGGCGCACGCCACACTGCCGGAACTGGTCCGTGTCACCGAGTGGAAGATGGCGAGAGGGGTGTGGCGCGCGCCCAACCTCGTGCTCGTGCGCGGCAACGCTCCCGCTGTCGTCGTGTCGACCAGCGCCGCGGCGCTGGCCGCGATGCCGCACGCCACCGCACCCATTTCCATCTTGGCGAAGCTCGATGGGGTCGGCCCAGCGACGGCGTCTGCCCTCGCCGCTGCGGTGTCCCCGGATATTTACCCCTTCTTCGACGAGCTCGTGGCAGCGCAGGTGCCGACCCTTGGGAAGGTGGCATGGACACTGGGCTACTATGCGCGGTACGCCGAGTCGATTCGCGGGCGCGCCACGGAGCTCGGCACGTCGTGGAGTGCTGTGCAGGTGGAGCGCGCGTTGTGGGCGCATGCGGGGGGAAAGCAGGGCGTCGCTGCGTGAGCCGGCGGGCCAGCAGGCGCGTGGTCGACCCTCGGTCAGGCGCGACCCCGCTTCTGCGCCTCGATCAGCGTGTTGGTGCCGAACCACTTCACCACGTTCCCGCTGTCGTCGAACTGCGCGAGCGCGCGTGCAAGATGCCAGCGAAAGGCGCCGTCTGCAGCGCGCAGTCGAAACTCGACCTCGTACGGAACGCCCGTACTCAGCGAATGCATCCATCGCTCGGCGACGGATGGCAGGTCCTCGGGATGCACGATGTTTTTCCAGCCATCGGCGAGAATCTGCTCGGTGGGGAGCCCGAAGTACTCGCCGACGCGCCTGGTGACATAGTCGAGCGAACCATCGGGATGCGCAGTCCAGATCTGCACCGGGATGGCCTCGGCCATGAACCGGTAGCTCGCTTCGCTCGCTCGCAACTGCTCGCGTGCCGACTCCGCTTCAGCGCGCGCGGCGCGCTCGTTCTTCAGGCGCGCGCTCTGCTCCTCTGCTTGCTGCTCGCCGCTGATATCGCGGAAGGTGACGACGACGCCCACGACTTTGCGTCCCTCCTTGATCGGGATGCTGGTGTAATCCACCGGCAGTGCGCTTCCATTCTTCGTGAAGAAGGTGTCGCCTCCCACTCGCTGCTGCACTGCATCGGTGACCGATGACAGGATCGGGCAGGCTTCGATGGGGAACGGTGACCCGTCGGCGTAGTGGTGGTGCGTGAGCTCGTGCATCGACTTGCCGAGCACCTCGCGGTTCGTGAAGCCCAGCATGCGAACCGCGGCTTCGTTGAAGAATACCGTTCGCCCCAGATGGTCGAGGAAAAACACGCCCTCGTCGATGGCGTTGAGAATCTGTGCCGTGCGACCGTGCAGCAGCTGGAGCGCTTCGGCGACGATGGCGTCGACGGCGGCGGGAGTCTGTGTATCGAGCGGCATGTTCGAGAGGATAGAGGAGTCGAGGAAAGATACCGAGATCGTGCCTCGTCCGCTGGCATTCTCCGCTGGGGCGGGCGAGCTTACGACGATGAGCACTCGCCCATACATCCTCGCGGAATCCACCTGGAAGACCGTCAATGCCACCGCGTACGAGGTGGCAGTGCTGCCATGGGGCGCGACGGAGGCCCACAACTACCACCTTCCGTACGCGACCGATACGATCCAATGTGACGCGCTCGCGGCCGAGGCGGCGCGGCGAGCGTGGGAGCGCGGAGCGCGCGTGGTCGTGCTGCCCACCGTGCCATTCGGAGTGAATACCGGGCAGCTCGACATCAAGTTGTGCCTCAACATGAACCCGGCGACGCAGGCCGCACTGCTCGCCGACCTCACGCATGCGCTCGAGACCCAGGGCATTCGCAAGCTCGTCCTCCTCAACGGCCACGGCGGCAACGATTTCCGGCAGATGATCCGCGAGCTGCAGCCGCGCACCACGGTCTTCCTGTCGACCATCAACTGGTACAAGATCGGCGATGCGAAGTCGATCTTCTCCGATCTCGGCGATCACGCAGGGGAGCTGGAGACCAGCGTCATGATGCATGTCGCCGGCGGGATGGTGCGACCGCTGGAGGAGGCGGGTGATGGGCACGAGCGACGGTGGTCGATCGGCGGACTGCGCGAGGGATGGGCATGGGCGCCGCGTCGGTGGACCGAGGTCAGCGCCGATACCGGCACGGGCAACCCCGCACTCGCCACCCGGGAGAAAGGCGCGCGCTACGCCGACCTGGTGACGACGAAGGTCGCCGACTATCTCGTGGAACTGGCCGCGGCCGATACCGCCGCATTGTACGTGGACGAATGACTCGACTCGATGCCTCCATGACTGCTCCACATTCGCCTGCACCCTCCTCGATTTCCTACATTCGCCCGGCGATGGGGCTCATCGCCGGACTCGGCATCACGGCACTCATCACCGGACCCGGCATCATCATGGCGACGCTCGCCATGCTGCGCGGTGTCGGAGATCCCCGGGGCTTTCAGCCGACCACGGCCAACCTGCTCGTGTATCTGGCCATCATCGCGCTCGGTGCGCTCGCGGGCGGAGTCGCCACAGCCCGCATCACGACCGGACGTTCGTTCTATACGGTCTTCCTGCTCGGCAGCGTCCTCTTCATGTCGGCCATGGTCGTCGTGCTGCGTGGCGACACGTCGGCTCAGGCGCGTCCGCGATGGTACTCGATCAGCCAGGCGGTCATCGTGTTGACTGCGGTGCTGATTGGCGGCTACGTGGAACGTCGCCGCAATCCGGCGCGGTAGCGCCAGGGAGAAGCAGTCGATGCCGATGCCGCAGGAGTATCGCGATGCGCTTGTCGCCAGGCACGAGCGAAACGAACGTGAGGCGCGACGCGATACGCGTCGCGAGATGCTGCGCGCCATCGGCATGATCGCGTTCTGGGTGGCCTGCGGACTCGCCCTGATCGGCATGGCGCTGCATGTCACCGATCGTGACATCGGGATGGCCTTCTGGTGGGGCGGTCACGTCGTATGGATTGGGGGCGTGACGAGCGCGCTCGTGTCCGCATACCGCCGAGGCGAAGCGCGAGGAGACTGGTGACCACGCGCGATATCGATTGGCCGCTCGCGGTCTCCCTCGCCGTCGTGTTCGTCGTCATGTCGGTGGTGCGATGGCGGTATTTCAGGTCCGTCGCGAGACGGCGCGGCAGGCCACCGGCCGACGATCACACGGGCTGACCTTGTCGCCGGGCCCGAGCCTCAGCCGCCGATGGGTCCCAGCGGTTCGTCCGGCAGGGAGCGATCGTCCGTGGCACCGCGCGTGCGTCCCGCGATCCATCGAACGAACCACACGAGCAGCACGATCGGCAGCACGATCTTGATCGCGACGATGCCCGCGGTCACGAGCAATCCGACCATGAGCATCAGGATCGCGCCGAACCCCAGGACGAAGAGCACTGGCAAGCCGATCATGCCGAGCAAGGCGAAGACGGGCGCGCCGAGCGTGCCGAGCACGAGCAGCAATGGCAGGCCGACGAGCTTGAGCGCGCCGGCCGCCGGCAGCAACACGAGCAGCAGGACTCCCATCAGGCCGCCGACAGAGCGACCGACGGCGAATCGGACGGCGAGTCCCTTCAGCAGCAACCACATGGCGTCAACTCCATCGGCGGGAGATTCGTGTCGCGTCAGGACGCCGCGAGTTCCGACGAGTACCCGTACGCGCGATGGATCGGCCCGGTTTCGCCGGGGTGTCGGTCAGGCCTCGAGCGCTGGAAGATGCCGTGGCGTGTTGCGAGTCTGGGGTCGCTGCACCAGCGCGACCGACGACGGGCTCACGCTGCCGAGCGCGGCGAGGTGCGTCTGGATCAGTTCGGACGTGGAGGCTGCGAGCGGAGTGAGACGTTGGTGGCGCAGCCGCACGTAGTTGAGCCGAAACAGCCAGACCGCGCGCTGCGAGTCGGCGGGGGTCTCGGGAGAGAAGCTGGCCCAACCCGACGTCGGTGCGAATGCGAGCGGCTCCGCCAGGCGATCGCTCACCACGATCGCCTTGAGCGCTTTCGTCAACGCGAGATGCACCGAGCAATCCTCGTGCACATGGCCGATCTGCCGGCCGAAGAGTCGAAACTCGATCCCGTCGTCCTCCCCCGGCGTGGTCGGGCTCGGGTGCGGACGCATCTCCACGCCGGGCCACCGGCGAACTTCCTCCATCACGGTGAGGGCGAACTGCTCGCGGTCGTTCGAGGACAACATGCGACTCTCCGGCGTGCGACATCGGCCTCGCCGAGCTGGCGGGGACACTGGTTTCCCGACTCGTGCAAGGCATACTCTGTTCCTCGCGGTGTCTCGCTCTCGCGCCCAACACCTTCTCGCCACCCGATACCATGCGCACTCGCTTCTTTCGCGCGGCATTCCTCCGTGCAGCGATCCCCCCGCTGCTGCCGTTCGCTGGTCTCGCGGCCCAATGGCAGCCGCTCGCCAGCCCGACGGATGCGGAGCTGCGCGGGCTGAGCGTCGTCTCGCCCAGCGTGGTGTGGGCGAGCGGGCAGCACGGCACCGTCGTTCGCACCGTCGACGGCGGGCGCACGTGGCGGCGCGATACCATTCCAGGCGCACGCGGACTCGATCTGCGTGGCATTGCCGCGACATCACCCCTGATCGCTCACGCGATCAGCATCGGCGACTCGTCGCGCATTTATCGCACGACGGATGGCGGTCGCACCTGGTCATTGCGATGGTCGGCGACCCGAGCCGGCACCTTTCTGGACGCGATTCGGTTCTGGGACGCACGGCACGGCATCGCGATGAGCGATCCGGTGGATGGGCGATTTCTCGTGCTCGTCACCGCTGACGGCGGCGATAGCTGGACCGAGGTCGCGACCGATCGCATTCCACCGGCGCTGGATGGTGAGGGAGGTTTCGCGGCGAGTGGCAGCTGCCTGACCGTGTCGGGTAAATCGTACGCGTGGTTCGCCAGCGGAGGGGCGCAGGTGGCGCGTGTCTACCGCACGGCGGATCGCGGCCGCACGTGGACCGTGCACGACACCCCGATCCGCGCCGCGACGTCGTCGGCCGGCATCTTCTCCATCGCGTTTCGCGATGCGCTGCATGGGGTGATCGCGGGCGGCGACTACCAGCAGCCCACGCTGCGCGGTCGCAATCTGGCGCGGACGAGCGACGGCGGCCGCACCTGGGCGCTCGTCGACAGCGCCGCGTCGCCCGCGGGATACCGCTCAGCCGTTGCGTACGTTCCGGGCATGTCGGCTCGCCTGCTCGTCACCGTCGGACTCTCCGGGACGGACATCTCTCGCGACCGCGGCGCATCCTGGATGAGCGTCGACACCGTGGCGTACAACAGCGTCGCATTCGCGACCCCGAGCCGCGGCTGGGCGGTGGGCCCCGCCGGACGAATTGCCGCGTGGTCGAGACGTCTCTAGTGCCCGAGCACCTTGTGCGGCGTGTACGACGCCTCGAGCTCCGCGCACTCGCCGGAAGTGAGCGTGAGAGCCAGGGCCGATACAGCGTCGTCCAGCTGCGCGAGCTTGGTGGCACCCACGATGGGAGCGGTGACGCCGGGCCGTGAGAGAAGCCAGGCGAGACTGACCTGGGCCATGCTCGTGCCGCGCGCGGCCGCCACGCGCTGCACAGCATCGACGACCGCCCAGTCGACCTGACCGGTATACATCTCGTCCGCGAACGTATCCGTACCCCCGCGCGTGGTGCCTCGCGTCTCGCTGGCCGAGTGCGGTCGAGCGAGCATTCCGCGCGCCAGCGGCGACCACGGAATGACGCCGATGCCTTCGTGAACGCACAGCGGGATCATTTCGCGTTCCTCCTCGCGGTAGAGAAGGTTGTAGTGGTTCTGCATGGAGACGAAGCGCGCCCACCCTCGTCGTTCGGACACCGACAACGCCTGCGCCATCTGCCAGGCGTATCCCGAGCTCGCGCCGATGTAGCGCACCTTTCCCTGTGACACGAGGTGGTCGAGCGCGGCGAGTGTCTCGTCGATGGGAACGCTCGCATCGAATCGATGGATCTGGTAGAGATCGATCGTGTCGATACCCAACCGGCGCAGACTCGCCTCGCATCCCTGGATGATGTGCTTGCGCGAGAGCCCGCCCATGTTGGGCCGGTCGTTCAGTGGAAAGTTGACCTTCGTGGCGACGACGATCTCCTCGGCGTTCGCGTACTCGCGCAGCGCGCGCCCGGTGATCTCCTCGCTCACGCCGAGCGAGTACATGTCGGCGGTGTCGAAGAAGGTGATTCCCGCCTCGACGGCGGCGCGGAAGAATGGCTGGGCGGCTGCCTCGTCGAGGACCCAGGGCCGCCACCGCGGATTCCCGTAGGTCATCGTACCGAGGCAGATGCGTGAGACGGTGAGTCCAGTGGTGCCGAGACGGGTGTAGAGCATGTGGGAGCCGTACTGGAGTGCGGGAGGCGTGATCCGAGACGTGAGGAATATGGTCGCCATTGTCGTTTATTGGGAGAATCATGCTCCGGACCCCGCGCCGGTTCCTATCACGAGCATCGCGACGACCTGTGGATCGTCGAATGTTCGCGCGCGCGCGCGTGTGGCGCATGCGAGCTCCACTGCCGCGGGCAGCCATTCCTTGTCGTTGCCAGCGTCCGCCCGCTCGATCATCGCTCGAAGCGCCAGCTCTGCACCCAGTGGCCGCGGCAGGTCGAGCGCGTCGCGAAGTCGCTTGGCGAGGTGCGCCGTGGCCGCGCGCTCATGGCGCGGCGCACGCTCGATCGCGCGCGCGATGCGTCGCTCGGCGTCGAACTGGAGTGCACTGAAAATCGACTCGCTCCCGCACTCGCGCCGCAGACGGCGCGCCGCGATCCGTCGTCGACAGTCGGCGAGGCACGCATCGCGCTCGCTCGACGACAGGCGCACGAATCCGCCGCCCGACAGGCGCACCGCGCGCGCGACTGCCGTCGTGGCATCATCCCGCGCCTCGTCGAGGGAGGTGACGAGCGTCCCGTCATCGAGGGCAGCGAGCCAGCCGTTCTGCGTACCCTCGACGCCAGCCACGATCGCGCGACAGACACGTTCGTGCCTGGCCGGAGGCGATGGCCGGCTCCACGCGCGCACGCATTCCATCAGGCCACCGAGTGCAGCTGCCGGACCCCGATCGGAGGCGACGTCATCCAGACGGGTCGTCAGGGCAGGGAGGACATCGAGCGATCGCCCGATCGTGCGCTCTGCCTCCCGCAGCTTGTGCCGCAATCGTCGCTCGACGTCGAGCAGCAGCTCCGATGGCGCGGGTGGCGCCAGCAGATACGCCCGCACCACGGTCGCACCGCCGGGGCGTCGTATCCGACCGACGCGTTGCGCGAGTCGCGCAGGATTCCAGGGCATGTCGAGATGCACCACGACACTCGCGTCCTGAAGATTCACTCCCTCGGACAGGACGTCGGTGGACAGGAGCAGCGTCACACGTTCTCGCTCGACCGGCATCGAAGCGCCCCGCGCGCACGGCGCGAAGCGCGCCAGAAGCTCTTCCCGCGAGAGACTCCCGCTCGCGATGCGCGCTTCCTGAGCCGTGAGCATCCCGACGCCGGCATCCGAGCGCATCATTGCGAAGAACGCCCGCGCCGTCGTGGCGCGCTCCGTGAACGCGAGCACTCGCTCGCCCGGGTGGGCGCGTCGAATGTCGCGAATCGCCTGCACCCGCGCGATGTCCGGATCGCCCGACGACGCGAGGGCTCGATCGAGCAAGGCCATCGCGCTCACCTCGCTTTGGACGGCGTGCAGCGCGAGACTGACCGCTGACGCGTCCGCGCTCGCGTGCACGAGCACCGATGGGAACCCGAGCTGAATGACGTCATCGGTGCCCGCCCACGAGCGAATCTCCCGCGTCGTCGGAACGAGTCCCTCCATCGCACTCTGCTCGATGGCAACGCGAGTTCGGCGCCGACGACGAAGCGTTGCGATCAACGCGGCGCGGCTCGATGCCCAGGCGCGCACGAGCGCCACCGTGCGAAGCACGCCCGCGTCGCCACCGTCGGCGGCGCGTGGAGGAGGCGGCAGCGAGATCAAGCGCTCCAGCACGGTGCCGTCGTCCACTTCGGGGCGGATCCAGACGGGCGGCGCCACCTGTGGCAGTCCTGCTCCAGTGTCCACGTCGCTCCGCACGACGAACTCGGCCAATGCCTCCGCCTCGAGCAGAAAGGCCCGCTCGCCGTGGAAGAGCGCAATCTGCGCCGCCAGATCGCGAAGGACATTCTGCACTGGCGTCGCCGACAGGAGCAGCAGCACCGAACGGCTCGACGACGCGGCCAGCATCGTGTAACGGTGCGCGCTGGTTGATCGGAACCGATGCGACTCGTCGACGACGATGCCGTCGTACCCCGCGTCGAGCACTCGGCCGTTACTCATTGCCTCGTGCGTGATCATCGTACACTCGACGCACGCGCGACGCATGGCGTCCGCCCACGTGGAGCGGAGCGATGCCGGGATCACGATCGCGGGGCGCGACCATCGCCGGGCCACTGCCAGTGCGACATAGGTTTTTCCTCGCCCGACATCGTCCGCGAGCAGGCACCCACCATGTTGCGCGATTGCGGCAAAGACGCGCGCTGCCGAATTACACTGCTCGTCACGAAGGACGATCGACCCGAGCTGCGCCGGCACAGGCGGGTGCACCACGGCCGACGCGATGCGAGCGCGCACAGCACGGAGATGCAGCTCCGTCAGCGACACCATGCGACGAGCGGCGCGACGACGTCGCGCCGGAGGCGATAGGCACGGCAGGCAGCGAGCAGCAGCTCCTCATCCGTCGGCAGATCACCGAGCAGGGCACGCTCGGCGAGCGGCGCAAGGACCTCGCGCGCCCGAGACCAGTCGTGTGGCAGCGGAAGCAGCGCCACCGTCCACGCCAGGTACCGATGCCATCCGCCGCGTGCCGGCTCGGCAAGCGCGTTGAGCCATGCCGCCGCAACCGGACTGTTGAGCAGCGCCGTCAGCGACAGCGCGTCGACGACGTCGACGCACGCGACAACGTAGCAACTGTTGAGCGGAACGGTCGGATCACCCGCCGCCAGGATCGCGGCGCGCGGGATGCGACCAAAATCGCTCCAGACGACCCGGGTGAGCGAAGCATCGGCCGATTCGGTCCGGAAGAGCATCCACCACGGGTTGGATCCGCGCAGGTCCGTGCGTGCGTGGAGCCGTCGCCGCCACGGCGCGAGCCAGCGCGCGGCGCCGGTCGGCAGTGACGTGAGCGGCGCGCCGGATGCCCCGTGCGTCCACACGATTGCCCGGTTCGACGCCGGCACTTGCCAGGCGGCCACCGATTCCCCGCGCAACAACGGGCGGAGGATCGATGGTTCGAGCGTACCCGTGCGGCCACGATACTCCACGGATATCTGCCCCTCCGCAATACCGATGCAGTTGACCATGTACGCCTCGTTGCACCCGCACTTGACGCCGAGCGTCGCGCGGCCGAGCGCACTGGCGCCGAGCGCTCGACCACGTTCGCGGATCCGGTCGAACGCGAGGCGGGCGTCCGGCGGCAGCAACAGCCAGGGACTGGCTCGATCCGATCCATCGAAGTGCATCATGTCGCGAGCCACCGACCACTCCAGCTCCAGCGACCGGCGTCGCACGGCCAGCACTGTCTCGCACACGCGGGCCGGATGTCGTGTCGCGACGAGCACGGAGGGATAGACCGCCGCGTCGAACGACGACGGTGCATCGGTCCAGTCCTCGAGGCGCCGCACGGAAGTATCGGTGGCGAGCAGTCGCCGCACGGCGCCTCCCGAGAGTGAACGCCAGAGCTTGGCCGGCAGCAGCAGCGCCACCGTTCCACCAACGCGAGTGGCGGCGCCGGGAGCCGCCAGCGCGACACTTCGCTCAACGAACAGCGCGGCGAGATCGACCTGCGGTGCGAATGACGACGGTGTCGCCTCGGCCAGCGAGACCCGCCACCCCGGTTCACGAAAGACATGGAATGCCGTCCGAAGCGCCGCGCGCGAAGCGGGCGCGATGTTGTGCAGCCGAACCCAGGGAGGATTGCCGATGACGAGTCGAAAGCCACCCTGTTCGTGGATGTGGGCGAAGTGCGACGGAAAGGAGAAGGGGAGTGCTCCGTCGTCGGCAATTCGGCGTCGCTCGCGGCGAAGTGCCGCTGCCTGATCGCGCAGGCGTCGTTGCTCGGCATCGTCACGAGCGCAGGACGCGCGGACACCGAAGAGGTCGGGCGAACGGCGTGCGAGCACGAGCTCACGCCTGGCGCCGGTGACGGCGGACAGCTGACGATCGAGCACCGCGAGCGCGCGCGTGCGCTCGTCCCGGACGATCGCCCGGCGCAATGGCGCCTTCCGCGCTCCGCTTGCACGCGCGTAGCGCTGGCGCAGACGGAGCAGCAACGCGGGAGGACCCATGACGCCAGGCGACGCGCCGAAGGCCTCGCCCGCGAGCGTGTCGCCTACGCGGACTTGACATTCGAGGTTGGGAAGCGGAACCACCGCCGCCATGCGTGATTCGTCGCTCTCGATCACGACGGAGAGCCAAAGCCTCAGCTCACAGAGCCACACCGCCATCGGATTCACATCCACGCCGTGGATCGTGTGGGTGAGCACCTCGCGCCTGATCTCGGCAATTCCGCGCGCGTCGCCGACAGCGCGCCGCAAGGTGGTGATGCGCTCGAGCAGATGCACGAGAAAGGCGCCTGACCCGCAGGCCGGATCGAGCACGGTGAGCGAACGGAGCCGGTCGTTGAGCTCCGCACTCACATCGCGCGACACGAATCGGCCCGCGAGCGCGTCGGCGATGACCGCGGGCGACACGGCGCCGCCCTCCAGTGCGCACGCCAGCGCGTGATCGCTCACGTGCGCGACCAGGTGCTGCGGGGTGTAATAGGCGCCGCTTACCCGTCGTTCCCGTGCCGCCATGAGCGACTCGAAGGCGCGGCCCAGCATCTCCGGATCGATCGCCACCTCGGACGACTGCACGTGGTCCTCGCGGGCCGTGAAGCGAAAGGCGCCGAGGAGATCGGCGAACAGCGCTCCGATCGCCTCATCGGTGAGTTGAGCCCGCGAATGCCGACGCTCGACTGCGGTCTTCGCGAACAGGCCACCATTGAGGAACGGAATCTGACCGAACCGCCTGGCCGTCGCGGCACGCCGGCGCATGGGCGTATTGAGCGTCCCGAAGAACAATGGCAGCATGACGACGCGATGAAATCCGCCGGCGCCGGCCATGCACTCGTCGAATCGCCTGGAGAGAAAGGCCCGGTCGCCGTCGAGCCAGCCCTTCGCCTGCAGAAACGAGAGGAACAGCAGGCGAGACGTGGCGATGAGTGCCAGCTCGGCGCGGTCGTCGTCCGGCATGGCCGGCAGCGAGCGCGCAAGCGTGCCGACCCGCAGCTCGAGCATCCGGTAGAAGCGCCGAGACAGCGCGTCCCGGCCCAGTAGCTCACACCATCTCGTGTGCACCAGCAGATCGTCGCCGCTGCTCGATGACTCGAGCGCGCACAGCGTCTCCGCATCGCTCGCCACCACATGCGAAGAACGCACGAGGAGTGCGAGGACACGCGGTGGCCGGCGCACCCCGGTCCAGCAAGCGATGCCGATCTCGTCTCCGTCGGTGCTGGCCGCGATGAGCGTCCACAGCACATGCGAGGTGTGCGACGACAAACCTGCCGCGAGCGACGTGCACAGGGTGCGAAGCGGCGTTCCCGGCGGTGCGCTCACGAGCAGGGCGCGAAGCGCGCCACGTCCGCGCACGAGACGTGTATCGCACACCTCCGGCGGCAGCCCGAGCGCGGCGCGCGTCGGCGCATCGAGCGGTTGCGGCGCCTGCTCGAACCCGAGCGTTGCCGCAATTGCGGCGAGTCCGTCGGGAGTCGGCGCGGAGAGAAGGGAGGCTGCCTGCCGAAGCGTGCGCACCCGGGCAGCGTACCAATCGCTCCCGCTCCGTCCGTTACCGCATTCGTGCGTATGACAGCGATCGAACGTTCAGCCGTCGCGAGCTACCCCGCCTGGTAGTCCCGCCCCTTCCAGCGAACGTTCCGCCCGCGCAGGATGGCACGCACCGAGATGTACAGCAGCGCTGCCGAACCGAGCGGATGCAGCAACGCGTAGAGCGGCGACATGCGTAGCGAGGTATAGACGAGCAGCCACCAGAACAGATTGATGGCGAGGACGATCGAAGCCCAGGTCATCACGGCCGGTCCGATCAGGCCGGCAACGCCGAGTGCGACGAGCGCCGGAGGCAGCGCACCGGACAGGGCGGGCAGCACGAGCAGCAGGGGATAGATCGCGCGCCCGATCAGGCCCCGAGGCATCGCGTCGCGCCCGCCCGCGTAGATGTTCTTTCCCCATCCGTCCACGAGTTCACGGAGCGAGGTGTACATGCGGGTGCGCAGCTGCGTCAGGCCAAGCGTGAGTATCACCGTGCGGCCGGCAAGGAACCAGTGCTGCGCGAGCGCCAGATCCTCTGCGACCTTGTCGCGCACGGCCCCGTGTCCGTCCATCGCGTCGTACGCATCACGACGGAAGAACATGCATTGCCCGTTGGCGATCTTGTTCGCGGCATGCCGCGATGCATTCACGCTCTCCGTCCCCCCGTATCGGACGCCGAGGATCGCGAACACCTGCGGCTGGATGAGTCTCTCCCAGAAGGATCCCATCTCCTGCTCTCCGGCCACGGTCAGCATGTCGGCTCGTCTGGACGCCATTGCGTTGACGACGCGCGGTACGAGATCGGGCGCTTGCCATGTATCGGCGTCCATGAACCCGACGATGCTGCCTCGCGCGAGTCGTGCTCCGGCGTCGCACGCCCACTGCTTGCCAAACCATCCATCGGGCAGGGCCGCGGGCGTGACGACGCGCACCCGCGCGTCGCGTGCCGCCAACTCCGCGACGATGGCGGCCGTGCCGTCGGTCGAGTGGTCATCCACCACCACGATCTCGAATGCTGGATAGCGGGTAGCGAGCGCCGACTCCACGCAGCGCCGGATGTTGTGCCGCTCGTCGCGGGCAGGGATCACGAGCGACACGAGCGGGTGCATGCCCGACACGTCGGCCGACTCGTCGTCGAGCGAACGGGAGCGCCTCGCGCGGAGCAGGGTGACGATCGGCGTGATGATCCACGGCGTCGTGAGGGCGAGGGCGATGAGGCTCGGCACCACGCAAAGGTAAGGGGCTGCCGGTCTGCGCCGTGCCCCCGTGAGCATCCGCCGTTGCACGCGTTGTCGGCGCTCTCTACGTTGCCCACGATGCGATCTCCCCCCGCACTCGGTCCCGGCGCGCTCGTCGCGCTCGTCGCGCCGTCGGGGCCGCTCCGTGGTCCGCACGAGCTCAGTGCATCCATCGCCCACGCCACGGAGATGGGTTGGGACGCCGTTTCGGGGACTCACGTGCTGCAACGCGATGGCTACCTGGCCGGCACCGATGCAGAACGACTCGCCGATCTCAACGTCGCGCTGAGGGATGACCGGATCGACGGGATCTGGTGCGTGCGCGGCGGCTACGGCGCGATGCGCATCCTGGACGGCATCGACTACGACGCGATGCGCCGACACCCCAAGACGTTGATCGGCTACTCGGACATCACCGCCCTGCACGCCGCGTTTTCCACACGCGCGGACGTCGTGACCTTTCACGGACCCACGGCGCGCGGAGCGCTCACGGAATTTTCGCGAAACTCGCTCGAGCGCGCCACGATCGCACGGGCGGACTCGTGTGGCGTGGCCGCCGAGGGGCGAACCGTGCGACGCGGCGTCGCACGCGGACGACTCGTCGGCGGCAATCTCGCACTGCTCGCGGCGCTCGCGGGTACCCCGTTTGCCCCGGACTATCGTGACGCCATTCTCGTGCTCGAGGACGTCGGGGAGCCAACCTATCGAATCGATCGCATGCTGCGGCAGCTCGTGCTGAGCGGCACGCTCACCGAGCTCGCCGGAATTGCCTTCGGACAGTTTACCGAGGGCAACGACGTCGATGAAAACGATTCGCGCGGACTGGACGACATTCTGCGCGAGACGGCGGAGCTCCTGAGCGTTCCCGCGGTTGCCGGTATCCCACTCGGCCACATCGACCATCAGTGGACGGTGCCACTCGGCGCGCGGGCCGAGCTGGATGCCGATGGCTGCGCGTTGCGCGTGCTCGCGCACTGACGCGGCCTTTCGTCTGCATCAGTTTTCCCGTTTCCCGCACCAGTCTCCAACGATGAAAAGCGGCACCGACCTGATCAATGAAGCCAAGGCGCGCATTCGCGAAGTGAGCGCCGCCGACGCGCTGACCGCGCATGGCAGCCCCGGCGTCACGTTCCTGGACGTGCGCGACCTCCCGGAAGTGAACCTCGGGCGGATCCCCGACGCCGTGCACATCTCGCGCGGGAATCTCGAGAACAAGGTGGAGGCCGTGGTTCCGCGCGACGCCGATCTCATCGTCTATTGTGGCGGTGGGGGACGCAGCGCGCTGGCGGCCGATACGCTGCGGCAGATGGGATACACGAAGGTGCGCTCGCTCGCCGGCGGGTTTCGCGCGTGGGCGGAGTCGAACGGCGAGATCGACGGATGACGAGCTCTGGCGCGGAGCGATTCGAGATCCCGGGAACGGGTTCGCGCGTCATTCGCGGAGAGGTGCGGCTGCCCACGGCCCCGAAGGGAAGTGTCGTGCTGCTGCACGGCTTCAAGGGATTCGCGCGGTTCGCGTTCTTCCCGTATCTCGCCGAACAGCTTGCCGCGGCGGGGTTGACGGCCGTGACCTTCAACTTCTCGGGCAGCGGGGTCGGGGACGATCTCGAGACGTTCGACGATCCAGACGCCTTTGCCGAGAACACGTTCACGCGTGAAGGACAGGATGTATCGCGCGTCGTCGCGGAAGCGGAGCGCCGTGGCTGGACCGGACCGCAGTTCGGACTGTTCGGCCATTCGCGTGGTGGAGCGACCGCACTCCTGCATGCGTCGCGTGACGCCCGCGTTGGGGCATTGGCCACCTGGTCGTCCATCGCCAACGTGCGGCGCTGGACGGATGCGCAGGAGACGGAGTGGCGCACGCGGGGATACCTCGACGTGCCGAACACGCGCACCGGACAGACTCTGCGCCTGAGCACCGCGCTGCTCGATGAGACGCACGAGCATGCGCTGGGACGCCTCAATCTCAAGCTCGCGGCGGCGACACTGCTCTGTCCCTGGCTCATCGTGCACGGCGCGGCGGACGAGACGGTGCCGTTCGCCGAGGGTGAACAGCTGGCGGAATCGAGCGAGGGGCGTGCCGAGCTCGTGTCGATCGCCGGAGCGACGCACACGTTCAACGTGGCGCATGGAATGACGACACCCTCGGCGCAGCTTCGGGAAGCGGTGGAACGAACGGTTGGATTCTTCGTGAACCGCTTGGCGAAGCGAAGCTGACATGACGCTCGAGATCGCGGAACTCGATCACTTCGCGAGGCACCCTTCCATCGTGCAGTTGCTGCACTCGCTCGCCGCGCATCCCGGCCGTGTGGTTGAGGCGGAGAGCGGCGTGCGGCGCGCGGCCATCCTGTTGATGCTGCGCCGGCGAGTCGATGGCGAGCCCGAGGTGTTGATGATCAAGCGGGCCGATGCCACGGGTGACCCGTGGAGCGGGCACATCGCGCTGCCGGGCGGCCGCATGGAACCGGCCGATGCCGATCTGTCGGCGACGGCGGTGCGCGAGACGCTCGAGGAGACCGGAGTCGATGTAGCACGGGATGGACGGCTGCTGGGATTCCTCGATGACCTGATGCCACGGTCGCCGACGCTCGCTCCCATCGTGATCCGCCCGTTCGTGGCGCTCGTTCGCGCGAACGTAGAGATCGTTCCGAGCCACGAGGTGGCGGCGGCGTTCTGGGTGCCGCTATCAGCGCTGAGAACCGCTGAGGCCTGGGGGGCGGGCACGGTGAAAGTGCGCGGCACCGAGCGCCGCGTCAGTGTGTTCCAGCACGGCGAGCACATGGTGTGGGGGCTCACCGAGCGAGTGCTGCGGCAGTTTCTCGCCTATGCGGGCGCACCGCGAACGGAAGATTCGTTCGACGACGATGCCACGGGATCCGCGTAGCGCAGTCGCGTCGCGGCCACGACCGCGCTACACTGATCGCGACTCGATCACGGCGCGCCGCGTCGGCGCCGGGTCCGTGTCCGTATTCGACCGCATTCCCCGACATGACCGAGCATGACCAGGTGACCGCCCTGCTACCCCCCGATCTCGACGCGCAACGCGCGACCGCATGGGAGTCGGTTCGCGCATCGCCCGGCTATCTCACCGAGCGCGAGGCGAAGTTTCTCATGCTCGCCGCGGCCGCGGCTCCGGCGTCGGGCGCGATCCTCGAGATCGGCAGTTTCAAGGGACGCTCCACGGTAGGACTCGGACTCATCGCAAAGCACTACGGCCGCGGGCCGGTCGTCGCGGTCGATCCATTCACGTCGCCGTCGAGCACCGATCCGGCCATCGGCGCCCAACGCTCCACCTTCGACGACTTCCAGGCCAACGTGCACCGCGCCGGCGTGGCCGATGTCGTGGAGCCGCACCGGATGTTCTCGCGGGAGCTGGCTCCCACCTGGTCGCGCCCGTTGCGTCTCCTCTGGATCGACGGCGATCACACCTACGAAGGCGCCACGGAGGACATCCGGCTCTTCAGGCCCCATCTCGCCGAGGGCGGAATCCTCGCCATGCATGATGTGCTGAGCCGCTTTCCCGGCGCGACGCGCGCATTCCTGGAGCTTGTACTGCGCAGCGATGACTTCGGCCCCACCGGCTTTTGCGGGTCCACGGGGTGGGCGCAGTACCGGCCACGCGCGCGAGCGCATGCATCGCTCGTACGGCGGAAGGCACGCCTGGCGCGCACCCTTGAGGGCCTGCTGCGCGTGCTGCAGCGCGGCGAGCCCACCGGATGGCGGCGGCTGCAGCATTCGTTCTGGCGCTCGCTTACTCCGCACGGTGCGGTGAACGCGAGCGAGTGGATCGCCGAGGTCAGCGGGTAGTCGGCACTGCCGTTACCTCGCGGCGCTCGGCCGCTCGGACATCAGCGCGAGCGTGTGGCCATCGGGGTCGCGGAGGAAGGTCATCCAGAGGTCGTGATCGGGCATCGACGCAATGCAGTGCGGTTCGTCGACGAACGCAACGCCGCGCGCGCGCATCGCGGCGTGCTCCGCCTCGATGTCGCTGACCTTGAGATACAACACGGTGCTCGAGCCCGGGGTGAAGTCGCCCTCGGGTCCGCTCAGCATCAGCCGCACGCCGCCGATGTCGAAAAAGGCGAGCGTGGGACCCGCCGAGAACAGGAAGCGCAGTCCGATCGCGTCGCGGTAGAAGTTCGTGCTGCGTGCCACGTCGCTCACGGTGAGGGCGACCTGACCGAGCGAATGGGTCGCGCTGCTGGTCGAGGAGGACATTGGACGGTGGGCGGATGTGGGGAGTTGAGGTCGATGGGCTAACTAAGCGCAGGCGGCCTGTCAGGTCGAGGGAGGGGTGTGAGGGCGAGCTGTCGTCCCGCTTGCGCTGGGGCGTACTCGAAATAAGTTTTGGCAATCCTAATTTCAATGGCCGGCTGCGCCCGACCTGGAACACCGACCCTGCATCATGTTCGCACGCCGCCCAGCCGACGCGATCGAGCCATCGCACGTCCCGCCGGATCCGATGCACCCTGACACGGGGTGGCGGAGAGCCCGCATCGCACCAAGTCTTGCCGAGGTCTACCGATCCGTCCCGGTGAGCGGGGTGGGCAAGTGGCGAAAGATCCTCGCCTTTGCCGGTCCTGGGTATCTGGTGGCCGTGGGATACATGGATCCCGGAAACTGGGCCACCGACCTCGCCGGCGGATCGCGATTCGGGTACACGCTGCTCAGCGTGATCCTGATCTCGAATCTCATGGCCGTGCTGCTACAGGGCCTCGCCTCCAAGCTCGGCATCGCGACGGGACGCGACCTCGCGCAGGCGTGTCGCGACCACTACAGCACACCGGTCGTCTGGGCGCTCTGGATCCTGTGCGAGATCGCGATCGCGGCCTGCGATCTCGCCGAAGTGATCGGATCGGCCATCGCGCTGAACCTGCTCTTCGGGATCTCGCTTCCGGTGGGTGTCGTGATCACCGCGCTGGACGTGCTCCTGCTGCTGTATCTCCAGAACAAGGGCGTGCGCATTCTCGAGGCGCTCGTCATCACGC
Organism: Gemmatimonadaceae bacterium; assembly: GCA_039928585.1. GTDB lineage: Bacteria > Gemmatimonadota > Gemmatimonadetes > Gemmatimonadales > Gemmatimonadaceae > AG11. The sequence goes on along the minus strand of JBDSSY010000156.1, from coordinate 24,258 downwards.
TCGTGGCCACGGTGGGCATCTGCTTCGGTTTCGAGCTGTTCCTCGCGCGCCCGGACATGGCGGAGGTGATGGCCGGATTCATTCCAACGGCCGACATCGTCTCCGACCGGGAGAAACTGTACATCGCGATCGGGATTCTCGGCGCCACGGTCATGCCGCACAACCTGTATCTGCATTCGTCCATCGTGCAGACGCGGCGGTACGAGGCGACGTCGGAAGGGAAGCGCGAGGCGGTTCGCTACGCCTTCGTGGATTCCACGATCGCGCTCTCGTTCGCGCTGTTCATCAACGCGGCCATCCTCATCGTCGCGGCGGCCACCTTCCACTCGACGGGCAACCAGGAAGTGGCCGAGATCCAGGACGCGTACAAGCTGCTCACCCCGTTGCTGGGTGCCGGTGCGAGCACGGTGTTCGCCCTCGCGCTCCTGGCCTCGGGGCAGAACTCCACGATCACGGGCACGCTGGCCGGCCAGATCGTCATGGAAGGATTCCTCAACATCCGGATCCGGCCATGGCTGCGTCGTCTCATCACCCGCCTGATCGCCATCATTCCGGCGGTGATCGTGTCCATCCTCGCTGGTGAGTCGGGCACGGCGAAGCTGCTGATCCTCAGCCAGGTGATCCTCAGCCTCCAGCTTTCGTTCGCGGTGTTCCCGCTGGTAATGTTCACATCGGACAAGCTGAAGATGGGCGAGTTCGTCAATCCCGTCTGGCTGAAGGTGATGGCGTACGTGGTGGCGACGGTGATCGCCAGCCTCAACGTGTGGTTGCTGTTCCAGACGGTTCGGGGCTGGCTCGCCTGAGCGAGCAGCGTCGACCGCTTCACTTTCGCTACCCGCCCATGTACCGCCGCATCCTCGTCCCGCTCGAGCACACCGACTACGACGACGCGATCGTCGCCCATGTCCGCGGCCTCGCGAAGTTGTGCGAGGCGTCGGTGGTGCTCATTCATGTGGCCGACGGGTGGGCGGCGCGGAATCAGCATCAGCTCGTGCTTCGGGAGAGCTCCGAGATGCACGATGACCGCGCGTATCTGGAGGAGCGGGCCGACGCACTCGAGGCAGCCGGCATCAATACGGAATGCGTACTCGCCGGCGGGGACCCGGGCCGCGAGATCGCCGCGGCGGCGGATCGCGAGCGATGCGACCTGGTGGCAATGAGCACGCATGGCCACCGGGGCATCCAGGATCTGCTTCGCGGCAGCGTCGCGAATGAAGTACGACACCACACGACAGTACCGGTGCTGATGGTACGCGGCGTGCCGCGGCACGCGCATCCGGGGTGACCGCCAGTCCCGAGCCGCAGCCGCTGACCGGTCCGGTCGAGGACTACCTCAAGGCGATCTACGACCTCGAGCTCGTCGGGTCGCCCGCGTCCACCAACGACATTGCCGATCGGCTCGCGATCTCGCCCGCGTCGGTGAGCGGCATGGTGCGGCGGCTCGCCGACCAGGGGCTGGTGTCCCACGAGCCGTACCGCGGCGTGCGGCTCACGGGTGATGGGCGCCGCGCGGCGCTGCGCACGTTGCGCCGCCATCGCATTCTCGAATGCTACCTCACCGAAGTGCTCCAATACCCCTGGGACCAGGTGCATGCCGAAGCGGAACGACTCGAGCACGCCGCGTCCGAGGAACTCGTGGAGCGGATGGCCGCGGCGCTCGGCGATCCGGTGCAGGATCCGCACGGCGCCCCCATTCCGACGCGTGATGGTCGGGTGGAGGAATCCACGCTCCGCACGCTGGCGGAAGCCGCACCTGGCGAGCAGGTGCGCGTGCGACGGGTTCACGACAAGGAGCCTGCGCGGCTGCGCTACCTGGCCGAGCTGGGTATCCGGCCCGGCTGTCATCTCCGCATTCTCGACAAGGCGCCATTCGACGGTCCGATCACGGTGTGGGTTGAAGACGCGGTCGGTGGTGCGACACGGGCGGTGGGTGTGGGACTCGCCGCTCAGGTGTACGTGGAAAGCGAGGGACAGGCGTAAGGCCCGATGGCCGGAGGGAACGCCTTTTGCCCGGAAGCGTTCGCCAGACAGCGGTGATTCCCGCCGCGTGCCCCGGAGGAGCGAGTGACCGCCAGACCCATCGTGACTGATCCCGATACCGGCATCCCCGACCTGATCCGCCGTCTCAGCGAGGATTCCAGGCGCCTCGTGACGGATGAAGTGGCGCTCGCGAAGCTCGAGACCAGGGAGAGCCTGCATCGCGCGACACGCGGCGTGCTCTGGCTCGCGCTCGCCTTCGGCGCGGCGGTGGTGATGCTCGTCGCGCTCACGATCCTGCTCACCACGCTGCTTGGGCGTTTGAACAACGGCCACATGTGGTTCGGTGCCCTCGTGACGGGCGTGCTCGAGCTCGGGGTCGGCATCTGGCTCGTGAAGAAGGGTCTCACGAGCTACGCCGCGCCCTCGTACACGCTCGTCGAGACGCGCGAGGCACTCAAGGATACCGCACACTGGACCGCCTCGGCGCGTCGCTGAGCGCAGTGCCGGGAGCCGTCCTCGTCGCGCTGCTTGCCGGCGTGATGCAGGCGCAAGACGTCCGAACCATCGCGATCGACGAGCGCCTCGCCGCGGATGCCGGACTGCGCATCGGGGACCGCGTGGTTCTGGCGGCGACGCCCGAGACGGTGGGGGATTCCGCCGTCATCGGCGCGCTCGTGCGTCGCGGTACCGATCCGGCAGAGATCGCCCGAGGCGAGTACCGCGTGCGGCTGCACCTGACCCAGCTGCAGTCGCTTCTGGGCTATGGAGACCGCGTCGATCGCTTCGCCGTCCAGACCCGGTCACCTGAAGTGACGGATCGGGCGATCGCACGGATCAATGACGCGGCCTTCGGCTTCCGCGCCCATCGCTCGACCGACATCGCCGTCGAGACGTCTACCACCTTTGCCGTCGTCTCGCGGTTTCACCGCGCGATCGGCGTGATCACCGTGACGGCGAGCGCGATCTTCCTGCTGTGCATCATGCTGCTCAAGGTGGAGGAACGTCGACGCGACGTGGCCGCGCTGCGACTGATGGGCATCTCGGCGCGCACGGTCGTGCGCAGCGTCGTGCTCGAGGCCGCGGCGATCGCGGTGCTCGGGAGTGCGGCCGGAGTCGGCGTGGCCGCGCTGGCATCGGTGATCGTCAACAGCCACTACCAGGCCGTGTACCGCACTCCGTTGCGATTCTCCATCGTCACGCCGGACATCGTCCTCCTCGCCGTCGTGCTGTCGCTCGCGCTCGGGATCATCGCCGGATGGCTGGCGGCGCGGAGACTCGTCGCCACACCACCGCTCACGTTGTTCGGACGCTAGGCGATGCTGCTCACGCTCGCCTTCGCATCACTCATTCGGCATCGTGCCCGTACACTGCTGGCCGTGCTGGGGGTCGCCGTATCGGCGGGCATGCTTCTGGACATGGTGATGCTGTCGAGCGGGATGCGCGAGTCGTTCCGGTCGCTGCTCCTTTCGCAGGGGTTCCAGCTCCGGCTGGCGCCAAAGGGCACGCTGCCGTTCGACACGGAAGCCACGATACGCGACGCAGACTCGCTCGTGGCCCTGCTGCGCGCGCGACCGGAGGTGGAACGGGTGAGCCCCGTGCTCGGGGGGCAACTGCACATTCCCATCGCGTCGAGCACCGTCACCACCGCCGCGCTCGGGCTCGAGCCGGCGGTGCAGGGCGATTACGAGCTCGTGGAGGGCACGCATCCCGCGGCCGCCGGGGAACTGGCCGTGAACGACGCGCTGCTGCGCGCCATCGGCCGCCGGCTCGGGGACACCGTCACCGCGGCGGCGGGATACGACGCGCAGCTTCGTGGCCTGTCGGGCGTGCGCACGTTGCGCATTGTGGGGCGCGTGCGGTTCGTGTACATGGCGGCCGAACAGCGCGGGGCAGCGCTCCCGATCACGACGCTGCGAATGATGCAGGGCGCGGATGCCACGGGACGCATTTCGCTGGCGATGGTGCGACTGCGAGACGGAATCGACGCGGATTCCACCCGTGCCGTGTTCGAGAGACTGATCCCCCGCGTCACGGTGATCTCGACGGCCGAAGCGATTCGGCAGGTAGATGAACGCCTCAGCTATTTCCGGCAGCTTGCCGTCATTCTCGGTGCTGTCAGCCTGATCGTCGGATTCCTGCTGGTGACCACGGTGATGACCGTATCGGTGAACGAACGCATCGGAGAGATTGCCGTCATGCGCGCCATCGGCGTGCGGCGAGGACGCATCGTTGCGCAGATCGTCGTGGAGGGTGGCGCGATCATGCTCGTGGCGACGCCGCTGGGGCTGGCGCTTGGTCTCGTGACGGCGCGCTACCTGAACTCGATCCTCTCCCGATTCCCGGGACTTCCGGAGCGCATCGACTTCTTCCTCTTCCAGCCTGTCGCCGCATGGACGGCGCTCGGCCTGCTGGTGCTGTGCGGACTCCTCTCCGGCATCTACCCGTCCTGGCGCAGCGCGTCGCTCCAGATCTCGACGACGCTGCGCCAGGAGGCGGTCGGATGAGCGCCGCGATCGCGGGTGTGCGCGACGCTCGCGCTCTGGACGACGTGGAGCCGATCGTGAGCGTCCGCGATCTGGTGCGCGAGTATCGCATGGGCGACGAGCACGTGCATGCGTTGCGGGGGGTGTCGTTCACCATCGCCGCGGCGGAATACGCAGCGATCGTGGGACCGTCGGGATGCGGCAAGAGCACGTTGCTGAATCTGCTGGGCGTCATTGATCGCCCGACGTCCGGCACGGTGTCGATCGCTGGTGAGCGCGTGGATCAGCTCTCGGATGCACGGGCGACGGACTTCCGTCTACGACGCATCGGCTTCGTCTTTCAGCGGTTCTATCTCATGCAGGCGCTATCGGCGAGCGAGAACATCGAGTTGCCGCTGGCCGAGGCTGGCATGCGCGGTGCGGCACGCCGCGCCCGTGCGCTCGAGCTGCTGGACTACGTGGGGCTCGCGCGACGCGAAGGGCACCGTCCATCGCAGCTTTCCGGCGGCGAGCAGCAGCGGGTGGCCATCGCGCGCGCGCTCGCGAATGAACCGAAGCTGTTGCTTGCCGACGAGCCCACCGGCGAACTGGACGCGCGCACCGGGGCGGAGATGATTGCGCTGTTCCGCCGGCTCAACGACGACGGAACGACGATCGTCGTCGTGACGCACGACGAGCAGATGGCGAGCGCGGCGAACCGCGTGATCCACATGCGGGACGGCGAGATCGTCCGGGACGAGCGCTCCTCAGAATGATCCGGCTGCTCGCTACCCGAAACCTGACGCTGAAGCCGTGGCGCAGTGTCTTCCTGCTGTTCGGCTTCAGCATGGGTGTCGCGGTGATGATCGTGCTGCTGTCGATCGGTGAGGCATTGCTGAGCCAGGCGAAGGATGAAAAGCTCGTTGGCGGCGGCACAGTCACCGTGTTGCCGGAAGGCGTGGACGTCGAAGTGCTGAAGACGGGTGGGCTCGGCGGCCTGTTCTTCTCGATCGATCATGCGCGATTCATCTATCGGCAACTGCTCGCGGCCCCGCGATCCAGCGACGTCGTGTCGTCCGTCTCTCCGCAGATGGAAGGGAAGCTGCTGTACCTGCGCACGTCCGCTGGCCGTGAGATTCCGGTGCGCGCATCGGGAGACATTCCCTCGCTCACGACCGCTGTCGGGGCGGGACCCGACGTGACGCGCGGGCAGTGGAGCGACGATTCGCTCGACCGGCGCTGGCGTGCACCGTCAGACGCCGAGCTTCGGCACGACATCGATCGGTTTCACGTACCGCCAGCCGGCGTGGCGGGTGATCCGAGCTGGGGCGAATGGCATTATTTCAACGTCATCTCCGCGGATCGGCGGCGATGGGCGTTCGTCTCGTTCATCGTGGCAGGCGCCGTGGGGGGCGCGCCGGACCGTTGGGGCGGGCAGGTCCTCGTCACGCTGCACGAACAGGGGAAGCCGCAGCGCCGCTTCACGAGCACGTCACCGTCCACGGCCGTCCGTTATTCGACGACGGACGCGAACGTGGCGATCGGCGAGTCGCGCGTGGACGTCCAGTCCGACGGCCGGTATCGCGTCCGCGCCCGGGCGCGCGAGGACGCGAGCGGCGCAGCATTGTCGCTCGACCTCGTGGTGTCTCCGGCGCAAGGTGCGTACTTCCCGGGCGCCGCGCTCACGAGTGGCGTCGTGAGTGGATACGTGGTGCCGGCATTGCGCGCGGATGCCACGGGAACGCTCTGCGTGGCCGGCGCCTGCACCGCGTATGAGAACGTGCAAGCCTATCACGATCACAACTGGGGCGTCTGGCGCGGCGTCACCTGGGAGTGGGGGGCGGCGCGGGCTGGCGAGTATACGCTCCTCTACGGACGCATCGAGCCGCCCGACAGCGTCTCGAGCGCCCAGCCGCTGTTCGTCTATCTGGTGGACCGGTCCGGATTCCTTGCGGTCTTCCGTCCGCGCACGATTCGCTACGATGATGCACGAACGACGATCGTGCGCGGACGCGCGATCCGCACGCCGGCGACCGCCGATCTGGTGGACGTGCGCGGAGACGACACCCTCCGGCTCACCCTTCGCATCGAGGACGCGAGCGCGAGCGACACCCGCGTCGCGATGGTGGAACGGGGAGAAGCACTCGCGGCGCGCGACCTGAAGCGACCCTACTTCGTGCAGATGAAGGGCACGGCGACGATCGCGGGCCGGATACGAGGAACCCCGCTCGCGGGGACCGGAGCGGGGTTCTTCGAGACCTATCGCTGATGGCGGGTCACGCCGTCAGTCACCGAGAATCGAGGCGACGACTCGAGTCGGTGGCGTCGGGCCCCGGCTTCGATGCCGGATTGCCATCCATGCGATCCTTCATGTCGTCCGCCTTGTCGGCGAACTTGTTCGCGCCCGTCTCGATGCCGGACTTGGCCTTGTCGTACGTGTTACCGGCCATCGCACCCGCTCCCGAGACGGCATTGCCCAACGAGAGGCGGCCGCGCTTGTAGCCTTCACCTGCATACGGGCTGACGGTATTCCAATCGCCGTACTTCTTCGAATGCTCGGCGTTCCACCCGCGCTGGAGCTCGGCCTGAACCTCGGTCCACTCCTTGTTGGCGTACTCGGGGTTCTGCGATGCGACCTGACCGAGGTGATACGCCGGACGCACGTCATCGTACGAGCGATCTGCGGGGCGGTTCGATGACGATTCGAACGACTTCTGGTAGTACGTGTCGTCATCCGTGCTCAGCTTCGATGCCGCTTCGGTCACGGCGCGACCCGTCCACCATCCGCCCATCGCACCGGCGATGCCGCCGATGAGGGTGCCCACCGGACCGGCAATCGAGCCGATCGCTGCGCCCGCGAGGACGCCGCCAATTCCGCCTGCCGCTTCGCCCGCTTCGTCGAGATGGCTCGGATTGGAGTCGTGATTGCCCAGCGCGGAATCCTTCGCGCGCTCGACCCTGCCGTCCGTCGAATCGTTGATGCGATCTGCCATGTGAAGCCCTCGCATGAGAAAGTAAGTACCGGTTGCAAAGGCAAGATCGGTACCCATCCATTCGCCAATCGACGAATCTTGACACGATGAATGCCCGACCCCCGATTCACGCCATGACGAAGCAACTTCGCATCGGTACGCAGGGGTGGAACTACGATGCGTGGGTGGGTCCCTTCTATCCGACGGGCACACGCCCCGCGGAATATCTCACGGTGTACGCACGCGCGTTCGACACGGTGGAAGTGGACTCCACGTTCTACGCCGTGCCGCCTGCGAAAACCGTGCGGGGCTGGTACGACCGCACCCCCGCCGGATTCACCTTCGCGCTCAAGCTACCACAGGAGATCACGCACGAACGGCGGCTGCGCGGCGCCGAAGATGTCCTGCATCTCTTCTTCGATCGCGCTCGCGAGCTTCGCGACAAGCTCGGCCCCGTGCTGATCCAGCTCGGACCCGATTTCGGGCCGGTCGAATTGCCCGCACTCGCTAACCTGCTGCCCACGCTGCCGCGCGACATCAACTTCAGCGTGGAGTTCCGGCACCGCGGGTGGATCCAGGAGGGAGTGATCGCCTTGCTCGCCGAGCATGGGGTGGGCCTCACGCTGTCCGATGCGCGATGGATCCCTCGCAAGCAGATGCTCGCGCTCGCGAGCCGCCCGACCGCAAGCTTTCTCTACGTGCGCTGGATGGGTGCCAACCGCGACATCGTGGATTATTCGCGCATTCAGATCGATCGCCGCGCGGAGCTCGAGCAGTGGGCGGGCGTGCTCTGGCCACTCGCGCTCAAGGGCGTCACGGTCTACGGCTACGTCAACAATCACTTCGCCGGGCACTCGCCGCAGAGCGCGCGAGAGCTGCAGCACGGACTGCGTCTCACGCCGGTGGATCCCGAAACGCTCGGCGAGCAGATGTCGCTCTTCTAGCGCGCGCTCACGGTAGCTTGGAGCATGCAGCGACGAACGATCCTATTCTGCGCGCTCGCCATCGGCACGGCGGCCGTCTTCGTGCGATTCGGTCTCTGGCAGGTCCGGCGACTCCACGAGCGGCAGGCGCGCAATGCGGTGGTGGCGGCGCAGCAGCGGGGGGCGCCCATCGCATTCGACGAACTGCCCAGCGATACATCGGCGGCGCACTACCGGCCGGCTACCGTCCACGGGCGCTTCGACTACGAGCACGAGCTGGTCGTGACGAGCCGCACGCGCCGCGGCTCTCCCGGTGTCGAGCTGATCACACCCATGCGCCTCTCCGGAGCCGATACAGCCGTGCTGGTGAACCGGGGCTGGGTGTATTCGCCCGACGGCGGCACCGTTGATCGCGCCCGCTGGCGGGAGGGGGATTCGGTCCGTGTGGAGGGATACGTCGAGCTGTACGCACCGGACGCCGGCATCACGCGATCAGCCGCTGATCCCCGCATTGTGCGTCGCGTCAGTCGGCAGGAAGTCGCGAGCAAGATTCCGTATCCGGTCGCGCGCTACTATGTCGTCTCGATCGGCGATTCAACGTCGACCACTCACCCGGCGCGCCGGGAAATTCCCGCGCTCGACGACGGCCCGCACCGGAGCTACGCCGTGCAGTGGTTCTGTTTCGCCGCCATCGCACTGGTCGGAGCAGCGGCGGTCGTGTTGCGCGAACGTCAGGAGTCGCGCCGGTCCGGCCACGGCGACGGCATCGGCGAAGGGCCGTGATCCACGACACCCGCCAACGACCCGGGATCGCTGCAGGACGCCCGCGCGAGCCATAGCTTTCGGATCGTCCCAACACTGAGCGAACAATGGCCGAGCATGCCCCAGGTCTAGCTACCGAGAAGGAAGCCCGCGATGTCGCCGAGGCAGCGCGCGAAAGCGAATGGTCGGGCCCGAGCTTCGTGCGAGAGCTCTTCCTTGGCCGCTTTCGACTCGACCTCATCCATCCGCACCCCGTGACCGACGACCCCGCCGAGCGCGCGCGGGCGGCGCCGTTCCTGGCGAAGCTGCGCGCCTTTCTCGAGCGCGTGGATTCCGACATGATCGACCGAACCGGCGAAATCCCCGAGGCGTATGTGCAGGAGTTGCGCGAGATGGGCGCCTTCGGAATCAAGATCCCGGAGGAGTACGGCGGACTCGGGTTGTCGTATGCCAGTTACACACGCGCGATGGCGATGGTGACGAGCAAGGACGGCTCGCTGACCGCACTCCTCTCGGCCAGCCAGTCGATCGGATTGCCGCAGCCGCTCAAGCTGTTCGGCACCGCGGAACAGAAGCGGCGCTTTTTTCCGCGACTCGCGAAGGGCGCGATCTCCGCGTTCGCACTCACCGAAATGGACGCCGGGTCAGATCCCGCCAACCTCCGCACGAGCGCGACGCTCAGCGAGGACGGGAAGTTCTGGACGCTCAACGGTGAAAAGCTGTGGTGCACGAACGGCACGCGCGCCGACCTGCTGGTCGTGATGGCACGAACTCCCGACGTGGTGATCAAGGGCAAGAGCCGCAAACAGATCACCGCATTCATCGTCGAGGCCAAGTCGCCCGGCGTGGAGATCGTGCATCGCTCACGGTTCATGGGCCTCAAGGCGATCGAGAATGGCGTGCTGCACTTCACCAATGTGCGCGTGCCGGCAGAGAACATCCTGTGGGGCGAGGGGAAGGGACTCAAGCTCGCGCTGACCACGCTCAACACGGGACGGCTCACCCTGCCGGCGAGTTGCGCCGGTGGCGGGAAAGCGATGCTTCAGGTGGCGCGGCATTGGGCGAAGGAGCGCGTACAGTGGGGGCAGCCCATCGGAAAGCACGAGGCGATCGCGCAGAAGATCGCGCTGATGGCGGCGAACACCTTCGCGATGGAGTCGGTGGCGGAGCTCACCGTCGGATTGTCCGAGCGCGGACATTACGACATCCGCCTCGAGGCGGCGATCGCCAAGCTGTGGAACACCGAAACGGGATGGCGGATCATCGACGACACGCTGCAGATCCGGGGCGGCCGAGGCTACGAGACGGCAGACTCGCTGCGCGGTCGAGGTGAACCCGGTATTCCCGTGGAGCGCGCGATGCGCGATTTCCGGATCAACCTGATCTTCGAGGGTACCTCGGAAGTCATGCGCCTGTTCATCGCGCGCGAGGCGGTCGATCACCACTTCAAGACCGCATTCGCCCTCGTGGACAAGGAATCGTCGACGCAGGAGAAGGTGTCCGCGCTCGGTCGCGTGATGAAGTTCTACCCGGGGTGGTATCTCGCGCGCTGGTTCGGGCGGGGCACGGTGCCCACCGCATACGGGGAGTTCGGCGCACTCGGCCGACACCTGCGATGGGCGGAGCGCCGCACGCGCCATCTGGGACGCATGCTGTTCCATGCGATGGCCCGCTTCGGCCCGAAACTCGAGCGACGCCAGATGGTGCTCTTCCGCGCGGTCGACATCGGGGCCGACCTGTTCGCGATGACCGCCGCGTGCGTGCGTGCGCGAATGCTGGCGCAACAGGGAAACACCGAGGCCACGGAACTGGCAGACCTCTTCTGTCGTGAAGCGCGCCAGCGTATCACGACCAACTTTCACAGGTTCTATGGAAAGAACGACGCCGCGATCTACCGTGTCTCCCAACGCGTGCTCGATGGCAGGCACGCCTGGCTGGAGCAGGGAATCGTCGGCATCATGGAAGAGGCACCGGTGACGCGCGAACCCGTCGCGAATCGCGCCGAGGCACCGGGCGTGCCGCAACTGGTCTGAATCTTCTCCGCACGCGCATCATGAAGAAGGGCACACCGGACGACGTCCGGTGTGCCCTTCATGCCTATCGGCATTCCTTCAGACGGACATCGTTTCCTTTTACTGGCCGCCCTGCCGCGCGGCCTGCGCCTTCAGTGCAGCGTTGGCGTAGATCGCGACTTCGACGCGGCGATTCATCTGACGGCCGGCATCGGTGTCGTTCGCGGCCACCGGCTCGGACTCACCGCGACCAGCGCCACGCAGGCGGGAGCGCGCCACACCGCGACCGACGAGATAGTTCACCGCCGCATTCGCACGGCGCTCCGACAGCGACAGATTGTAGTCGTCGCTCCCGTTGGCATCCGTGTGCCCGACGATGATGATGTCGGTGCTGGGATACTTGTCGAGGCTCGACGCAAGCGTGGCGAGATTCTGCTGCGCGGCCGACGTCAGGACATCGGAGTCGTACCCGAAGAGCAGACCGGACTCGAAGGTCACCTGCAGCCCCTCGCCCACGCGCTCGACGACCGCGCCCGGGATGCCCTGCTTGATCTCCTTGGCCTGCTGATCCATCTGATGTCCGATGACGGCACCCGCGGTGCCACCGACCGCCGCACCGATGATGGCACCCTTGGCCGTGCCGCCGTTGTTGTTGCCGACGACCGCTCCAACGGCCGCCCCGGACGCGGCGCCGATGATGGCGCCCTTCTCCTTCTGACTCAGGGACGCGCACGCGCCGATCGACGCGAGTGCGGCGAAGGCGGGAAGAAAACGAAGAGAACGATTCATGGAAACTGCTCCGAGTAATGGGTCGAGCGCCCCGACGACTCCGGTAGCGCTGTCATTGTGCTACCCCACACTCGCAAGCACGATACCATCTCGTGCCGAGTCCGCTATGGCTCGAAAGCCGTATAACCGTGCTGTCACGTCGCCGGCAATTCGATTCAGGCGGCCGCAGCGGGATCCGCCCTCGGTGCGGCTGCAGCACGCTGCCCGAGCTGCAGCAGAATCACCGCCACGGCGATGAGCAGCCCACCGAGCAGCGTACGCGGCCCGACTTGCTGGCCGAGCACGACGCCCCCGAGCAGTGCGGTCCAGAATGGTTCGATCGTGCTCACGATTGCCGTGCGCACCGGTCCGATCTCGGCCAGTCCGCGCAGAAACGCGAGAAATGCGAGCACGGTGGAGAGCACGGAGAGAATGAGTACGGCCGTCCACCCGATCGGCGCGAATCGCAGGGCCAGTCCGCCCTGCATCGTCGCGACGATCAAGAGGATGGCCCCAGCGCCAACCGTGGTATACGTCGAGGTCACGGCGGGAGGCATGCCACGACCGAGTCGGTCGATGAGCGGAATGTAGGCCGCGTAGAGCAGCGCCGACGAGAGCGCCAGCAACGCGCCGATCGGATGCAGTCCTCCCGCCCCGGGCATGCCAACCATGAGCGCGATGCCCGCCAACGAAAACGCGAGCGCGATTGCCCCTCGACGGGAGATGCGCTCCGTGCCTCGCACCGCCGCCATCACGGCCACCCATGCGGGATACGTATAGAACAGAAAGGTCAGGGTGGCTGCGGGGATGTACCGCAGCGCCGAGAGACTGACGAACGCGATCACCGCCTGGCCTCCGCCGGCGAGCGTGATCACCCTCCACGCTCGATGGCCCGGCGAGACGATCGCCCGCACGCCGCCACTCACGATGACGAGGAGCGCGGCCGCGATGAGATAGCGCCAGGTGAGCACATCCACCAGGCGCGCGCCGCTCGACGTGGCCAACGTGATGAGAATGGGAATGGACCCGAAGCAGCAGGCACTGAACAGCACGAGCATGGTCGCGCGCGACGACGGGTGTGACGTCGAATTCACAACAGCGTTCCTCCCAGCACCAGCAGGGCGACGCTGAAGTAGATCACCAGGCCGGTCACGTCGACGAGCGTCGCGACGAACGGTGCAGACGCACTCGCCGGATCGAAGCCCAGGCGCCTGAGGAGAAAGGGAAGCATGGACCCGGCGAGGGAGCCGAACGTGACGATGCCGACCAGCGAGAAACCGACGGTGAGCGCGATCAACTGCCAGTGCGGGTTGTAGTCGAACAGCCCCGTTTTCTGCCAGATGCTGATGCGAATCACGCCGATGACGCCGAGGATGGTGCCGAGCGCCAGGCCGGTGGGCAACTCGCGCAAGGCGACGCGCCACCAGTCGCGAAGGGAGATCTCGCGCAACGCCATCGCACGCATGATGAGCGACGTCGCCTGCGATCCGGAGTTGCCGCCCGCACTCATCACGAGCGGCACGAACAGGATGAGCGCGGCGACCTGCTTCAGCTCGCCGTCGAAGTACTGCATCGCCGACGCGGTGAACATCTCGCTCACGAGCAGGATGCTCAACCAGCCCGCACGCTTCTTCAGCATTTGCCGGAACCCGATCTGCATGTACGGCTCATCCAGCGCCTGCATACCGCCCAGCTTCTGCACGTCCTCTGTCTGCTCTTCCTGGATCGCATCGATCACGTCATCCACCGTGATGACGCCGATCACATGGCGCGACTCGCTGACGACTGGCACCACGACGAGGTCGTAGTTGGAGATCACGCGCGTGACCTCCTCGCGGTCGGCAAACGGCGACACGCTCTGGACCTCGCTCCACGCCACTTCGGCAAGGGGCGTCCCCTCGGGAGCGGCGAGCAACTCGCGCAGCGACAGCACTCCGACCAGGCGACCCTCGGCGTCGGTCGTGTAGATGGCGTGCATGGCTTCGCGCCGGCTGCTTCGCGCGATGATGCGCACCTTGCGCAACGCTTCTTCCACGGAGGTGCTGGCCGACTCGGACACGAAATCGGTCGTCATCAGGCCGCCGGCGGTGTCGGGCTCGTATCGACGCAGCTGTTCGGTGACTCGGCGTGCTTCCGCGGACATCTCGTCGACGATGTCCTCGGCGCGCTCTTCGTCTAGCTCCTCCAGCACATCGGCGCGCTCGTCCGGCGTCATCGCGCTCACGAGCGCCCCCGCCTGCTCCGGACTCATGGCTTCGAGCAGCGTCGCGCGCACTTCCTCGTCGATGTACTCGAGGACTGCGGCCGCACGATCGGTCGGCAACGCCGCCAGGAACCGCGGGATCTGCTCGAACGGCATCGCCTCGGCGACGTCCGCGAGATCGGCGGGATGCAACTCTTCCGTCTCCGCGGCGATCAGGCCGGGCGACTCCTCGAGCATCGCGAGGATGTCGGGGGCGAGCAGCGCGCCCACTGGCCGCTCCTCGGGGTTGTGCGGTGGCGTCATGACGCGTCCTCGACGACGGCGGCGGGCGGCGAGCCGTCAAGGTAGGCGACCGGACGGTGGCGGGACAAGCCACGCCCCCGTCGCACCCTGACGCGCCTCCGCAGTGGCCGCTTCCCATCCCGGCACCTCGCGCACGTTGCCCCACCGGATTCCGGTGAGTGCGCACCAGCGCGATATTGTGGGATGCTCACCCGCTTGCGTATCGAGGGCATGTCCTGCCAGCGGTGCGTGCAGGCAGTGTTCACGTCGCTCACCCCGGTCGAGGGGATCCTCTCTGCCGAGGTAGGCCTTGGTGTGGCAACGATCGAGCACGATGGCCGAGCCACGGGCGATGCATTGCGCGAGGCGATCGCGGTGAGCGGCTATCGCGCCACGATCGCGTCGGACGAGAGGCGGCGACTGCCGCTGCTCTGAGTCATTCGCGATCGCTCCGCATCGCGCCGCGTCCACCTGGTTTCACTCTTCAGACACGCTCATGCCACACGTCGCTTTTCTCGGGTTGGGCGCCATCGGCCGCCCGATGGCCGTACGTCTCGCGAATGCGCCGGACGTCACGCTCACGGTATGGAATCGAACACGCGACAAGGCCGAGCGCTTCGCGAAGGAACACGACGTCCGCGCTGCGGACTCGCCCGCCGATGCGGCGCGAACGGCCGACGTGGTGATCACCTGCTTTGCCGTCTCGTCCGACGTGGACTCGGTGCTCGACGGGCCCGACGGCCTGCTGGCGGGCATGCGGCGCGGCACGACGCTCGTGGATTGCACGTCGGGTGACCCGAACAGCTCGCGACGAATCGCCGGACGACTGGAAGGCCTCGGGATCGCCTTCCTCGACGCGCCAGTGAGCGGAGGAACGAGCGGGGCGGAGCAAGGCACGCTCACCGTGATGGTGGGCGGGGACGCGGCGGTGCTGGCGCGGGTGCGGCCGGTGCTCGAGCCTTTCGGCGCGAAGATCGTGCATTGCGGCGCCGTGGGTGCGGGTGATGCGCTGAAGTCGGTGAACAATGCGCTGCTCGCCGTGCACGTCTGGAGTGCGGCGGAGGGGTTGGCCGCGCTCGCGAAGGCCGGCGTTCGACCCGGCGTCGCGCTCGACGTGATCAACGCGTCGAGTGGCCGGTCGAACGCCTCGATGAACCTCTTTCCCGAACGGGTGCTCACGCGCGCATTTCCGCGTACCTTTCGGCTGGCGCTCCTCGCGAAGGACGCGGGCATTGCGGCGGCGGTGGCGCGCGAGCAGAAGGTGCCCGCGCCGCTCCTGCAACTCACGGCGGACCTTTTCCGAATCGCGCACACGTCACTGGGCGAGGAGGCCGACCACGTCGAGGCGGTGCGACTCGTCGAACAATGGGCAGGCCAGGAGATCGCATGACGACAGCCAGTTCGCCCCTCGCGCCCGTGCGCGCGCTCGAGGCCATCCGGTCCGACTTTCCCGCCCTCGTGCGGCGCGAGGGTCGCCATCCCGTAGCCTATTTCGACGGGCCGGGCGGAACCCAGGTGCCGCGCGCCGTGGGCGATGCGATGACGGACTATCTGTACGAGCACAACGCCAACACGCACTGGGTGTACCCCACGAGCGTGGAGACGGACGCGTTGCTTGCGCAGGCGCGTGACACATTCGCCGACTTCTTCAATGCGAGCGCGGCCGACGTGTCGTTCGGCAACAACATGACGACGATCGCTTTCCATCTCGCGCGCGGACTGGCGCGCGGATGGGCGCCGGGAGACGAGATCGTCGTGACGGAGCTCGACCATCACGCCAACGTCGCGCCGTGGAGAGCGATCGCGAAGGATCGCGGGCTCGTCGTTCGATCGGTGCGGCTGAACACGACGACGTTCCGGAGCGAGGCGGACGACTTCGCGCGCCTCATCGGTCCCCGAACGCGGCTCGTCGCCGTGGGTGCGGCGTCCAATGCGCTCGGCACCATCACCGACGTCGCTGCGGTGTGCGCGCTCGCGCGCGCGGCCGGCGCACTCTCGTTCGTGGACGCCGTGCACTTTGCCCCGCATGGCCTCATCGACGTCGCGCAGATCGGCTGCGACTTCCTCGCCTGTTCGTCGTACAAGTTTTACGGCCCCCACGCAGGCATCCTGTACGGCCGCGCCGACGCCATTCAGCGGCTCGACGTGCCGAAGCTCGATCCTGCGCCGTCCGAGGCGCCGGAGCGAATGGAAACGGGGACGCAGAATCACGAGGGCATCGTGGGCGCGGCGGCCGCGGTCGACTATCTCGCCTCGCTCGCCGGAGGCGATGGGTCGCGGCGTGAGCGGCTCGAACTCGCGTTTCACTCCCTGCACGAGCGGGGCGCCGCGCTCGTAGCGCGACTGTGGGATGGTCTGTCGGCCATCGAGGGGGTGTCGCTGTACGGGCCGGAACCCGGCACGCCGCGCACGCCGACGATTTCGTTCACGGTGCGCGGCCGCACCACCGACGACGTGGCGCGCGCGCTGGTGGCGCGCGGCCTGTACGCCTCGAACGGAGATTTCTACGCGGCCACCGTGTCCGAGCGCCTCGGTCGCGGGCTCGATGGATTCGTTCGGGCCGGCGCGGCGTGCTACACGTCGGACGATGAGGTCGACCGTCTCGTGTCCGGCGTGCGCGAGATCGCCGCGCGCTGAGCGCGTCCTATTTCTTGCGCGACACCAGCGTCTTCTCGAAGGCCGGCAGAAACTCCTCGTACTTCGACCCCGGTGACCACAGTACCCACCCGTCGAAGCCGGAGTCGTAGGTCGCACGCTTCTGCGCATTCAACTGCTCGGGCCCGTAGTGCGGGGAGCCAAGCGTGAATGCCTGGAGATACGGGCGCACGTGCTCCGGGGTCTTCAGGCCCATCTTCTCATTGCGCTCGCGCGCACGAGTGAGCGCGATCTTGAGCACCTTGTATGGATCCGCGTTGGGCGACGGGATGCCGAACGACCCGCGCGGATAATGCGATGGGTAGACCATCGGCAGCAATGCGTCCGTGTGCGGCGCGAGCTTCTCCCACCATTGCCCGATTTCCAGCGGACCGCCAACGGTCGTCACGAGCCCGAAGATGTCGGCCGTGGATCGCGCGCCCACCTTGTCCAGCCGGCCGTTGGCTTCCTTGAGAAACTCGGCGAGCGCGTCGGGCTTGCTCCCGTTCGTACCAGGGAACACCTGCTGCGGCAACGACTTGTACGGTTCGGGAAAGCGGATGTAATCGAACTGGATCTCGCCGAATCCGATCTTCGCCAGCTCTTCCGCGACGCCGATATTGTACGCCCAGATCTTCCGGTCATAGGGATTCACCCAGGCGAGCCCCTTCTTGTCGCGCCACACGCTGCCGTTCTGCTGGCGAATCGTGTGCTCGGGATTCAGACGCGCCGCCACGGAATCCTTGAACACCACGAGCCGGGCGATGGGCAGGATCTTGTGCGCGCGCAATGTGTCGAGCAGCGCCGGGAGGTTGCGGATCACGCCCGAGGTGCCCCCGTTCTTCGCCCACTCGGCATTCGCCGGCTTGTAGTTGAGCCCGAACTCGTCCTTCAGGTCGAGTACGAGCGCGTTGATCTCCGTCTCGTCGGCGATCTGGATGAGCTGTTTCATCCGCTTGGGGCTCTGCGCAGCGAACCTGTTCACGTACAGCGCGCGCACGACGGGAAACTCCTTGTCGACGTCGATCCGTGCGACGGTCCGATTCGTCGGCGCAGCGCTGGTATCGGCGCGTGGCGTCACGGTACCACCGCTCGTCGTGGTTGTGGGAGCGGCGCTCGAGTCCCGGGCTGGCGCACTCGCGCCGGTTCCGCTCACCACGACTCCACTATCGGCGGTGGACGTCGCGGGCCGGTCGGACGCGGTGCCGCACGCGGCGAGCAGGCCGGCGGCAACGGTAGCGATGGGCACGAGGACGCGGGCAACTGACGAGCGACAGACGAGCACGGGCATTTCTCAGGATGAGGGAATGACGAAAGATAGCGTCTTCGACGGCGGATCATGGGCACCTTTCGCGCCGCGGGTGCGACGAGCGGCGAATGTATATTTCCCACATATGCGCCACTCGTTTTCCGCCTCGCATCGTGTTCCGCGCCTCGCGTTGTGCCTGATCACCGCACTCTCCGCCTGTCGCGACGGCGCGTCGGCCGCTGCACCCGCCGTCCCGCCGTCTGCCGAATTCGTGCTGTCGGCAGGGGATTCGTCGTTCTGGGTGTCGAGCGCGCGGGGAACGATCAACATGCGGCGTGCGCCACTGGAACTTGCTGCCGCGGACGGGCGCTTCTATGAGTTGTACGTCGCGGACGACGACCGCTCGTATGAGAGCGCGGTCCTGGTGGGGCAGAAGGTCTTCCGTCGCGATCTCGTCACCGGCGACTCGATCATGCTGTATCAGGATACCGTCGTCTCTCGGCTCGCGCGGCTCTACGGACGATTGTACCCCGACGATGAGCCGCTCCGCCCCAACGAAGAGCCAAGCGAGGACCCGCGGTGGACGGCGACATCGTCGTTGGCACTGGACGAGGTGGCCGGACCGTTCGTCTCGTACTCGCTCCACACGGATGTCGAGCGGGACGATGTCGCGCCCTGGCATACGAGCCGGCGTGGAGTGCTCGACATCCGCACGGGCCGCCCCGCCACGCTCGCCGCAGTGACCGGCACCGCGCAGGGCGACGTGGAGCGCGCGCGCGCGCGCGTCTTCCAGTCCACCCTGGACTCCGTGCGCGCCAGCCAGGATGAGCGCGGGGAGCGCGCTGCGGCGATGCTTCCATTCTACCGGCTGGATCCGGCAAGTTTCTCGGTCACGACGCTCGACGGCGCGCCGGCCGTGGCCTACGCCATTCCCGGCGCTGGTGCGGGGGACGCGGGTCACCTGCTCGCGCTCGCGCCCATCCCCATCGGCGAGCCGGCGTGGTGGCCCGCGGCGATGTCGACACTTCCGGTGTCGTCGGCTGACGGGGGACGCGACGTCTGGCGCCGCGGTGCGTACGAAGTCGTGGTGCGCTACGACGCGCGCAGCGGCGCGGCGCTGCTCGCGCTCCGCGATAGTACGTCACGCGAGTGGGCGCTCGGTCGCGTTCCCGCGCCCGCAACGCGGATCCTCTGGCTCGATCGCCCTCCGCTCGACTCGCTGTGGCGCCGCGCGCTCGACCGTGCGTTCGAGGAGTCGTCGCTCTACGACGAGACGATCCGAACGGCGGCATACCGCGCTCGACCCCGTCATCGCGGCGCGGCGCAGGTGCGCTTGCAGCACCGCACGCCTCGTGTCGCGCCGCGCCGTCCCGCCCGTGGCGGCCGCGCATGAATGCCGACGCCGCACACGACCCGTCCTCACCTTCCGTCCGGATGACACGCATGCAGCTCTTCACGGTCGACCACGCCAACCGCACCCTTCCCCTGGTGCGCAAGATCGTCGACGACGTGGTGCGAGAACACCGACGCTGGCAGGAGGCGATCGTCGAGCTCGACCTGCTCGTGTCCGGCATTCACGCCGATCGTCCGGACTCGCGCGCGACGACGCTGGAGCGAGAGATCCAGCGGATCGCGCACGATATCGACCAGTTCGAGCACGAGCTCGAGACACTCGGTATCCAGTTGAAGGACCGCCGCATCGGCCTCATCGATTTCCCCAGCGAGATGGAGGGCCGCCGCGTGTTGCTCTGCTGGCAACTCGGCGAAGAGTCCGTACAATTCTGGCACGATGAGGCGAGTGGATACGCCGGTCGCCAACCCCTCTCGCCGACCCTCGTCGGCTGACTCTCCCCGATCCCGTCACATGAAGACCTACCAATCGACCGATGGCGTAGTCTGGACCGTCGTCGTGCAGTCACCCGGCTCGAGCAACGCGATGGTGCTGTTCCGGCACCCGGACGGACAGAGCTCCCGGCTGGATCGCTACAACTGGTTCATCAGCCAGGGCGCGGAGTCGCGCAGCGTTACGTCGCGCCTGTCGCCGGAGAAGGTGCTCGAGCAGCTGAACCCGACGGAGATTGCCGCCCTGTTCCGGCGATCCATGCCCGTGAGCCGACCCGATCCGCTCGGCGTGGCACGTCCGCCGGCGTCTTCGACACGGGGCTGACTCGCGCGTCAGGTCGCCGTCTCGCGATACGGCACCTGGATCTCCATTCCGTCCTTCCCCACGAGGGTCGCCGCGAACACCTCGCGCGCCTCGCGACCCAGCTCGGTTGCGTCGCGGGAGTACCGCGCGGAGAAATGCATGAGGACGAGGGATCGCACACCGGCTTCCGCGGCCACGGTGGCCGCCTCGCGCGCTGTCGAGTGACCCGTCTCCACCGCCCGCGCACCTTCCTCGTCGCCGAATGTGGCCTCATGCACGAGCAGGTCTGCGTCGCGCGCGGCCTCCACCGTCGCACGACATGGGCGCGTGTCCCCCGTGACGACGACCTTGCGTCCGGCGCGCGGGGCGCCCACCAGCACGGATGGCTCGATCACCCGACCGTCGGCGAGCGTGACCGCACGACCCCGGTGCAGCTCTCCCCATGAGGGACCTTCCGGCACGCCCAGCTCGCGCGCGCGCTCCGGATTGAACCGTCCCTTTCGATCCTCTTCAACGAGCGCATACCCGAGCGCGCGCGCCCCGCGATGATCCACGGCGAACGGCACGATCGCATAATCCTTCCGCGACACGGGTGCGCCGGGCTCCAGTTCGATGATCTCCACGGGGAACGTCACGCGGTCCATGCCGAACTCCTCGGCGCGCTTCAGCATGCGCGCACCGCCGCGCGGACCCCACAATCGCAGTCGCTCGGTGCGTCCCTGTAGCGCCATCGTGCGCATCAGTCCGATCACCCCGATGACATGATCGGCGTGGAAATGGGTGAAGAAGATGTCCTCCAGGCCGAACGACACGCCGTAGCGCATCATCTGCCGCTGCGTGCCCTCGCCGCAGTCGAACAGCACCGTTTCGCCCTCACGCACGATGGCGAGCGAGGCGACGTTGCGCTCGATGGTGGGGCGCGACGCGGACGTGCCGAGGAGTCGGACGGCGAGCGACATGGCGGAGCAATATAGTTCGCGCGAGGCGTCGCCCGTCCCCGCGCCCGTGCGGCATCGTCGAGCCGTCACGCGCGAGCAGCTCGGGACGCGAACGTCGCATTTTGCCGGAAAGTCGACCCTCGACGACCTGTCTGTGCGTGTTGCGAGCACATCGGTCCGCAGTTTGCACTAGGGTCCGGTGTGTCGCGGCCCCGACGGGCCGAAGCGGATGGCGCCGGGCGCTCGTGATGTCGCGGTTGCCGCACCGGGCAAGGGGCCCAACACCAGAAGGAGGAGCAGCATGGCGAACAAACCGAGTAGCGATGAGCGCAGCTTCGGCGCCGACCGGGAACGTGAGCGTGCCGTCTCCGATGAGAGCGGACGCGCCGAAGGTTCGTCCAGTGCCGCAGATGGCGCCGATGACATGTCGGACGACGGCGCTGCGCGCGCTCGCAGCAATCGCGGCTTCGCGTCCATGGATCGAAGCAAGCAGCGCGAGATCGCCAGCAAGGGTGGCCGTGCGGCGCACCAGAAGGGCACGGCGCACGAGTTCGACTCCAGCGAGGCGCGCGCCGCCGGCCGGAAGGGCGGTGTCACGGTGAGCCAGAATCGTGAGCACATGGCCGCGATCGGTCGTCGCGGCGGCGAAGCGCGCGGGGCGAACAGGGCTGCTCGCCTGCAGCAGGATTCAGAGAATGGTACGAGTGCGCCCACGAGCAATCGTCAGGACACGCAGCGGTTCCAGGGCGATCGCGAAGTCGGTGTCGGCGCCAATGGCTCGCAACCGGCTACCAACGCCGGTGGTCAGGGTACCGCGCGCTCCAGCGGCAATTCGCTGGGCGGTGAGCGGAACACCGGCGCCGCCAGCCCCGAGAGCAACGTGGAGCGGCCGTAGCAATACGCATGGGCGGCCAGAGCGCCGGCCACGCAGGACGACGGTACGACTCTATCTCGACCGGGAATGGCGGACACGCCATTCCCGGTTTCGCATTCCGGACGCGCGTCGCTACATCTTCTCCGCAATCGCGCCGCCCACCCCCTCGTCCCGCCATGTTCCTCGCCTGCCTCTTCGCCTGCGCGCATGCCCTCACCGCCGATACCTCGGTATCCACCGGCGCGCAGGACCCTGCGTGGTCGGCGGACGGACGACTCGCGATCGGTATTCGCGGCGATCTCTGGTTGCGCGCCACGAAGGCGGGCGCGCCACGATGGACGCAGGTGACGCATGGGCCGGCGTGGGATCGCCAACCCGCGTGGGTCGCGGACGGCGGGGCGATCGTCTTCACCTCCACCGCGTCGGGAACGGCGCAACTGTGGCGCGTGTCCATTGCGCGCGACGGCACCGTCGGCGCACCGGAGCGTGTGACCGCCTCGCGAGACCCCGAGAGCGACGCGGCGGTGCGGTCGGATGGCTCCATCGCCTTCGTGCGGGGACGTGGCTCCCTCGCGCGAGTGTGGATACGTGGCGCCGACGGCGCGGAGCGGCGGCTCACGAAACGGGAAGCCGACGGCGAGCGATGGCCCGCCTGGTCCCCTGACGGCTCGCGCATCGTCTACAGCGCGGTCAGCGAGGCGCGTACCCGCCTGCGCCTGCATGTCATCGCCGGCGATTCGGGCCGCGTCCTCGTCGAGGATCGGGATGCGGAGCACGCGGCGTGGTCGCCGAGCGGCGACCGCATCGTCTTCGCCACGCGCTCGCCGCGCGCGGGCGTGTGGGTCACGACCCCGGACGTTCGATACGTGAACCTCCTGAGCGACAGGCGCGCGGCACCGGCCTGGTCAGCGGATGGTCGCACGATCGCCCTCGTCGAGCTTCCGTTCGTCGACGTCGGGTACAATGGCGATCCCGATCGGCTGGGTGACCGCGAACATCGCGACCTCCTTTCACCGATCGGCCGGCTGTGGTTCGTCGATCCCCCCGTCGCGCCGGACGGTGGCCGGGTTTCCGAGACACTGGCAGTCTCCGACCGCGCTGGACGAAACCGGGAGACATTCGCGTCAGTCTGGGCGCAAACTGACAG
Source organism: Gemmatimonadaceae bacterium (assembly GCA_039928585.1). Classification (GTDB taxonomy): domain Bacteria; phylum Gemmatimonadota; class Gemmatimonadetes; order Gemmatimonadales; family Gemmatimonadaceae; genus AG11. The sequence goes on along the minus strand of JBDSSY010000156.1, from coordinate 906 downwards.
CCTGTATTACACCGCGAGGCCGGACGCGCACGCGCGATGGGTAGCCCTGCGCGATCGGTTCGCACCGCGTGCCATGGCAGCATCCTCCGATGACGCGCTCGCCGTCATCCTGCACGAGATGCTGCGCGAGCGACCGACACTGCGGCAAGCAGCGAGCGGCCGCGCGGCGGTGTCCAGCGCGCATCCGGTGGCGACCGATGCCGGCCTGGAGATATTGCGCCGCGGCGGGAATGTCGTGGACGCTGCGGTCGCCGTGTCATTCGCCCTTGGCGTCGTGGAGCCCGACGCGAGCGGCATTGGCGGGTACGGTCAGATGCTCGTGCGGCTGGCGAGCATGGAGCGCCCGACGCTCCTCGAGTTCATGTCGCGCGCACCCGAGGAAGCAACGCTCGCCAATGGTGCACTGCTCAGGCGCGGCGTGTATCCCGACGATGGACCAGTGCTCGTGAACGTGCCTGGCACGGTCGCCGGCATGGAGCTGGCCCATACGCGATACGGCAGCGGCAAGCTGTCGTGGCGCGAGCTGCTCGCACCGGCCATTCGCGCCGCGGAGCGCGGTGTCATCGTCAGCGAGGGACTCGCGACGACGCTTGCGACGGAACGCGTGCACTTCGTCAGGTATCCCGCCAGCCGCGCCCTCTTTTTCCCCAACGACCGCGCCTTGCGCGCCGGTGACACGCTCCGCAACCCGGACCTCGTCCGAACCCTGCGCATCATCGCCGACAGCGGTGCTGCGGCGTTCTACTCGGGCGATGTCGGGCGTCGGATCGTGAGCGACCTGCGAGGCCGAGGCAACGCCATGCGCGTCGGCGATCTCGCGCGCTACTTCGCCGTGGAGCGCGAGCCCGTGGCGGGCCGCTATCGAGGCTACACCGTCTTTTCAAGCGCGCCGCCCGCATCCGGAGG
>JBDSSY010000155.1:0-31763 GCA_039928585.1 Gemmatimonadaceae bacterium | reverse complement strand
GTTAGAAGTTGCTACATCCAAAACACTTAGCGAGTGCATCTCATCCATCGCATTACGGTGACTGAATTCAGGGCGAGCCACCGTCTGCCTTATTCGACCGATCGGCTCACTGTCGCGATCGCTGGCTCATCTCCTATTTCTAGTACGTCACCGCGACGCTCAGAATTCCCCGAGTCGGCCCTGAAAAACGAGTCGTGCCTCGCCAGAGAGAGACGGCCGGAATCCCATGCCGTCCGCGGTCTGCCTGACCCTCAATACCCGCCCTGAATGCGTCGTCAGTGCCACCTGGTTGTCCGCCTCGCCTTCGGCGCGGAGCAGCATCGCCGCGGCGATGGCCCCCGTTCCACACGCGAGCGTCTCGCCTTCGACGCCACGCTCGAAGGTGCGAATCGACCATCCTCCTCCCGCCCTGGGCGACACGAAATTCACATTGGCCCCGTGCGTCAGCGACGCATTGTGGCGCAGCGGACGACCGCGGCCTACCACGTCCACGGTGGCCACATCACCGACGCGAACCACCAGATGCGGCACACCGACCAGCGCAAATCCGATCCAGAGCTCACCGGACGCCAGCCGGATTGGCAGTCGACGTTGGATGTCCGTAATCACCTGCATGTCCACTTCCGGCTCCCCCCCGATGAACCGTGCACCAAGGATTCCGGCGTCGGTCTCCATCGAGAATTCCTCCTCGCCCACGATGTCGAGCTCCATGGCCAGCCGTGCCGAGCAGAGTGACGCATTACCGCACAGGTCGGCTCGGGAACCGTCGCTGTTGAAATACGTCATCCTGTAGTCGGCGATTGCGGACGGCTCGAGGAACACGATACCGTCGGCGCCGATTCCCGTCGCTCGCGCGCAGATCGATTGCACGGTGGCGCTATCCCCGAGCGCTCCCGGCGACTCCTCCATCGCGTCGACCATGATGAAGTCGTTCCCCGACCCACTCATCTTGTAGAACGTACGGCCAGCCGGGAGCATAGGAGACTCGTGAGAGAACGAAGGACCACCTGTGCTCGGCGGCGCCCATCGCGAATGACGTGTCCGGGGCTAGATGGTTCCCCGCAACGACCACCAGCGCAGTCGCCAGACCATCCAGACCGCCTCCCGAACGATCGAGTTCGACATCTTGCTCGTACCCTCGGTTCGGTCCACGAAGACGATCGGAATCTCGGCGATCCTGAAGTTCCGCTTCCACGCGCGAAAGCTCATCTCGATCTGGAAGGCGTACCCGTTCGACCGCACGCGATCCAGGTCGATCGCCTCCAGCACCGACCTGCGAAAGCACTTGAACCCCCCTGTCGCATCCCACACCGGCAGGCCAGTTACGGCGCGCGCGTAGACGTTCGCGCAATAGCTGAGGATGAGGCGCGCGATCGGCCAGTTCACGACGGTCACTCGCCCTTGCTGGTACCGCGATCCCAGCACCATATCCGCGTCCTCGATGGCCAGCAGGAACTGGGGCAGATGGACGGGATCATGTGAGAAGTCGGCATCCATCTCGAGGACGACGGCATAGTCGCGCTCGAGCGCCCATCGAAAACCGGCGATATAGGCGGTGCCCAGCCCCAGCTTGCGCGCGCGATGGATGACGTGCACTCGGTCATTCTGCGCGACGATCTCGTCCATCACCGTCCCCGTTCCGTCGGGCGAGCCATCGTCCACGACGAGAATGTCTATCCGCGCGTCCTGCACCAGCACGGTGGCGATGAGTCGCCGGATATTCTCGCACTCGTTGTACGTCGGCACGATGACGAGGGCGCGATCAGGCACGTCCGCCTCTCCTTCGATCGACGACGACGCCCACTCCAACTGCACCGATCGCGAGCAGGAGCGCGACCAGGGTGATCCCCTTTCCGGAGTCGATTCCAGCATCTCGAAACGATAGCTGAATCGTGCGCCCGCCTGACGGCAGCGGCACTCCAATCAGGTTGTAGTCGGCGCGATACACCGGCACCGCGTTCCCGTCGACCGTTGCGCGCCACCCCGGAAAGAAATTCTCGGACACCACCAGCGCTGATCCCGCCGGCGCCGGCTGGCTCAGTGCGATGGTCGCCTGCCCGGGCCCGAGCGTCGTGGTCGTAGCCGTCAGGGCCAATCGCTCAGGCAACGACACCACTGGAGCAGCCTGAATGGCGGCCGCTGAGTCGAAGACGGCGACACGAAGCGGATCGAACCGCGGATCCAGCACGGCTTGCTCGATGTCGGCGTCCGATGCCTTCGCAATGGCTGGTGTGACCCAAGCGTAAGGATTGTCTCCAGGCAGCCGGTACAGGAACACCGTGGAGCCTGCCGAGTTCTTCACCGGCCCGATGAGCAGCCGCATCGCGCTGTCGGCGATTCGCTGATTCGTGTACAGGTAACGGGCGTTCTCGTGCCGCCAGAACATCGGCGTCACAATGGCCGCCCCGCCGTTCGGCAGCGTCGACTCTTCGAGCGACTTGTAGCGCCCCAGCTGATTGCCGTGGTAGCCCGTGAGGGAGCGAATGCCGTGGACCATCAGCCCCGTTCCCTTTCCGCGACGGTCCGTTCCGTAGAACGGGTCGGGCGACGCGAGTCCCGAGTCACTCGTCGCTACCACGAGCACACGGCCAGGCTCGCGCTCGCGCTTGAGGAACTCGATGGCCGGATCGGAGGCGTACAGGGAGCTCGCGGGGGGGGAGAACTGCCAATAGCGTCGCCCGACACTCCACAAGTCGGCGGCCACTACCGTCGCCAGCGCCAGCGCGAAGATACGCGGGAGGATCCGGCCGCGGAGGTACCCGAGCAGCGCGCCCGCCGCCAACGCCACGAAGAGAAACGATCGCCACGCGCCGAGCACAACCTCCCCTGCATTCGCGCTGGCGAACTGCTCGGCGATCTGCGGTGCCACCACGGGATCGTATCCCTGCGCAACCTTGATGCTCTGCGCCATTCCCTGCGCCAGACTCGTGAACACACCAGACGTGGCGAGCAACGCGACGAACAGGCCGACTCCTACCCAGGCGAATGCGTACCGCCGCGTGACTCCGCGCGCGAGGATGCGCTCGGCGCCGAGCGCCGCGAGCACGCTCACCGCGAACGCGAAGACGTAGATGATCGTGCTCGGGGCGCGAAAGAACTTGGTCCCGGGCACTAACTCGTAAACCAGCCGGAAGAACGGAGTATTCCCGCCCAGCATCCAGAGCAGTGCCACGATACCGGTGGCGAGCCAGAAACGCCGAAACCGCTGTCGCGCCTCCCCTCCGAACGCCGCGCCGGCGAGCAGCAGGACGGAGCCACCGAGGTATTCGCTGTGCAGGTGGATGCCGTTCGGTCCCCAGTACCGCTCGAGGATCCCGGTGAATTGCGGGAGATACAGGTTGAACAGCTCGACGATCGGAAACGAATAGCTCGTCGCGTACGTGTAGTCCTGTCCACCCGCGCGCGGCGACCAGTCCACGTATTCGCGCACGGGCACGAACTGGACGGCGCCGATCGCCAACCCGATCACGACTGCGCCAAGCGCCAATCCGAGTCGACGCAAGGCCAGCGACCTCGGGATTGCAACGCCGGCGGCATCGACGCCAAGAGCCAGAAACAACGCAAAAGCGCCGGACGTGAGCAGGAGATACTGCAGCAGCTGGGGATGCGGGCTCAGGACCGCGAGGCCGATGGTGAGTGCAAAGCTTCCCCATGCCCACGCCCTATCGTCGCGCACGCCACGCACCAGGCACCAGAGTGCGAGCGGAAGGAGCGCCGACACGAATAGTTTGCCGTCGTGGCCCGGTGACGCGTACGAGGCGATGGGCCCGGAGAGGAGATACGCCATTCCCCCGATGAGCGACGGATAGAAGCCGAGCCCCCACGCGCGGAGGAAGGCGAAGGTGAACAGTCCGGCCGCGAAGAGATGAAGAACGAATCCCCACGTCATGGCGAGATCCGTCGGCAGCACCATGCGCAGGAGCGCGGTTGGGTAGAACACGTCGCCGTGCATGGCCGCCACGTACGGCAGCCCGCCGAACATGTATGGATTCCAGTGCGGGATGCCCTGCCCCGCCCGCAGCGACTGCGCGGCAAAATCGCGGAACGCAAATCCGGCGAGGTACTGATCGCTGCTGGGGTTCACGAGGAACTGGCCCGTGAACACCGGATACGCGAGCGCGAGGGTCGCGAGCGCGAACGCCAGCGCGGCCCATCCGAGTGCGAACCGCGGCGCCGGATCAAGAGGCGCCGCGTGACTGCGATCAGGTCGCGACATCCGAGGAGTCAGTGGTCCGCGAGCGGCGGCGGATTGCCGCGTGCGCCCAAAAGAGGAAACCCGGAACGACTTCGAGCAGTGTCAACCAGACCCGCGACGTCAACGCGATCAATGCCGCCTGGGGTCGTGTCGCGAGACCTGCGTACACGAGCACGGCGACCATGGCCCCTTCTCGCGCGCCGATGCCTGCGGGCGCGAACAGCGCAAGATAACCGACGAGATACGAGATCGTATAGGCGGCCAGGTACTCCGGATAGGCGCCGGCCGCACCGCCAAGGATCCCCCCCATGAACGCCTGGAATGCAGCACCGTAGAGCAGCCACGCCAGCACGTTCCCGATCAGGGCGTAAATCACGGCGCGTGCGGGCAGTTGCGCGCTGACTGGCCGACCGATTGCGCGCCCAATCCATGGCGCGATTCTCGGGAGGACGACGGGCGCCGCCACGAGCGAGACTGCGCCTACCACGACGAGGACGAACGCGAGCGTGGCATGACCCTGAGAGGCGCGATCGAGCAGAGCGCGCCCGCCCACCAACGCTACGACGAAACCGGCCACCACGTTGACGATCGTGCCCAGAATCGCCGATCCGGTCGCGGCGATGGGCGAGACGCCGGCGTCGCGCGCCATCGCGCCCATGGCGGCGATCTGCCACACCTTGAGCGGCAGGTACCTTCCCAGATTCGACACGCTCCAGATGCGAGCCGACGTCCAGAACGGGAGGCGCGCGTCCCAGCATCCCAGCACGCTCCGCCAGGTCTGCACGAGCACGGCGTGGGCCCCGAGGAACAGCGCTCCGGAGAATACGATCGCCGTCCAATCGGCGTCGATGCGCATTGGTTGCGCGCGAAGGGCGGACAGGTCGCGGAGCAACACGCGGCCCACGAGCACCACGACGAGGGCCGCAAGTGCCCATCCCGCCGCGCGAACGAGGCGTCTATCGATTCGTGCGCCCAAGGCCATCCCGGTAGATGTCGATGTAGCGCTGCGCGACGACCGCGGGATCGAATCTCGACAACGCCCACGCCCGTCCCGCACGTCCCAGCGCGGCACCACGGTCGGGGCGCGCGAGCAACTCTGCGACGGCAGCGGCGAGCGTGGCGGGCTGGCGCTGTTGCACCAGAATGCCCGTCACTCCGTCCTCGAGGACGTCCGTGAGGCCGCCGGAGGCGAACGCGACGACCGGCGTCTCGCAGAGATGTGCCTCGACCGCGACGAGCCCCAGTCCTTCATCGAGCGACGGCACGATGACGGCGGCGGCGGCGCGATAGTAGGAGGCGAGCGCATGGCCCGGTCTCGTGCCGTGCCAGACGACGCGATGGGACACACCAAGTGACTGCGCGAGCGACTCGAGGCGGGAACGCTCGTCGCCGTCTCCGACGACATCGAGCCCGATCTCGGACGGGAGTGCCGCGAGGGCGTGCAGCAGGAGGTCGCCACCCTTCTGTGCCGTCAGCCGCCCGACGAACAGCAGCCGGCCCGCGCGCGCCGTTCCCGCCAAGGGCGTAAGCGAATTGGTGTCCACCGGCATCGGTGCCACGATCGGCGTCACGCCGGACATGTCGTGCGCCTCCTCCGCGAGCCAGCGCGATACGGCGGTGACCGCCACGGATCGGCGCACCACGCCTCGAAAGGCGCCGCGAGACACGGGATACGCCCGCGCCATCCGGATGTCGGTGCCGTGCAACGTCGTCACCATCGGCGTCCGCGTGATGCGACTCGCCACATCACCGACGATCGCGTTGGGGAACCACCAGTGTGCGTGGATCAGGTCGGGGCTGAAGTCGCGAACGTGGCGGATGGCGGCGGCGGACGCACTGAGGAGCAGAGCCGCGAGCGCCGCACGGGCGCTCCACGACTCGCGGACTTGCGACGCCATGTTTCCGGTGTAGGCCAGCGTCTCGAATCGCCGAGGCGCATACCGGAACCGCACGACCTCCACCTGGCCAATGCGTTCGACAGCGGCCAGGCCGTCCGCAGACGGTGTCATGACGCGCACCGCGACGTCGGCAGCGGTCAGCGCGCTGGCCAGCCGCAGGATGAAGGAGCCGGCAGCATCGCCCGTGTAGCGGGGAAACGAGTGTGTGAGAAACAGCACGCGCATTCGATGCGCCCCGTTATGCGTCGGGACGCCGCGCCGCGCGAACCTCGTCGAGTTGCCGCCGCATCTCCCGCACTTCTGCGCGCTGTCCGGCGATCTGCTCCCCGAGCAGGCCCGTGGCGAACAGCACGCTGCCCAGAATGAGGCAGGTCTGCACGAGCGTCCATACCCAGCGATAGCCGACGTTGTCCACGGCAAGAGCGATGAGGGCAGCGATGCCGGCGATGAGCCCGATGGCGAACAGGCCAGCCCCGAGCATTCCGAACAGCAACAGCGGCTTCTTGCCGAACTTGAGTTCGAACCACACCGAGAGCATGTCGAGCACACCGATGGGAATGCGCGACAGCCCGAATTTCGACTTGCCCGCGTGCCGGGCATACAGCGGAACCGGAATCTCCGTCACGGTGAATCCCTGCGCGGCGGCGATGACGATCATGTAGCGATGCCAGTCGGGCCGCACCGGCAGGGCATCCATGATCTCACGGCGATACGCCTTCACCGAATTGAGATCCTTCACCGGCACGTCGAACAGGGTGCGACTCAGGCCGTTATAAATGCCGGAGACGAACGCCTTGTCGTACTTCCCTTCCTTGAACCCCGTGACCATGTCGGCCTCGTCGTCGAGGATCGGCGCCACGAGCCGGGGGATGTCTTCCGGCATGAATTGCAGGTCGGCCGGATAGAAGACCAGCACCTTGCCCGTTGAATTCAGGTAGCCCGTGCGCAGCGCGTCGGCGATGCCGCGCCTGACGCGGTGCCGAACGATTCGCAGGAAGGAATATTCTCCGGCGAGCCGTTGCAATACGGCCCAACTGTCGTCGTCCGAGCCATCATCGATGACCACGACTTCGAATCGTACCACGGGTGACGTGGCGAAGGCCGCCGCGGCGAGCTGCATGAAGAGCGGCAGATTCTCCGCCTCGTCCTTCGCGGGTACCAGCACGCTGACGTCGACATCCGACGCTCGGCGCGCGACGAGCGTCGACTCGGATGGCGAACGCTCGTCGGTCAACGTCATACCCGCTTGCGCATCCGGGCCGACAGCACGCCCAGCTGGTCGCGGTACTTCGCGACGGTGCGACGCGCGATCTGCACGCCCGTTTCCTTCAGGATGTTGACGATCGCCTGATCGGTGAGCGGATGCTTCGGATTCTCGTCGGCGACGAGCTTCTGGATCTGGGCCTTGATGCCACGCGCCGACACGTCCTCGCCGGCCGTCGTCGAGAGGCCGGAGGAGAAGAAGAACTTGAGCGGCAGCACTCCGCGCGGCGTCTGCACGAACTTCTCGTTCGTGACACGGCTCACCGTGCTCTCGTGCATGCTGATGACTTCAGCCACCTCGCGCAGCGTGAGCGGCTTGAGGAACTGCACGCCCTTCTCGAAGAACTCACGTTGCCGCTCGACAATGTAGTTCATCACCTTCAGCATCGTCTGTCGGCGCTGCTCAATGGCCTGGATCATCCAGTTGGCCGAGTTGAGCTTGTTCGAGATGAACTCCTTGTTCTCACCGTCGAACTTCTTCTTGTCACGCGCGATCTCCTGGTACGCCTTGCTCAGCTTCAGGCGCGGGAGATTGGCGTCGTTGAGGAAGACATGATACTTGCCGTCGATCTTGTCGACGATGAGGTCGGGAATGATGTAATTGTCGCTCGCGTCGCTGTACACGAGGCCGGGCTTGGGGTCGAGCTTCGCGATCTCGTCCGCGGCCTTCTGCACATCAGCCGGGCTGATGCCGAAGCGCTTGGAGATCTCGCTCCAGCGATGAGCGATCAGCTCGTCGAAGCAGTCGCGCACCAGGCGAAATGGCACGGAGTGCTCCAGGCCCGCCTCACGGAGCTGCAGCATGAGGCATTCGCGCAGGTCGCGCGCGCCCACGCCGGGTGGGTCGAGACTCTGCACCACGCCGAGCATCTCCTCGGCCTCGGACAGGGTGTAGACGGGAAGATCCGTCACGTCCCGTTCGATTTCCTCGGCCGCCTTGCGGACCTCCTCGTTCGCGCCCTCGACGATCTTCTCCAGCGCACACGCGAGGTAGCCATCCTCGTTGACGTTGCCAATGAACTCCTCGGCGAGGAACATCTGACGACCATTGAGGTCCAGCAGGGTCACCTGGTCTCGCAGGTGATCGGACAGGTCACGTGAGTCGACCGTGACAGGCTCGTAGTACTCGCGTTCCTCGTGCTCCTCGCGTCGCCCGCCCGCATCAAAGCCGTCGAGCAGGATCTCCTCCCAATCGATCTCGCCCTTCTCCTCCTTCTCTGCCTCGGTCTCCTGGCTGGTCTCTTCCTGTACGATCTCTCCATCGTCCTCATCCTCCTCATCCGGCTCGATCATGTCGAGGAATGGATTGTTCAGGAGTTCCTGCTTGAGGTGCTGCTGCAGATCGAGGAGCGGCATGTACAGCAGATCCATCGCCTGATAGAGGCGTGGATTGATCTTCAGTTCCTGCTTCAGCTGGGTATGCTGGCCGAGGCCCGGTCTCATGCGCCGTCTCCCTGAGTCTCGGAGGCGAACCGGGCACGCAGGCGTGCCGACAGGGTCGGGCCGAGGTATATGTTGGCAACCGTATCGTCAAACACGAGCTCGCGAACCGTTCCCGACACCTTCACCTGCCCGTCGAACATGATGTAGGCGCGGTCCACGATGTCCAGAGTTTGTTCCACGTTGTGATCGCTGATCAGCACCCCGATGCCACGATGCCGGAGTCCGGCGACGATGGTCTGGATGTCGTGCACAGCGATTGGATCCACGCCGGCAAAGGGCTCGTCGAGCATCATGAATTTCGGTTCGGTCACGAGTGCACGCGTGATCTCCAGGCGCCGCCGCTCACCGCCGGAGAGCTGGAAGGCCTTGCTGTGTCGAAGATGCTCGATGTGCAGCTCGCGCAGCACGGTTTCGAGCCGCTGGGCGCGCTGCTCCCTGGAGAGCGGCAGCGTCTCCAGGATGGCGACGATGTTGTCCTCGACCGACAGTTTGCGGAAGATCGACGGTTCCTGCGAGAGGTAGCCGAGCCCGAGCCTCGAGCGCTTGTACATGGGCATCGAGGTGATGTCTTCGCCGTTCAGCATGATGTGACCGGACTGCGGCTGGACGAGGCCGACGATCATGTAGAACGTCGTCGTCTTGCCCGCGCCGTTCGGGCCGAGCAATCCGACGATCTCGCCTTGCTGCAGGCGGAGCGCGACGTCGTTGACGACGCGGCGCCGGCGGTAGGTCTTCACGAGACCCGTGGCCTCCAGCACGCTCCGGCCGTCCCCCACCGATGTACCGGCGCGCGACATCCCCGCCGGCGGAGGACTGACGGCCTGGGTGTACCGGGGCGTCGCGTGCTCGCCCGTGTACTTCAGGACATCGGCCACCTCCGACCGCATTTTCGCGATGTCGCTCCACAGAGCCGGATCGACCCTGATCCGCGTTCCCGGCGCGATCGGTTCGTTCTGGCGGATGACGATCACCTGGTCCGACACGAGACGGGGCAGCACCGATTTCGCCAGGTGATCGCGCACCTGATCCATGCTCAGCTCACCCGCTTCGCGCTCCGCGTCGCGACCGGCGACGCGCTGTGCCGCGAGGTGGTCGTTCCGGTAGCACACGGCCACTTCATCGAAGATCGCGACGCCCGTGTCGTCAGCGGCGCAGATGACGGCATGAAGCGCCAACGCGGTGGACCGATCGCCGTTGGCCAGGCGGTCGATGAGTTCCCGCAGCCTCGGGGTGATGTTGGGCAACGTCATGGACGCCCGCCCACGGGCGCGGTTGCCGGAGCGATGACGCCCGGGGTACGCGCCGGCATTACGGGCGGCGGCGTTGACGGCGCGGCTGGCTTCGTCGGGGACGGCGTCGCGCGTACGCCTCCCACAGCGGGTGCGGCTGGCGCTGTCGTCACGATCGCGGGTCTGCAGCGTGCCGTGGAATCCGCCTTGGGCTCGATGTAGATGCCGCCTGCCTTATCCTGATCCTTGACGACGACAGTGGACACGCGGGCCGAGTCGAAATCGATCGTGATGAGCCGGCCGCGCACGTAGTTTATCTCCGGGACGCAGAGTGCCGTGTTGCGCGGCGGCAAGTGCTGCAGCGATGTCGCGAGCGACGACCTGGAGCCGATGGCCACGAGCTGGGTGATGCGCGGCTTGCGCGCGGTGTCACGGGCCGGCACAGTATCGAATCGAGCGATGATCGTGTCACCGGTGAGCCGATCGCGCTCGCTTGTACGGAACTTGGTCGTGTCCGGTGCACCTTCCGCGCTCGCTCCACGGATGGCGTACAGCTGGCGAATCCGCTGGGCTGGCATGAAGACGTCGATGGAATCCGCGAGCATGGTCTGCGTGAGCGACGTCGCGCGCGCGCGGCTCCTGCCCCACGCCGTGGCGCGCGAAAGCAGGTCGTCGATCACGCGGAGATCGATCGTGTCGGACCGCATCGTGAGGTCCTCGCTCGTCGCGACCGCGACATTCTTGGCGAGCACGCGATCGAGCTTCTTCCGGCGCGACAGTAGATCGATTGTTTCTCCGACGAGCGTGAAGGGGCGGCCTTTCGTCCCGGTGATCTTGGGCGAACGCATGATGCGCAGCAACCCGAGTCCGCTGTCGACGTACAGCGAATCGCCGGTCGCCGTGAGCTCGGGCCGCACGACAACGACATCCCCGACGGCCGAGACGATGCTGTCGCCCTTGAGAAAGATGGTCGCCCCGGTCACTTGCACCGGCGGTTGCGCACGACCCTGCGCATCGCGCTCCACCAGACTCACCGTCGGGCGGCCAGTTGCATTGACAGTCTGCTGGGGGCGGACACGCGGTATGGCGCGCAGTAGCTCCACCTGGGGACCACGGAGTGTGGAGCCGGTGGGGAGCCGCGCGTTCACATTCTGCACGGCGAGCAGCCGCTCGTCACGCTGAAAGTACGTGAGGAACTCGGACTTCAGTGAGAGGCGTGGCTCGACATAATCCACGTGGCCGACGAAGTAGAGCCGACCCTCATCGCCATAGGCCTCCAGACTGTCCGAGCGAAGGACGATCTTCTGCGCCGGGCACCGCGCGATTACTCCACCACCGATGAAGGAGTTGTATTGCCCGCTGGGAAGCTTGCTGCCGGTCACGCGCGTGGATGGCAGGTTGTCGAAGCGGAACACGCAGCGTCCTGACGGCGCTTGGGGAGTCTGCGCGCCGAGGCCCCCCGCCAGCAACAATGAAATGATGGATGCACGAGTCATGCTGATCATTGACCGGGCAAAGTGAAGCTGCCCTGACCCCGTGCGCCCTTCAGGATGCGAAACTGTGTCAACTGAGGGTCCGACTGGAAACCGATCCCGGAGACGGTGCGACCTGGTTCCACCAGCGTGAAGGCGCTGTCGCTCGATACCATGTTGCTGCCCTGACTGTACCGGACGTGCGGTGACGTGAGTCGCTTTCCCTCCGTCGTCGTGATGATGACGTTACCGAATCCCTCGAGCACCTGCTCGCGGAGGTTATACCGGCCGCGGTTCGCGCTCATCGTGCCGTCCTTCACGCCCGTGCTCTTGTTGAACGTCGTCCGCACCTTGCGCAACTCGAAGCGCGTGTTGTCATCGAAGATGTATGCGGAGTCGGCGAACATCTCGCCGCGCTGCACGCCCTTGTCGGTAAGCAGGGACCGCACGTCGATCATCACCTGCTCGGCACTGTCCGCCATGGACGAGCCTGACTTGACGGGCGGTGCACTGCCTTTCCCCCCGCAGCCGGCGAGGCCGAGGGCGGACAATACGCCGAGGACGACCATGCCGTTGAGCGCGCGGCGCATCAGGCGACCCTCGCGCGCAGCAGGTCGTGCAGGTGAACGACGCCGGCCAGGCGACCGTCGACGTCGAGGACGGGCATGGCCATGATGCCGTGCGTCTCCATCCGGTATGCCACCGCGCTCGCCAACTCGCCGCGTGCAGCACTGCGTGGAGTGCGCGTCATGATCCGCTCGACCGGCTGGGAGAAAATGTCCGTTTCGTGTTCCATCAATCGCGTGAGGTCTCCCGCCGTGAGCACGCCGTGCAGGCGCCCGTCCGCGTCCGCGACGAGGACGATCCCTCGCTGCTCCGCCAATACCACGACCGCCTGTCGCAGCCGCGACCCGGGCGGCAGCACGGGCAGCGGATCCGACAGCATCACATCATCCACGAGCGTCACGAGACGCCGCCCCAATGCGCCACCGGGATGGATGCGAGCAAAATCCTCGCGCCGAAAACCCTTGTGCTCCAGCAGCGCAACGGCGAGCGCATCACCAAGTGCGAGCGCCGCGGTCGTGCTCGTCGTGGGCGCAAGATCGTGCGGACATGCTTCCTCGCGTACCCACGCGTCGATCGACACGTCGCACAGCCGCGCGAGACCCGAGGCGTCGTCTCCCGTGATGGCGATGGAACGTACCCCCAGCCCCTGAAGATGTTCGAGCAGCAGGAGCAGTTCATCCGACTCGCCGGACTTGGACAGGAGGATGGCGACATCGCCCGTTCCCACGATCCCGAGGTCGCCGTGCGCGCTGTCCATCGGATGCAGAAACAGCGCGGGCGTACCGGTGGACGTGAGCGTCGCGGCGATCTTGCGGCCGATCAACCCCGACTTTCCCACGCCGGCCACGATGACGCGACCGGACGACTCGGCGATCATCATCACCGCGCGGGCGAATGACTCGCCGAGGCGCTCCTCGACCGTCTCCAGCGCCTCGCGCTCGAGTCGCACGACGCGACGGCCACGCTCGACGATCTGCTCGGGTGTCACTTGCGGAGCTCCGCGAGCGGGAGCGAGCGGTCCGCCACGTACCCGTCCGTCACGGTGGCCCACTCGCCGCGCGCTTTCATCAGCAACTCGGCGAATTCCCTCACGGCCCCCGCGCCGCCACGTCTCGTGAGCGTGTGGGCGCAGACCGCACTCACCTCGGGAACCGCGTTCGCGACTGCGACGGGCAGACCCACGAGCTTGAGCACCGCCATGTCCGGAAAGTCGTCGCCGAGGAACGCGGCTTCGGACGGTGCAATGCCGTGTCGGTCCAGCATGGCGAGAAAGGCGGGGAGCTTCTGTGCGTGCGAATCCTGGGCGACGTCCTCGATTCCAAGTTCGGCGGCGCGCAGGCGCACACTCTCCGACACGCGTCCGGTAATGATGACCACCCGGATGCCGGCGCGCTGCAGGAGGTGGATGCCGAGTCCGTCCTGGATGTCGTAGCGCTTGAGCTCTACCGCCGTTCCGCTCGCGGCACCGAGGTAGATCCCGCCGTCGGTGAGGACGCCGTCGACGTCGAGACCAACGAGGCGGATGGCGCGTGCGACCGTCGCATCGATCATGTGCGCGCCCGATGCCAGATGTCGACGGCGCGAAGGATGAGGTCATCCAGGTCCGCGAGCGGCATCATGTTGGGTCCGTCGCTGGGTGCGTGCGCGGGATCAGGGTGCGTCTCGAGGAACAACCCGTCCACGCCCACCGCACAGGCGGCGAGTGTGAGCGGAGGGACGAACTCCCGGGCGCCACCGCTCGTACCACCCTCGCCGCGGCCGGGTTGCTGCACGCTGTGCGTCGCGTCGAAGACGACGGGCGCGTCGCACGCCGAGCGCATGCGCGGCAGGGCGCGAAAATCCACCACGAGATCGCCGTAGCCGAAGAACGTGCCACGCTCGGTGGCTGCGACTTCGGCCTGCCCCGCGTGGCCAGCATCGGCGAAGCCCGCGCGCACCTTGTCCACGGCACCGCGCATTCCTTCCGGATGCATCCACTGGCCCTTCTTCACGTTCACCGGCTTGCCCGTCGCCCCAGCGGCCATGAGGAGATCCGTCTGTCGCGACAGGAAGGCAGGGATCTGGAGGACATCGACAACCGCTCCGGCCGGCGCACACTGATCGGGCAGGTGCACGTCGGTGAGGACTGGCAGGCCGGACGCACGTCGAACGCGCTCGAGCGCCGCCAGTCCCTGCTCCAGCCCGAGTCCGCGCGTGGCGCCGGCGATCGATCGGTTCGCCTTGTCGAAGCTGGCCTTGAACACGATGCCGCCGGGCACCCTGGGTGCGAGCCGGGCGAGATGCTCGGCGACACGCAGGTTGAGCGCATCGTCCTCGAGCTGACACGGGCCAGCGATGAGGAATAGTGCGTCCCGACGAAAGCGAAACGACATCAGGCGCGCACCGCGGTGAGCGGGGTCGCCGCTGGCGCCACAGCGTGCCGTCGCTTGCCCGCAACGGCGGCGGCGACGAAACCCGCGAACAGCGGGTGCGGGCGGGTGGGGCGCGACTGAAGCTCAGGGTGAAACTGACAGCCGATGAACCACGGGTGCGCCGGAAGCTCGACGACTTCGACGAGTTGCCCGTCGGGTGAGAGGCCACTCAGCCGCAGGCCGTGCTGCACGAACAGATCACGGTAACCGTTCGACACCTCGTAACGATGCCGATGGCGCTCGCTCACTTCCGCCACCCCGTACACCTCGGCGGCGCGCGATCCTCGTGCGAGGCGGCACGGATATGCACCCAGCCGCATCGTACCGCCCATGTCGGTGACGTGCTGCTGGGATTCCATGAGCGAAATCACCGGGTCACTGCACTCGGGCGAAAACTCCGACGAGTGACTGTCGTCCAGATCGCAGACGTTGCGCGCGAACTCGATGATGGCCGTCTGCATACCGAGGCAGATGCCGAAGAAGGGCACGCCGGTTTCACGAGCGCACCGGATGGCCTCGACCATTCCCTCCACCCCTCGCACGCCGAAACCGCCCGGCACGAGGAGTCCATGGTGCTGGGACAGGATGCCGCGCGCCGCAGCGGCGTCGGTGAAGCTGTCGCTGGAGACCCAGCTGATGTCCACACCGACGTCATTGGCGATGCCGCCGTGGATCAACGCTTCCTGCACGCTCTTGTAGCTGTCGACGAAGTCGGTGTATTTGCCGACGACCGCGACACGTACGCGCTCATGCGGCGCCACGACACGCTGCACCATCTCGCGCCACGGCGCGAGATCGGTGGCTGGCCGCTCAAGTCCGAACCGCTGGATCACCTTCTCATCGAACCCCTGTTCCCGAAACGAGAGCGGAATCTGGTAGATCGAGGAGACGTCGGGCGATTCGATGACCGCCCCGTAATCCACGTTGCA
The DNA here is from genome assembly GCA_039928585.1 of Gemmatimonadaceae bacterium. Taxonomy (GTDB): domain Bacteria; phylum Gemmatimonadota; class Gemmatimonadetes; order Gemmatimonadales; family Gemmatimonadaceae; genus AG11. Next base: position 16,356 of record JBDSSY010000155.1, on the reverse strand, counting down.
GAACAGGGCAATCTTGCGCTTCACGTCGTCGGGGACGGGACGCTCGGTCCGCACGATCAGGAAATCCGGCTGGATGCCGATCTGCATCAACTCGCGCACCGAATGCTGCGTCGGCTTGGTCTTGAGCTCCCCCGCCGCAGCGATGTACGGAATGAGCGTGAGGTGCACGAAGATGGCGTTTTCGCGGCCGACATCATGGCGGAACTGTCGAATCGCCTCGAGAAACGGCTGCGATTCGATATCGCCGACCGTTCCTCCGATCTCCACGACGACGACGTCGTTCTCGGGCGCGATGCGACGGATGGCAGCCTTGATCTCGTCCGTGATGTGCGGAATGACCTGCACCGTGGACCCGAGGTATTCGCCGCGCCGCTCCTTCGTGATGACGTTGAGGTAGATGCGGCCGGTCGTCACGTTGTTGGCCTGCGACAACGAGCGGTCGATGAATCGCTCGTAATGCCCGAGGTCGAGATCGGTCTCGGCGCCATCGTCGGTGACGAAGACCTCGCCATGCTGAAATGGCGACATCGTGCCGGGATCGACGTTGAGGTAGGGGTCGAACTTCATCATCGTCACGCGCAGGTCGCGCTCGACGAGCAATCGCGCCAGCGACGCGGCCGCGATGCCCTTGCCGAGGGAGGACACGACGCCGCCTGTGACGAAGATGAACTTGGTGGTGTGCTGTCGCGTGCTGGTCTGCATCACGCCTCGTTCGCTGTGAAGGTCATCCACTCCCGATTCGCCCGCTCCAGATCCGCCTCCGTATCGATCCCGCTCCGCAACGGTCCGTCCACCACGGACACGCCCATGCGCATGCCGGCCGCCAGCGGTCGAAGCTGTTCCAGCCGTTCGATCTGTTCGAGCGGATGTGGCGGCAGCGCGACCCAGTGCGCGAGCGCGTCGGGCGTGTAGGCATAGACGCCGACATGATGCAGAATGTGCGCATCGCCATTCGCCTGGTCAGTCGCGTCGCGTTGGAACGGGATGGCCGCGCGCGAAAAGTACATCGCAGCGCCATCGTCGGCAGTGACGACCTTGACGGCATCAGGGTTGGCCAGCACGTCACGCGCAGCGCGCGTGGCGGCGGTCCCGAGTGGGAATCCACACTCGGTCACCTGAACGAGCGCGCCACGCACGGCAGCGGCAGAGACGAATGGCTCGTCGCCCTGCACATTGAGGATGGCGTCGAACGCGCCGAAGCGCGCGGACCGGACGACTTCCGCGATGCGATCCGTTCCGGAAGGGTGTCCGCTTCTGGTGGAGATCGCCTGGCCGCCAGCGGCATGCACGCGGTCGGCGATTTCGTCGCTGTCGGTGGCCACCACGACGACGTCGGCTACTCGAAGCGCACGCACGCGTTCCAGCACGCGGACGATGATGGGGACGCCAGCGAGCAGACGAAGCGGTTTTCCGGGAAGTCGCGTCGCGCCCAGACGCGCGGGAATGACGGCGAGCGTCCTCACGAGCGCCGCACTGGGCGGTGGATCAGGGATGCGCTCGCGAGCGCGGCGCCGGACGCAACTTTCACGCCAGCTAAGTTACGACGACGCCCGAGCTTGCGCAAATCCTTCGGGCACTAGAACGTCGGCAATGTCACGCCGGCGCCAACCTCGTACCCCTTTTTTCCTGCCACGGCCCGCGTGTACTCCACGGTCACGACGCTCAGCTTGATGCCTGCCCCGATCTCGTGTTGCAGTGGCGGCAACGACCCGACACCCGCCGCGCCGAAGGCATCGCGAAAGCTGAGCATTGGCGAACCGACGAATGGAAGCGTAATCCGGTCGATCGGTACGAGGTAACGACTTTCGACGAAGATGAGCGACGTCCCACCCTGCTCCAGCAGCTCCAGCGTCCTGAGCGTTCCGCTTCCGCCCAGATAAGCGTAGCGCGCGCGCGGCGCGGCATCGCGGCTCGTCCCGACGGCGTGAGCATTGAACTTCAGGACTTGTGTACGGAAGGTCGGCAACTCGACCGATCCATTGAACGTGACCTGGGAAAACGTGGCCGCGCCAGACGGAAAACCCTGTTCCACATCGAGATTCACGCGCGACGTCACGGCGCCCATCGTACGGAACTCGGCGCCCGCGAGCGCGGATCCGATGTTGCCCTGCTCCACGAGCGGATTCCGACGCGCCATCTTGAGTGAGTCGCGACGCCCGAAGAGGCTCCAGACATTACCGACCCCCGAGATCGGCCGTGTCTTCTCGTATCGGCCCCCGAGGTAGGGCGAAATGGAGTAGGCGGGCCGTTCGATGGAGCGGATCACGCGACCCTCCCCCAGGTCCGCGCGGAAATAATTGCGCGCGTCGCTGCCGAAGAGCAGCGACGTCACGGAATTGATCAGATCGCCCTTGATCCACGCGTCGTTCGTTCGCGTGTCACGCGCGACGCGTGCAACGACACGAAACGGCGACGACTCCCGCGTGCGCAGCTCGAGCGCGCCGTCCACCACACCGAGTCGGCTCCGGTAGGTGGCATATGGCTCCAACTCGAGCGCGTGCTCGCGGAACTGCAGCAGCACGCCGACCGGCAGCGACAGGCCGCTCACCCGGTCGTATTTCGGAATCTTCACGCCCTTCAATCCCGCGAGCTGGAAGAGCGGATCGCTTTCCTCCACCCGGAGGCTACGATAGTCGAGCGCGTATCCACCGCTCACGGACTCCACGGCGTAGGTCTCGTCGCGCAGGCTTTCCACTCCTCCCGCCACGCGTCCGAGTGTCGTTTCCGCGACGGTGCCTCCAATGGCGACAGCGCGTCCGCTCACGTCCGCGCCCGGCCGAAGGAAGAGGTCGGAACCCACCACGACCACATCACCCTGGACCCGACTCGCGAGATAGGTCGGACGACCCAGCACGAGAAGACTCGTCGTGATCGTACTGTCCCGCGGCAGCTCGAGCGTGCCGCTCCCCGCGCGTACGACGTGCGGACCGGCGAGGAGGGTCCGCACGATTCCCGCGCCCTGTCCCGTTCCTGCGTCACGCAGCACGACTGCCTGCGCGCCACTCGCGGCAGGAAGCAGCAGCGACAGCAGCACAAGTGCCCGCGTCATGCCGCGAGCCGATCGAGGAAGTTCTGCAGCATATGCTTGCCGGTGGGTGTCAACACGGACTCGGGATGGAATTGCACGCCCCACACGGGGAACGAGACATGACGCAGCGCATGAATCTCGCGCGGGTCATCGGTCGCGGTCGCGACCACTTCGAGCGACGACGGGAGCGACGAGCGATCGACGACCAGCGAATGATATCGTCCCACCACGAGCGGGGACGCGAGGCCGGCGAACAGGCCGCTGCCGTCGTGATCGATGCGCGAGGTCTTCCCGTGCACCGCCCGCGCGGCGCGCACGACCGCGCCTCCGTAGGCCTCGCCGATGGCCTGATGCCCCAGGCACACACCCAAGGTCGGAATGCGATGGCCCCACGCGCGGATCACGTCCACGGTGACCCCCGCCTGCGCGGGCGCGCAGGGGCCCGGTGAGAGCACGATTCCACTTGGCGCCATCGTTCCGACCTCCTCCACCGTGACGGCATCATTGCGCCGAACGACGACCTCGGCGCCAAGTTCGCCCAGATACTGGACGAGATTGTACGTGAACGAGTCGTAGTTGTCGATGACGAGGAGCATGGCGGATGAGAGATGGCGCGGGGTAACTCGGTAGGTCGGTAGGTCGGTAGGTCGGTAGGTCGGTACCTGGTACGTGGTACCAATTCTGGTACAAGGTACTTCGTACCTGGTACCGGGTACCAAGTACTGGCGTCACAAATCGTCGCTCGCCGCGCAGTCGCCCGACGCCGTAGTACCCGGTACTTGGTACTAGGTACAGAGTACCAAGTACTGGCGTCACAAATGCTTGCTCCCCAAGCTGGCGCTTGACGCCTCAGTACTTGGTACCAAGTACCAAGTACGAGGTATCAAGTACTCGGGACCAAGCACCAAGTACTCTGGAACCCTAGCCCCTCGGATGATAACTCCGATGCACCTGGCGCAGGTACTCCCGGTCAACGTGCGTGTAGATCTGGGTCGTCGCGATGTCCACGTGACCAAGCATCTCCTGAACCGCTCGCAGGTCGGCCCCGCCTTCGAGCAGGTGCGTGGCGAAGGAGTGCCGCAGCGTATGTGGCGAGACCCGCTTGGTCAGTCCCGCGCGGTCCACATGCGCCCGCAGGATCTTCCACGCACCCATGCGCGTCAGCGGCTTGCCGCGCGCATTGAGGAACAGGACCCCCTTCCCTTCTCCGCGTTCGAGCTTCGGCCGGAGCTCGCGCAAGTAGATCGCCGCCGCTCCGATCGCGGAGCGGCCAATGGGCACGAGTCGCTCCTTGCTGCCCTTGCCGAACACCCGCACCAGCCCGTCCTCCAGCAACAGGTCGCGCACGCCTACGGTGATCCACTCCGACACGCGAAGTCCCGCGCCGTAGGCGAGTTCCAACAGGGCGCGATCACGAAACACCAGCGCGTCGTCGAGCGTCGGCGACGCCATGATCTGCTGCACCTCTCCTACCGTGAGCACATCGGGCAGCGTGCGCCAGCGCTTGGGCGTCTCGAGTCGCTCGCTCGGGTCGCGCACCACGATGCCGTCGCCGATGAGGAACCGGAACTAGGTGCGCACCGCGGACACGTTTCGCCGGATCGACGCGGGCGCGAGGCCCAGGTCCTTGAGGTGATACACGTACTCCCGTAACGCCCGCGCCGTGATGTCACTCGGCGCGGCGATCCCGTTCGCCTCGGCATACTCGGCAAAGCGATGGAGGTCGCGCGCGTAGGCTTCCTGCGTGCGCGGGGACAATCCCTGCTCGAGCGCGACGTAGTCCGTAAAGCGCGCGAGGAGGAATCCGCGCGATCGACGGTCCGCGTCGGTCATGGCGAACCGCGGGACCGCCGCTGGCGCACGTACCAGAAGACACCCGCCGCGAGGGCAATCACGCACGCGCCGATCGTGACGATGCGCCCGGAACGCGCGATCATGCCCTTGACGGCCTCCCAGTCCGAGCCCGCCTTCCAAGCGAGGTAACTGATGAGTCCATACCAGACGCCCGACGCGGCGGCCATCGCGGCAATAGCCGGCACGGCGGGAACGCGCAGTGCGCCGGCGACGGGCGGCACGAGCGCGCGTGCACCGGGAATGAAGCGACTCACCACCAGCGCGGCGATGCCGTAGCGCGAGTAGAGATGCTTCAGCTTCGCCTCGCCCTGTTCATCCGCCAGACGCGGAAACTTGCGGCGCATCCAGTCCGTCCCGTGTCGTCGCCCCACACCATACATCGCGGCCGCGCCCGCGACGTTTCCTGCCCAGGTACAGAGAAAGGAGGCGAGCGCACTGCCCTTGCCGCGCACGGCGAGCCAGGTGCCGAAGGCGACCACCGTGTCGGTCGGGAGCGGAGGAAAGACGTTCTCCACCGCCGCGAGTGCGGCCAGCACGAGGTTGAGGACGATGGGGGGAAGCCCGCCGAGCCAGTCGAGCAGCGACTGCAACACGTCAGGCCCGCACGATGGTCGCCGTGGCAAGGCAGGCGATGCCTTCACCTCGCCCAACGAAACCCATGCCTTCGTTCGTTTTCCCCTTGATGCTCACGTCCTCGATCGGCACTCCGAGCGCGCTCGCGATGCGCGCCCGCATGTCATCGCGATACGGCGCGATTTTCGGGCTCTCGGCGATGACGACGACGTCGATTTGTCCCACGCGCCAGCCAGCGGTCCGCACGTGCGCCACCGCAAGCGCGAGCATCTCGATGGAGTCCCGGCCAGCGTTCGTCGCATCGCGGTCGGAGAACATCGCACCGATGTCGCCCAGCGAGGCGGCGCCGAGCACGGCGTCGGTGACGGCATGCGCGATGGCGTCTCCATCGGAGTGCCCGAGCAGGTGCACGTCACCAGGGATGCGAACGCCGCCGAGGACCAGCGGACCGCCAGGCGCGAAGCGATGCGAGTCGTATCCGATGCCGGTGCGAAGAGGCAGGAGCCCGGTCATCGTACGTCACGTGCGCGCGTACGACGCGGGCGCATGTCGTCAGTCCTGATAGCGCTTGACGGCGAGCGAGACGTTGTGGCCGCCGAAGCCCGCGCTGTTGCTCAACGCTGCGTTCACTTCTCGTTTGCGGGCGGCGTTCGGCGTGAAGTCCAGACCGCAGCAGTCCGGGTCCGACGTCGCGAGATTGATGGTCGGGGGTACGAGCGAATCGCGGATGGCGAGCAAACACGCGATGAACTCCACCGATCCCGCGGCACCCAGCATGTGACCCGTCATCGACTTGGTTGACGATACGCTGACCGAGGCCGCGAAGCCGCCAAGGACGAGCGAGATGGCCTTCGCCTCGTTCGAGTCGTTGAGGGGCGTCGACGTGCCGTGCGCATTGACGTAGTCGATATCGGCCGGCGTGAGCCCGCCGTCCTGCATGGCGCCCCGCATCGCCCGCTGCAGTCCTTCGTGGTCCGGCAGTTGGCCCGTGAGATGGTACGCGTCACCGGTTGCGCGGTAGCCGGCGACCTCGCCATAGATGCGCGCGCCGCGCGCGCGCGCGTGTTCGAGTTCCTCGAGCACGATGATGCCCGCCCCTTCACCCATCACGAACCCGTCTCGCGTGGCGTCGAACGGGCGCGATGCCGTGGACGGACTGTCATTGCGACGTGAGAGCGCCGTCATGTTGGCGAAGCCGCCGATGGCCATCGGCGTCACCGTCGCCTCCGCACCGCCGCAGATCATGACGTCGGCGTCGCCGTACTGGATGGTGCGCATGGCGTCACCGATTGCGTGGGCGCTTGTGGCACACGCGGAGACGGTGGCGTAATTCGGCCCGCGCGCATTGAAGCGCATCGACACGACGCCCGAGGCGATGTCCGCGATGAACATCGGGATGAAGAACGGGCTGATCTTGCTGACCCCGCGCTCCTGGTAGATGTCGTGCTGCTCCTCAAAGCTCTTCAACCCGCCGATGCCGCTGCCGACGATGACGCCGGTGCGGTCGACGTCGAAGCCGCCGTTGGCCAGCCCGGCGTCGTTCATGGCCTCGACCGATGCAGCGACTGCATACTGCGTGTACGGATCGGCGCGCTTCGCCTCCTTCCGCTCCATGGACCGCAGCGGATCGAATCCCTTGACCTCGCACGCGAACCGCACGGGAAAGGCGGACGCATCGAATTTCGAGATGTTCGATGCGCCGGACACGCCGGCTCGCATCGCGAGCCAGGTCGTCGCCACGTCGTTGCCGAGCGGCGTTACGGCACCGAGACCAGTGACGACGACCCGTCTCCGCATTACGCGCCGACCTTGGTGTTCAGGTAGGCGACGGCATCGCCGACGGTCCGCATCTTCTCCGCGTCCTCGTCCGGGATGTCGATGTTGAACTCCTTCTCGAATTCCATGACCAGCTCGACGATGTCGAGGCTGTCGGCGCCGAGATCCTCGATGAAGCTCGCTTCGTCGGTCATCTTGTCGCGCTCGACGCCAAGCTCCTTTTCGATGATGTCACGGACCTTCTGGGCGTTGTCAGCCATGAGTCGGACTCCTGTAGTGTTTTTTGACCGCGGGAAAGTTAGCTAAGACTCGAGCAAAATGTCATGTCACCAGCGCAGCAGCGGACCGGCGTGGGTCCCGTCACATCACCATGCCGCCGTCCACGACGAGGGTCTGGCCCGTGATGTACGAAGCGTAGTCGGACGCGAGGAATGTCACCACACCGGCGATGTCGCGGGGCGCCCCGAGGCGTTCCAGTGGAATCTGCCCGGACAGGGCCGCGCGGGCATCCGGCGTCATGGCCGCCGTCATGTCCGTCTCGATGAAACCAGGGGCCACGGCATTGACCAGCACGTTGCGCGACCCGAGCTCTTTCGCGACGGACTTCGTCAACCCGATCAGTCCAGCCTTGCTGGCGGCGTAGTTCGCCTGCCCCTTGTTGCCGGTGATGCCGACGATGCTCGCGATGTTGATGATCCGGCCCCACCGCCGCTTGATCATTCCCCGCGATGCCGCGCGAATGGCGAGGAAGGCGCCGCGCAGGTTCGCGTCGAGCACCGTGTCCCAGTCATCATCCTTGATGCGAAAGAGAATGTTGTCGCGCGTCAGCCCGGCGTTGTTGACGAGGACGTCGATCTGGCCGAATGCCTGCTCCACGCCATCGACCAGGGCGACGATCGACGCGGGGTTACCGACATCGGCGGCAAACCCCTGCGCTGTGGCACCGATGGCCGCGGCCGCTTCGGCTGCCTTGCCCAGGTCGCGACCCACGACGGCGACGCGCGCGCCAGCGCCAGCGAGCGATTCGGCAATGGCGCGGCCGATCCCGCGCGTGCTCCCCGTGACGAGCGCGGTGCGCCCCGATAGATCGATGTTCATGCGGTGATGCGTGCGAGAAGTGCGTCCACGTCGGCACCGGTGCCACAGGACAAAACGGTGAGCGCCGGGGCAATCTTTTTCGCCAGTCCCTTCAACACCGCGCCAGGACCCATCTCCACGTACAGCGCGGCGGGGTGCAGCATCGCGATGTGCTCCAGCTCGCGAGCCCACTGGACGGGTGCGGTGAGTTGCTCCACTAGGAGTCGACGTGCAAGTGCCGCACTTTGAACTGGTTGCGCATTCACGTTCGCGTAGACTGGAAAGCGCGGATCGCCGAAGTGAGCAAGGTCGAGCGCGCTTTCCAGTCCGGCGGCGGCGTTCGCCATGAGTGGCGAGTGGAAGGCCCCGCTCACGGGCAGCGCAATGGCCTTCGCGCCGGCTTCCTTCGCCAGCACCATCGCGCGCTGCACGCCGGCGACTTCGCCGCTGATGACGACCTGACCCGGCGCGTTGAAGTTGGCCGGACCCACGAGCCCGGCCTCCGCAGTGGCCTGCTCGCAGATCCGCTCGATGGGACGCGTGGGCTGGCCCAGAATGGCCGCCATCGTGCCGGGCCTCCGCTTCCCCGCCTCGAACATCAACTCACCTCGCCGGCGCACGAGTCGCACGGCCTCGGGGAGCGAGAGCGCATCGGCCGCGTGATACGCCGTGAACTCGCCGAGCGAATGGCCGGCTGCCGCCACCACGTGGGGCGCGAGCACGTCTCGCACGACCGCCCACACCGCTGCGCCGTGGGTGAGCAGCGCCGGCTGCGCATTGTGCGTGAGCGTCAACTCGTCGGCGGGGCCAGAGAAGCAGAGCGTCGAGAGCGGCGCGCCCACCGCGGCGTCCGCCGCGAGGAAGACGTCACGCGCCGCGGAGAACCGCTCGGCGAGCTCCTTTCCCATTCCCGGCGATTGGGAGCCTTGCCCGGGGAACAGCAGGACGACCTGTGGCATCGCGCTAGAAGCGGACGACCATGGAGCCCCACGTGAAGCCCGCGCCGAAGGCGACGAGCAAGGCCGTCGTTCCGCTGGCGACCCGGCCACGTTCGATCGCCTCGTCGAGTGCGATTGGGATCGATGCAGACGACGTGTTTCCGTAGCGATCGACATTCACGTAGACCTTGTCCATCGGAATGTTCGCGTGCTTCGCCGTGGCTTCGATGATCCGGACGTTGGCCTGGTGCGGAATCAGGATGTCGATGTCCTGTCCCGTCAGTCGCGCCGCATCGAGCGCACGATCGCACGCCTCCGCCATGGAGCGCACCGCGTGCTTGAACACTTCACGGCCGGCCATTTTCACATACGTCGAGCGGTCGTCGAGCACGGCCTGCGCGTACGGCACCTTTGCTCCTCCGCTCGGACGCCACAACAGTTCTGCCAGCGAACCATCGCTTCGCATGTAGACGCTGAGAATGCCGCGATCGGCTGTCGCGGCGCGCTTGAGTATCGTCGCGCCCGCGCCGTCGCCGAAGAGCACGCACGTGGCGCGGTCCTGCCAGTCAACGATCGCACTCATCTTCTCGGCGCCCACGACGAGCGCGGTCTCCACCACACCGGACGAGATCAGCCCCTCGGCGATCGTCATGCCGTATACCCAACCCGAACAGGCGGCCGAAATGTCGAACGCGGCGGCCCGCGTGGCGCCAAGCTCTGCCTGAAGATCGACCGCCGTGGACGGCAGTAGCCGGTCCGGCGTGGCCGTGCTCAGGATGATGGCGTCGATCTCCCCTACCGAGACGCCCGCACGCGTCATCGCCGCGCGCGACGCCGTCGCCGCCATCGACATCGTCGTCTCGCCCGGGGCTCCAATGTGGCGCTCGACGATGCCCGTTCTCTCAACGATCCAGTCGTGATCGGTGTCGAGGCCGAGCGCGGAGAAGTCGTGATTCGACATCACCCGTGCTGGAATCCCGCGACCCGTTCCGGCGACGTAGGCCACTGGCCGGATCACGCGGCATTCTCCGCGGCTACGCTCAGCCGTTGTCCGATCTGCTCGTTCATGCCGCTGGTCACCGCCTGCACCGCTGCCTTGACGGCGTTCTTGATGGCTCGCGAGGATGACTTGCCGTGGGCGATGATGCTGACCCCCTTCACCCCGAGCAGCGGCGCCCCCCCATGCTCGGAATAATCCAGATGCTTGAGGCCCGCCCGGATGTCATCGGGGTTGAAGCCCTCCTTCTGCAGCGTGTCGACCATGAGCGGTGCGATGCCCTCGTAGAACTTGAGGAGCACGTTGCCCACGAACCCGTCGCACACGACGACGTCGAGCGCGTGCTGCTCGGTTCCCCCAGCGGGAAGATCCCTTCCCTCGACGTTGCCGATGAAGTTGAGCCCTGACTGGCGCAGCAGTTGATGCGCCTCCTTGGTCACCGCGTTCCCCTTTTCCGGCTCCTCACCGATGCTGAGGAGGCCGACGGCCGGGTTCGCGCGACGCATCACGCACTCGGCGTACGTCGCGCCGAGGCGGGCGAACTGCACCAGTTCCTCGGGCGAGCAGTCGACGTTCGCCCCGGAGTCGAGCACGACGACCGTGCGGCGCGAGGACGGGAAGAACGTGGCGATGGCGGGACGCTTGAGGCCGGCGTGCAGCCGGAGGATCACCATGGACGCTGCCATCTGCGCGCCGGTGCTGCCGGCCGACACGAAGGCGTCGGACAGGCCGTCGGGTTGCAGGCGCAGCCCGACGGCCATGGAGCTATTCGGCTTTCCCCGGACGACCGCGCTAGGCCTGTCGGTCATCTCGATGACTTCCGGCGCTTCGATGATGCTGATGCGGTCGCGATGCCTGGCGAGCGCGACGAGTTCGCCGTCGAGCAACGCGCAAAGCTGCGCGTCAACGACAGCGGTCTGGCCGACGAGTTGAATACTGTGGGCGGGATCGAGCTCCGCGAGCGCGAGGAGCGCGCCGGCTACGGTCGCCTGGGGAGCAAAATCGCCCCCCATGGCGTCCAACGCGATCCGTGCCAAGGTCAGGCTTCCTTGGCTGCGACTCGCTGCTCACCCGCGTAATACCCGCATTCAGCGCACACGTGATGCGGGCGCTTCATCGCCTGGCAGCGGGGACATTTCTGGATCGCGATTGCCGGTGCGGTCTTGTGCGTGTTGCGGGCGCGCTTCTTCCGCTTGGATGTTCTGCGCTTCGGGACGGCCATGGTCTGGTCGGAAAAGGATAAGAACCGGGACGACTCAGCCGTGTCCGCCGCGCAGCTTGTGCAGCGTCGCCGAGCGGGAATCCGCGGCGGACGAAGCGCACTCGCAGGGACCGACATTGAGTTCGGCCCCGCACGTCGGGCATAGCCCCTTGCAGTCGTCCCGGCACAACGCGAAGCCTGGGACGTTCAACAACCACTGCTCCCGCACCGCGGGTCGCAGGTCCAACGCTGGCGAGCGATCATCCAGCACGAACACGTCAGGGTCGTCCTCGACACCCTCCGCGTCCGCTTCCGCGAAAATCAGATGCGCGTCTTCGGCGACATGACCCGACGCGTCGCCAAGGCAGCGACGGCACGGCAGGGCCACATCGCCCTCGATCGTGCCGTGCCAATAGAACCGGCCCGGCCCCGCAGCCGATAACCGCCCCTTCACGCGCAATGGCCCGGACGGCACCATGTCCCCCTCGAGCCACACCGGATCGTCGGCCGACAACGTGTCGTCCACCGCCACGGCGCGCTCGGTGAGCGACCGAATGTCAAAGGACAGCATAGCCTACAAAACTACTTGGGGCCGTTGGACTTATCAAGCGGACGCACGAACCGGTTCGGCGTGCACCGACGGACGACCTGACGTCAGTAGATGAGGTCCGTCTCGGCGAAGAAGAAGCGCGCCTCCCTCGCGGCGTTGTCATCCGAGTCCGACGCATGAATCGCGTTTCGTCCCTTCGACTCGGCGTACAGCTTCCGCACCGTGCCCGCCCCCGCCTCGGCCGGGTCGGTGGCACCGATCGCGTCGCGCAGTGCCACAACGGCATTTGGCTTCTCCAGGACCATCGGCATGCAGGCGCCCGACGTCATGAAGTCCACGAGCTCACCGTAGAAGGGTCGCTCCCGGTGCACGGCGTAGAACTCGCCGGCCTGCTGCTTCGTGAGATGCATGACGCGGGCGGCCCTTACCCGAAATCCCCTGGCCTCGAGGAGGGCGATGATGTTCCCCGCCTTCGCCGCGCCGAACGCGTCCGGCTTGATGATCGTGAGCGTGTGCGTGCCTGCCATGTATTCCGTCCTCGTGAATGACCTGGAGCCAGTGGGCGACGATTGGTCGCCCGGTACCCGCGCGTGTGAACCTACGTGCCGATCAATTTACGAACGATGTCACCACGCGTGAGAAAGCCGACGAGGCGTCCTTCCCGTACGACGGGGACGCGGTCCACATCCTTGTTGCTCATGAGCGACGCGACTTCAGCGATCGGCTGCTCTGGTGCGACGCAGAGGACCTGGCGACTCATCACGTCGCGCGCCGTCCGAATGCCGAGGGCGAGCGGCGATGCCACGCGTGCATCCGGGCCCGTGAACGCCTGTACATGAAGAAGAAACCGGATCACCTCGCGCTCGCTCACCATACCGATCACCCGCTGGTCCTCATCCACCACGGGCAGGGCGCCGAGCCCGGTTCGCACGAGTAACCGGGCGACGTCCTTCAGCGGGACGTCCGGAGTCACGGTCAACGGATGGTCGCTCATCACGTCGCGGACGGCGAGTTGCTCCGGAAGTCGATACTCCGAAAACTGGTCGAGTGCCGCGAGCGCATCCGGGTCGCGCGCGGCGAGCACCGCCTCGAGCACGTCGGGCTTCCGCAGAAGCCGCGCGAAGCCGCCCACCACTTGCAGGTAGCGCGCGGCGTGTCTCGGTGGCGCAGCAATCATGATGACGATGCGCGCGCACTGCTCCTGCTCGTCGGGCGCCTGTCGGCAGATGCGGTCAGGAGCGACGCCAAGCGCCACCACGAGCTGGCCGACCGCATCCGTGCGGTAATGCAGCAGGAAGGCCCGGTCGCCCATGGCCACCGCGTCTTCCGCCCGTCGCTCGGCGACGCGCCGCCGCAACTTCACGGCATCAAGAACGCCGTGCGCCGCCGCGAGCGGCTCGACCAGCAGTGTTTCCGCTTCCTGAAGCGTGCGCGCCGCGAGCGGAACCACGAGGCGCGTGGGAGCGAGCACATCGCGCAGTCTCACGACTGCTCCCCGGGGCGTGTCCTGGCACTCACATCCGCGCGCGAAGCTGCTCGACGAACTCGATGGGCCGGCGCGCGATGCCCATCCCCGCCTTCTCGAACGACGCCAGCTTCTCCGCCGCCGTGCCCGCTGAGCCGGAGATGATCGCGCCGGCGTGACCCATCCGACGCCCCGGAGGCGCCGTCTGCCCCGCGATGAACCCGACGACCGGCTTCTTCATCCGGGTGCGTACGAATTCCGCTGCTTCCTGCTCGTCCGTCCCACCGATCTCGCCCATCATCGCTACGGCTGACGTGTGCGGGTCAGCCTCGAACGCAGCCAGGCAGTCGATGAAGCTGGTGCCGTTGATTGGGTCACCACCGATCCCCACGCAGGTGCTCTGGCCCATGCCCGCGCGCGTGAGCTGATACACGACTTCGTAGGTGAGCGTGCCGGAGCGACTCACGACCCCGATGCTTCCAGGTGTGCAGATGCGACCGGGGATGATTCCGACCTTGCTTTGCCCCGGCGTGATGAGGCCCGGGCAGTTCGGGCCGAGCAGGCGAGCGCCCTTCTCCTTCACGAACGGATGAACGCGGGTCATGTCGTTCACCGGCACGCCCTCCGTGATGGCGACGATGAAGCCGACCCCGGCATCGGCCGCTTCCATGATCGCATCGGCGGCATACATCGGCGGCACATAGATCACCGATGTGTTCGCGCCCGTCGCCTTCACGGCCTCGTGCACGGTATTGAACACCGGGACCGATCCCTCGAACTTCTGGCCCCCCTTTCCCGGAGTGACGCCGCCGACGATCCGCGTGCCGTACTCGATCATCTGCTTCGTGTGGAACGAGCCGTCGCGGCCCGTGATCCCCTGCACGATGACGGTGGAATTCCTGTCGATGAAGATGCTCACGCCGCCTTGCCTCCCTTCGTCGCCAATGCAACCGCTTGCTGCACCGCCTCGTCCATGTCGGACGATGCACTGAATCCATTGTCCTTCAGGATCTTCATGGCGATCTCTTCGTTCGTGCCCGTGAGGCGAATGACGATGGGAATGCGGAGCGGATTCGCCTTTGTCGCCGTGACGATGCCATTGGCGACGTCATCGGTGCGCGTGATGCCGCCGAAGATGTTGAACAGGATGACCTTCACGCTCGGGTCACCCGTGATGATGCGCAGCGCGTTCACGACCTTTTCCGGATTCGACGACCCGCCGATGTCGAGGAAGTTCGCGGGCTCGCCACCGTAGTATTTCACGAGGTCCATCGTGGCCATCGCCAACCCGGCGCCGTTGACCACGCACCCGACGTTTCCGTCGAGCTTGATGAAGGTGAGACTTGAGTTCCGGGCGTCCACCTCGCTCGGTTCTTCCGCCGTCTCGTCCCGGAGCTTCACGAGATCAGGGTGTCGATCCAACGCGTTGTCGTCAATCGAGATCTTGGCATCCAGCGCGAGCACCTCTCCCGCCGGCGTCACGACGAGCGGATTGATCTCGGCGAGCGAGGCGTCGTGCTTCATGAACGCCTGATACAGCGACATCATGATCCTCGATGCGGCGCGCACCTTCTTCACGTCGTCCGGAAAAAGGAAGAACCCGAGTTCGCTCGCCTGATACGGCTGCAGGCCGTAGCGCGTGTCGATCGGCAACTTCATGATCTTCTCGGGCGTCTTCGCGGCGACTTCCTCGATGTCGATACCGCCAGCCGGGCTCACCATGAACACCGGCTTCCGCGAGGCGCGGTCGAGGATGATGCCGACGTACGCCTCCGACGCGATATCGGCGGCCGCCGTGACGAGCACCTGATGCACCGTGAGTCCGTTGATCTGCATGCCGAGAATCTTCGCGGCAATCTGTCCGGCCTCCGATGCAGTCTTTGCCAGCTTGACCCCGCCGGCCTTGCCTCGACCACCCGTGTGCACCTGCGCTTTCACCACGACCATGCCGCCGATCTTCCGGGCGATCGCCTCGGCCTGCTCGGCAGTCGTCGCGACGTCGCCCGGGGGAATCGGCACGCCCTCGGCACGCAGCAGCTCTTTCGCCTGAAATTCGTGGATGTTCACGCCTTCTCCGCTCTGGTGGTCCATTCAGGGAACAGCCGAGGCAAGCTAGGCCTGCCCGATGCGTCGGGCAAGCTCACGGCGATGCCTGTCGAAGCGCGGCGCCGAGGGAGTCGAAGGCGCGACCGAATGCGGTCCAATCCCCGCGCGCGAGCGCATCGCGCATGGTGCGATAGAGGCTGTCGGTCATCGCACGAAAATCCCGTCGCCCGGGTGCCGGCATCGTTCCCGACCCCGGCACTCCGGCCGCGGCGATGAGCGTGGAACTCACGCGCACGGAGTCGTCGAGGACAGACGCAACTCTCGCCAGTCGTGGACTTCCGCCGGGCCTCCATTGATAGATCGACTGGACGTACACGGAGCGGCCGGCCACCGGAAGCACGCGCACCGGCGAGCGCACGAGGCCGCTCTCATGACTGGCCGTATCCGCCGACCGGAGCCGGTCGAGCACCCCGCCCCATCGAAGGCCATCGCTCTCGAGCGGAATCCACGTCGTGATGCGAAGCGGACCGCTTTCGGACGCGACGACGCCGCGGACGCGTTCCTGCTCGTCGAGCAGGGGCCAGAGTGTCGCGACCCCCGCGCCTGGTAGCGCCACGTGGATCGGCTCGCGCGACGCTGCCGAGTCTGCACCGTCGGGCGAGGCGAAGTGCCGGAGCTCGAGACTGTCACCACGAAATCCGGCGAGTGCGAAGGCGAGGGCCTGCGTTCGCGCGCCATCGCCAGGTGGCGGGAGCGCGATCTGCACCGCGCGCTCCAGCGACGATACGGTCACGAACAGGCGAGGAAACTGTCGCACCCAGCTCGCCGCAACGGGATCCGGCACGGGTACG
>JBDSSY010000154.1:0-4822 GCA_039928585.1 Gemmatimonadaceae bacterium | reverse complement strand
CCACCGCACGGGATCGAGTGCTCGCCGCCGGGACACCATCGCGCGACCGGCGGTCAGCGGTGAATGCCGCGCTGCTCGGAGTGGAGCGGGCGCTCGTGCGGCCGTCGGGACTGCGAACACGCCCGTGGTATCGCAACCTGATCTACGTGGCGGATGTCGACAATGGATATTCGAACATGGTGTACCCGTCGGTGAACGAGGCGCTTCGCGCGAACGATGAACGGCTGACGAATGTGGAGATCGCCGATCTCGCGCAGCGATTCAGTGCGGCGACGCGCGCGCTCGCCACAGCGCGCACGGCACTTGGCGAGGTGCGGTAGACATGGGACGGATGGCACTCGACATGCCGCTACCGGCTGAGTCCGCGCCTCCTTCCGTCGGCCCACGTATTGCGAGGCGGCGTTCGTGTCGCAGGCTTGGAGGTGACAGGTGACGCACAGACGCGAGGCGAGCGGCGTGACGATTCCCCGGTTGTCGCTCACGGAGCGATTGGCCATTCAGGGTTACGCGGCGCGGGCGGCATGGCCCGCCGGCTTCCAGATCTACGAGCGAGGCGTGAGCGCCGACGGCGTGTTCATCGTCGTGCGTGGGCGAGTGGTACTGCGCAGCCGCGTTCGCGCGGGTCGTGGATTCGTCCCATGGGTGGCGACGCCAGGCGAGACGTTCGGCGCTGAAGGACTGTCGCCAAATGCCGTCTATGCCACCGATGCGCGCACCGACGCGGAAACGGAAACACTGTTTCTCAGCAGCGGAAAGCTGCGAGCGTTCATCCGTGAACAGCCCGTGTCCGCGATGGCGGTGATCGGACAGGTGATGGCCGAGCGCACGGCGCTGCTCGAAAAGCTCCGGGAGCTCACGACGCTGTCGGTGGAGCAGCGGTTGATTGCCGCCCTGCGCCGCATGTCGGCGCACGACAGCTTCACGCGCGACGATGGCTACATCGAGTTGTGCGCCGCGCGCTATCGGCTGCTGTGTGAAGTCGTGGGCGCGACGCGCGAATCGGTGTCGCTCGTGTTTGCCCGACTGGTCGGGGAAGGACTCGTCGAGCGTCGCGGGAGTACATTGTACGTCGCGCCTTCGGCGCGATTGTTCGACCGGCTCGCCGACTCCGGCGTGGCGGACGATGCGTTGCTCGCCGCCGTGATGGCGGACGTGGACGCGGTACCGGCGCTCCAGTAGCGACGATTTTCAAGCGCTGGACGTCCCTCCACTCCGGTCCCGCCTTCTCCAACTCGTCGCGGTCCTGATGCTGGGCTGGTTGCTGCTGCCGATGATCGCCGGTGCTGGCGCGGCGTGGCGCCTGATCGCTGCGCGCCGGATCGAGCGCGATTACGACAGGCGAAACGTGCGCACCGTGGACGGTACGGTGGCCGGTGCCGAGCCATTCCTGTTTGCCGGCACGAATGGACGAGCGGTGCTGCTGCTCCATGGTTCGGGAGATTCACCACAGACTCTCCGGCATCTCGGGGCGCGACTCAATGCGGCGGGCTACACGGTGCTCGCGCCACTGCTCCCCGGACATGGGCGCTCACCGCGCGACTTCGCGCGCGTGAATGCCTCGGCATACACGGCCGCGGCGCGCGTCGCGTTAGATGAATTGCGGGGCCGCCACGAATGGATTGGCGTCGGCGGGCTCTCGATGGGCGGCGCACTGGCCGCGCAACTGGCGGTGGAAGCCGACGTGCGCGTGCTCCTGTTGCTGGCTCCGTACCTCGCGGCGACGCCGCAGGTGGCCTGGGCCACCCGGACGGCGCCATTGTGGGGGCTGGTGCAGCCGTACCTTGGCGCGCGCGGAGAGCGATCGGTTCACGATCCCGCGGCGCGCACGGCGAACTACGCCTACGGAGTCGTGGCGCCCAACGCGCTGCACGCGCTACTCGAGACAGCGCGACGCGGGCGCGCGGCATTGATGAAGATCGCGGTGCCGACGCTCGTCATCCATTCGCGTGCCGATAACCGCATTCCAGACGCGGTGGCGACGGCGACGATGGCGACACTCCGTGCGCCCACCGAGCGACACTGGGTCACCGGGTGTGGACACATCATCACCGTCGATTATTGCAAGGACGTCGTAGCCGACCTGGTACTGGCCTTCCTCGCGCGCCACGCCGATTGAGCGGAGTGTTCCGACTCGATCGTGGGCGCGCGGGGACGGCCCGTCGCGCGTCAGCTCGAAACGCGATCGACGATGTTCTCGCCCATTTCCTTCACCGCTTCGTAGCCGGACACCGCGGCGCTCTGCGCCTGCTCCGCGACGCCAGACGCCACGCGCTTCACGCGCGCCCCCAACCCTGCGGCGCGTTTCCGCGCGCCACTGGCCGTGGACTTCTTCGCCGTGCTGCGCTTGGCGCCGCTCTTCTTCGCGGTCGAGCGCTTCACGGCCGGACCACGCCGCTTCGCCGCCGAACGCTTCGCGCTCGACTTCTTGGCTCCGCCGCGCTTGGCCGTCTTGCGCTTCGCGCTCTTCTTCGCGCTGCTCTTCTTTGCGCCACGCTTGGCGCCGCTCTTCTTCGCGCCGGAGCGCTTCTTGATCGCCGGACCGCGGCGCGCGCTCTTCTTGCCCGCGCGCTTCGTGCCGCGCTTCTTCTTCATCGCCATCGCTGCGTCTCCTCTGCCGGATAGTGGCTATCGGTGCTGCGCGAATCGAGCACTCCCTGCGCAAGTTTCGGGCGCGAGATCACGCCCAGCGGACTTGCCACCGCACCACACCTGTCTCACTCGCCCATCGCGACGCCGGCCAACAGCAGCGACGATGCAGCACGGCGGTATGGAACGATTACCGCGCATGCGCAAACATGGCGCACCGCATCGACAACGGCCAGACGACCGCCAGATTTCGCTTGCCTGATGCCGCCACGTCCTGCACTCTTGAGGATGCCTCCGCTCAACCTCGGCCAGCTCGCCATCGGCGAGCGTGTACAGCACGAGCTCATGGTCGTCGACCGGGTCGAGAAAACCCAGGGCAACGGGGACCCGTTCGTGATCCTGAAGCTCGGTAACGCGTCGGGGCACATCGACGTCGCTCCCATCTGGGCGAACCAGCGCGATTGGGCAGACGGCGCGGACCGCGGTCGCGTGGTGCAGGCCATCGGGCAGGTGGGCGTCTACGCCAAGACGGGCAAGCGGCAGATCCAGCTCAGCGGACCCTTACGCGTCGTGCCCAAGGAACAGGTGGATCTCCACGCGTTCCTCCCACGCATCACGGGCGACATGGTGAAGCTCTGGGATTGGGTGGACAAGCGCCGGGCCGAGATGACGACCCCGGCATTGCGCCGAGTGGTGGACCTGTTCTACGCCGACGACAACTTCCGGGTGCGGTTCGAGAACACCCCCGGTTCGGTGCGGGCGCATCATGCGCAGCTTGGCGGCCTGCTGCAACACGTGTTCGAGGTCACCTCGATCGCGAAGCAGACCGCGAAGACGATGGGGGCAAACGTGGACCTCGTCGTCGCGGGAGCGCTGCTGCACGACGTGGGCAAGGTGGAGGCGTACTGCATCGAGGGCGGATCGTTCGACTACACCCCCTGCGGGCTGCTGCTCGGCCATGTGGTGCTCGGGAGCCTGATGCTGGAGCGCCGACTCGCCGCGCTCGGACAGCGGGTGTGCACGGAAGGTCAGTTGCTCGACGTGCAGCACATGATCCTGTCCCATCACGGAAAGCGCGAATTCGGAAGCCCCGTGGAGCCGATGACTGCCGAGGCCGAGATCGTCCACTGGGCGGACGAGTCGAGCGCGAAGGCGAACGACATGATGGAATCGATCGGTGACGCGGAGTCGTTCGGGCCCGGAAAGGACTTCTCGGACCGGAAAAGCTGGCGAGTGGGGCGACGAGTGTGGCGCCGGCCGGGCGGGACCTGGGACGAGTAGTCCGTCGACCGCGAATGGCACCGATCGCCGCGCACTCGCTCATCGAGGCCACGCGGGTTTTCGGGAGAATGGTTTGCCGAACACGGCCTCGAGCTGCTCACGCGGCTGCGCCGTGCGCACCACAACGTCGAGGGAATCCCCGAGGACGATCAGGCGCGAAAAGTCGCGGTACCGGCGATACGAGTGGAAGAATCCCGACGGGCCCGGACGCGTGAGCCGGCCGAGCAGGATGTCGGCGATCCCGATGTAGTGAAAGGCGTAGAAGGCGTTGAGCGTCTGGAAAGGCGGCAGGTCGCTCTCGATGATCCCGCGAGGGAGCGAGCCATGCTTTCCCCACTGCACGTCGACGGCGGGCGTTCCGCTCCACGGGGTGTGCAGCGTTTTGCCATGCCAGTACGTCCACATATCGGTGGGCGCGCCGCTCTCGTCGTAGCCGATCCACACGACTTCCTGGTCGGTCGGCACGGTGAACGGGATCCAGGATCCATGCGCGTCGTCACGCCACAGCAGATGATAGGCGATGATGCGACGAGTGGGATGCACCACTGCGACGGCTCGCGTGAGCGGGAACCACTCGTCCCGCTGGAGGTATAGGAGTGGGGCGAGCCGGCGGGCGAGCCGAGCCATGCTGTCGGCTGGCCCGAGTGCGTCTGGGACGGTGACGGGTCGTACAGGAACGTGCGCGTGCGGACCGCAGGCGGAGGCAAGCGCGAGCATCAGCCCGGCGGTGAGGCGGAATTCAGATCGCAAGACGATGCCCCACTGTGCTTTACGTCCTTTGGTGGTTACTGTTCATCAGGGCGGCCCGGCGCCACTTCTCCGGGTGAGTGCGAAATTCAATTGGAGGGCCAATGCGCAAGCCGCGTCCGGCTACGTATAACCCAGTGCAAGCGCTCCACCTCATCGCGAACGATCGGAACGGCTCGCCGCTGAGCTGTCCGTCCTGCTCTGGCCA
>JBDSSY010000153.1:0-4102 GCA_039928585.1 Gemmatimonadaceae bacterium | reverse complement strand
ACCGATGACGTTGCCGGTGCCGCAGTAGCCACCGATCGCCCACACGTTGTCGCGCACGCGCTCGGCGATCGGCAGCCCGTCCGCGGTGTAGCCGACGCTCGCCGCCCAGCGGTGGCTGATCGGCGCATGCACACCCAGGCCGTCGCGCAGCCGCCGCTCGAGCGCCTCCTGGACGATCGCGGTCGGCGTGGCGTTGGCCGTCCATTCGCTCTCTCCGCCGATGTCGCGTCCACCGCCGAGCGCGATCGCCCCGTCTGGCCGCTGCTGCCAGTAGTCGTAGCCCCACCGCGCGTAGACGGGGCGTGTCAGCGTTATCTCCGTCGTCGGCTCGGTGGCGAGCATCTGGAGCCGCGCCGTGCGCACGCGCGTTCCCAGCTCGGGCAGCAGCCGATCCAGGGCGCCGTCGACGGCAACGACGATGTGTTTCGCGCGCACCCGTCCGCGCTCGGTGCGCACGCTCGACGCGCCGAAACCGGTGACCGGGGAGCGCTCGAATAGCTGCGCGCCCGCGGCCATTGCACCCGTCGCCAGCACGCGGCATCGCTCGAGCGGCTGAAAGGTGCCATCCCCGTGCACCACCAGTCCCGCGCCCTCGGGCCCCTCGTATCGCTCGACCGGCAAGGCATCGGCGCGCATCGCGTCGAGCTGGCGTTCGCAGTCGGCGCCTTCGTCGGCCGATTCGGCGATGCGCAGCGAGCCGCTGCGCTGCACCAACGACGGTGTCTCCGCTTCGATCCGCTCGAGCTCCGCAAGCGTGAGCTGGTAGAGCGCACGCGCCGAGTCGCGACCGTAGCGGGTGACGGCGTCATGATAGAACAGGGCAAGTCCGGCCAGAAGGAACCCCCCGTTCCGTCCCGCGGCACCGCCACCGACGCTCGCCGCATCCACGCCGGCGACGCGCGCGCCGAGCCGAATGAATTCGCCGATGCAGGCAAGGCCGGATCCGCCGAGTCCCACGACGCAAACATCCACGTCGATGTCGGACTCCAGTCGCGGGAGCGCGAGCGTCGGCCCCACGTCCCACACCGATGTCCCGCGGACGTCGGGGTCATGATCGCGGCTCGTCATGGGAGCGCGTGTCGTGCGACGCGAGTCGAGCCTCTACTCGAAGTCGAGTGCGAGATCGAGCGCCGGTGCCGAATGGGTGAGCGCGCCCACCGAGATCCAGTCGACCCCTGTTTCCGCGATCCGCCGTACCGTGTCGAGATTGATGCCGCCCGATGCTTCGGTGATCGCACGGCCGTTCACCAGGCGCACGCATTCGCCCATCTGCGTGGGCGACATGTTGTCGAGCATGACGATATCGGCGTTCGCGTCGAGCGCCGCCTTCACCTGATCGAGCGACTCGCACTCCACCTCGACCTTCGTCCCCGCTGGCGCCAGATCGCGCGCGCGTCGCACGGCCACGGCCACGTCGCCATCGACCGCAGCCAGGTGATTGTCCTTGATGAGCACCGCGCTCGAGAGATTGAGGCGGTGGTTGGTGCCGCCGCCGCAACGCACCGCGTACTTCTCCAGCAGTCGCCAGCCCGGTGTCGTCTTGCGCGTGTCGAGAATTCTCGCGCGGGTGCCGCGCACCTCCTCCACGTATTTCGCCGTGAGCGACGCCACACCCGACAGCTTCTGCATGAAGTTGAGCGCGACGCGCTCGGCGGCGAGCAGGGCGCGCGCATGGCCCGTCAGGTACAGGATGGACTCGCCGCGCGCGACGTGTGCGCCGTCTTCCTGGTCAACGCGAATCGTCACTTTGGGATCGAGGATGCAGAACGCTTCCACCGCCAGCGGCACACCTGATACCACGCCGGCTCGGCGCGCCACGAGCCGGCCTCGCGCACGGCGATCCGAGACGACGGTCGCGAGCGTCGTCAGGTCGTTGAACGCCCCGTCTTCGTCGAGCGCGCTCTTCACCAGCACTCGCAGCTCGTCATGGCTGAAGGGAAAGCGCAGCATGCCGACGCCGCCGATAGCGGGGGTGCTGAGTGGCGTGATGGTGCGGGGCGGACGCCGCTGCTCCGAATCCTGTCGCTCTCTCTCCATGTTCCCTCCCTTCATACTTTGGACTTGCGCTACTCGCCCGGATCCACCGCCCTCAAGGGTACGGGGCTCAGCGGCCGCTGCCCCCCGATCGCGATCATGCGCTCGATCGCGCGCCGCGCGCGATTCGCCACGTCGGCCGGCACCGTGATCCGGTGCTGCATGTGCTCGAGGGCACGCTTCACCTTGGGCAGCGTGGTGACCTTCATGTAGGCGCACGACGCCTTCTCATTGGCCGCGAAGAATCGCTTCGATGGATTCTCGCGCCGCAGTCGATGCAGGATGCCCACCTCGGTGGCGACGATGAAGTCGTCGGCCTCGGAGATGGCCGGACGCTTGATCATGCCTTCGGTCGACAGGATCTGCACGCCCTCGGGGTCCACGTCACCGGCCGACATCGCCTCCAGCACGCTCGTGGAGCAGCCGCATTCGGGATGGATGAGGAACTCCGCGCCCGGATGCTCGGCACGACGCAGCCGGATGTCGTCGGGGCTGATGCCGGCATGCACGTGGCACTCGCCCATCCAGATGCGGATATTCTGCCGCCCGCTCATGCGTTTGACGTGCGCACCCAGAAACATGTCGGGACAGAAGAGGATCTCGGTGTCCGCGGGAATCGCGTTGACGATCTCCAGCGCATTGCCCGACGTGCAGCAGTAGTCGCTCTCCGCCTTTACCTCGGCCGTCGTGTTGACGTACGACACGACGACCGCGCCCGGATACTCCGCCTTCCAGGCACGGAGCTGTTCGGCGTTTATCATCGAGGCGAGGGAACAGCCCGCCGCGAGGTCGGGCAGCAGGACGGTTTTCTGCGGGGACAGGACGGCCGCAGTTTCCGCCATGAAGTGGACGCCGCAGAACACGATGACGTCCGCCTGCGTGTTGGCGGCCTCGCGCGAGAGCCCGAGCGAATCACCGACGAAATCGGCGACGTCCTGCACTTCGGGCCGCTCGTAGTTGTGCGCGAGGATGACGGCGTTCCGCTCGCGTGCGAGGGACTTGATCTCCCGCTGCATCTCGGCGATCAGCTCGTCGCGAGGGCGGATGTGGATGTCGGGCAGCGCCATCCGTGCAAGCTAACGGCGGCCGGGCTCGCGCGTCACCAGTGCGCGCCTGCCCGGCTCACCCGCCGGATTCGGTCTCGCGCAGCACGCGCTGGATCGCCAGCAACAGCACGTCCGGGTTGATCGGCTTCGACAGGAACTCGTCGGCGCCCAGGCCCTTCACCTTCTGCGGCATGTCGAGTTCGGTGCTGCCACTCAGCACGATCACCGGAATGGGTGAGGTGCGCGCAGACAGCTTCAGTTTCCGCAGTGCCTCGAGCCCCGTGCCGCCCGGCATGTTGATGTCGAGAATGATCAATCCCGGCACGGGCGGACGGATGGCGAACATCAGCGTCTGCATCGCGTCGAATGCAGGGACCGGCGTGTGACCTGCCTCGCGCACGACGGCGCACACCAGCTCCGATATCAGTCGGTCGTCATCGGCGACCAGGATTCTCACGTCGGTCTCACGCGTCAGGCCGCGACGGGACGTCGTGGACCGGACGCTACGGCCGGCGCACTCGCGCCGATGTTCCGTACGCCGCGGAATCGTCCGATCACTTCCTGCAGTGTTTCCGATTGCGCCGTGAGCTCTTCCGCCATGGCGCCAAGCTCCTGCGCCGCAGCGGCGTTGCGATGCGTCACGTCGTCCACCTGCTGCATCGCCTTGCCGACGAGGTCGAGACTCTGTACCTGCTCCGCCGACGACGCCGACACGGCGCGCACGATCGCCGCCGTCTGCCGGATGCGCGGCACCAGGCCGTCGATCAGCTCGCCCGACTGCGCCACGGTGATCTTGCTGCGCGCGGCGAGCTCGGTGATTTCGCCGGCCGTGCGACGCGAGACATCCGCCAGACGGCGCACCTCCTCGGCGACGACGGCGAACCCACGACCCTGGTGGCCGGCGCGCGCCGCCTCGATCGCGGCGTTGAGCGCGAGCAGGTTGGTCTGGTCGGCGATCTGATTGATTGCCGTGACCCGGTCCGTGATCGACATCATGGCGGCGACCGTCGTCTCCATCGCCT
>JBDSSY010000152.1:0-9218 GCA_039928585.1 Gemmatimonadaceae bacterium | reverse complement strand
GTCGAGTTCCCACGCACGAGCGTTCCTGCAGGTGCGTCGAGGGAACTGTTCAGGTTGCGAAGCGGAGGGAGCGTTCCCGTCCTCGCACATCCCGAACGCTACTGGGGGTGCACGGTCGAAACAGTGGCTGAGTGGCGGAGGGCCGGCGCGGTGATCCAGATGGATACCGCCGGCCTGCGAGGCAAGGGAGGCATCGGCAGGATCTCGCGTGCGCTCCTCGAGGCGGGTCTGGTCGACATGTTTGCGAGCGACAACCACGCCGACGATCGTTCGCTGGCGACGGCTCGTACGTGGCTACTCGACGTCGCGACGCAGGAGCATGCGGATCTGCTCACGCGGACGAATGCGCGACGGCTGCTGGATGACGAGGAGGTCCTGCCCGTGCCGCCGCTGTCGCTCGGACGAAACGTTCTCGGGCGACTCCTCGAGCTGTTCTCGCGCCCGTAAGCATTATTTCACGATACGCTGTCATCACCTCACACCAGTCGCCCGATGTCATCGCACTTCAGTTCCGCGCTCCGCGAGCTCGCCGCCATCGCCGAACGTGTCGCGACGGAGCTGGAATCCGAGCTCGACGTCGCGCTCGACATGGTGCAGGCGACGGTGAACGTGGGCGGAACGCTGTTCTTCTGCGGCAACGGCGGCAGTGCCGCCGATGCGCAGCACATGGCCACGGAATACGTCGTCCGCTATATGCGTAATCGGCGGGCGTATCCGGCGCTGGCGCTCACGACAGACACGTCGCTGCTGACGGCGGCGGGCAACGACATCGGATTCGAGAACGTGTTCTCTCGTCAGATCGAGGCGTTCGCGAAGCCGGGCGATCTGCTGATCATCCACTCGACGAGCGGGAACTCGCCGAATGTGCTGCGGGCGGCGGAAGCGGCGCATGCAAAAAAGGTGAAGGTGCTTGCCTTCAGCGCACGCGATGGAGGTGCCCTCAAGGCGCTCGCCGACCACAGCGTCGTGATCCCGACGACTCGTACCGACCGGGCGCAGGAGCTACACCTGTGCATCGAGCATATCATCTGCGACGTCGTGGAGCGCTCGCTATGATCGATCTTCGTGGAAGACGGGCGCTCGTGACGGGCGGTTCTCGCGGCATTGGTGCGGCCACTGCGCGACTGCTCGCGCGCGCCGGCGCGAACGTGATGATCGGCTATCGGTCGCGTCGCGCCGATGCCGAGCGTGTGGTTGCCGAGCTTCGGGAATCAGGCGTGACGGCCGCCGCGCACGGTGGCGATCTAGCCACGCTCGACGGCAGCGAGTCTCTCGTTCGCGAGAGCGTGCGCGTGCTCGGCGGCCTCGACATCTTCGTCGGCAACGCCGGAGTGTGGCCAGCCGACGAGGTCGCCCTGGCCGACATGACGGAAGAGCGGTGGATGCGCACGATGCGTCAGAACGTGGATTCCATCTTTTACTGCACGCGCGCCGTCGCGCGCGTGATCGCGGATCACGGTCGCATCGTGCTCGTCTCGAGCACAGCCGGACAGCGCGGCGAGGCATTTCATGCCGACTACGGTACCAGCAAAGGCGCGGTCATCGCGCTCACCAAGTCGCTCGCCGTGGAGCTGGGGGGCAGGGACGTCACGGTGAATTCCGTTGCGCCGGGGTGGGTAGACACGGAAATGGTCGCGTCCGCGCTGTCGGTCGACGTGCGTGCGCGGGTGGACGCCGCGATTCCGCTGGGCCGCATTGCGTCTGCAGAAGACATCGCGGGACCGATCCTCTTCCTCTGTTCGCCGCTCGCGCGGCACGTGACGGGCGAGATCCTCAATGTCAACGGCGGGAGCGTGCTCTGCGGATGATCGTGCTCCTGTTCACGGGCGGCACGATCTCCATGCGGTTCGACGCCGACGCTGGTGGCGCCGTGCCGTCGCTGAGTGGAGAGGACATCGTCAACGCGACGCGCGGACTGACCGACGTCGCGGAGCTCGAGGTCGAGCAGTGGGGGCGTTTCCCCGGCCCGCACATGACGATCGAGCGGATGTGGGCGCTGCGCAACCGGATCGCGGAGCATCTCGCGAGGCCGGAGGTCGCGGGCGTCGTGGTCACCCACGGCACCGACACGCTCGAGGAGTCGGCCTATCTCGTGGCGCGCTCACTGCCGGCCGACAAGCCGGTGGTCTTCACCGGCGCGATGCGACCGGCGAGTGACCTCGGGTGGGACGGTCCATCGAACCTGCTGGACTCGACGCGCGTTGCGGCGAGTCCGCTGTCGCGTGGCAACGGCACACTGGTATGCATCGGCGAGCGCATCCACAGCGCGCTCGAGGTGGGGAAGACGCACACGGAGGCGCGCGATGCGTTCGAAAGCCCGGGTCTTGGTGCCCTGGGTGAGGTGGATGAAGGAGTGGTGATTTTCCATCGCGCCCTGTTGGCGATGGCGTCGCCGATCGTGCCCGCGGAGCCAGCCGGCCCGGTCGATCTCGTGCACGCGTACGCCGGCTCGGACGCACGGCTGCTCGACGCCTCACGCGAGACCGGCGCGCGCGCGGTGGTGCTGGCGGCGATGGGGCGAGGCAACGTGCCGCCGGCGATGGTGGACGGCGTGACGCGATGGGTGGAGAGCGGACGACCCGTGGTCGTGAGTTCGCGGGCGCAGCGCGGACGAGTGGGCCCGAGCTACGCGTATCCAGGGGGCGGACGGAAGTTGCTCGATGCCGGGGCGATCTTTGCATATGGACGACGGCCGGGGCAAGCGCGGATCGAGACGATGCTGGCGCTCGGGGCTGGATATTCGTGGGCTGATATCATCGCGCTCTTCGGCGAGTCGTGACGGCGAGTTGTGTGACGGGGAGTGGGGGAGTATCACGGCCGAGCTGATAGCTGCAAGCTGTCAGCTGACTGATGACACCTTCGTTGTTTTTTGACGCCGTGGACGGATGGTAATACGCGGGCGCAGTCGGGACTGACGGCGTTCACGTGTCTGACTTACGGGCTGGTCTGCGCTGAAGCGAGCTTCACGCGTTTCAGCAGGCCGACGAGCATGCGGCGGACTTCGATGACGCGAGTCGACAGTTCGTCGTAGGTCGCATTCTCGATCAGGTTCAGGTCACGGGCGACTAACAACTGGTAGTGAGTTTCGGACGCGGAGCCGAGTGCGATGTCGAGGAAACGGCGAAAGTCGTTGGTTCCTGACTTTCCTGCACCCTCTGCGATATTGGTAGGAATGGAAAGCACCGCGCGCCGCAACTGCGTCGTCAGTGCCACCCCATCCCGCCGTGGAAAGCCTTCGCTCAAGCGATAGACATCGATCGCGAGCAGGTGCGCCTTCTCCCAGACCTTGAGCTTGTGGTAATCCTGCATACGGGAAAGGTGCCGCGATCAGTCGAAGCTCCGTCACCGGACTTCCGCACTTCGTTCCGAAAGCGCCCCGTTCGCCAATTCCGTACTGCACTGCGTAACAACGAGTGACTCAGTCAGCTCACAGCTTGAAGCTGTCAGCTCGGCCGTGCAAACTCCCGACTACGCACTCAGTACTGTAGACTCCGATTCCCATCGAGAATAACACCGAAATCCGAACTCGCGCGCCGCCCTCGCCTGATCCCAGAATCCGAAACAATCCCGCCACCCTTCCTGCTCGGCGCGCCATGCGCAGCACCAGGTGAACGCGATGCGGTGCTCGGAGTCGCTGGCGAACACCGTCAGCACGCCGGAAAAATCCGAGCAACCGGACTGTCCGCTCACGCGCACGCGCTCGACCTCCAGATCGGGGTGCGCGTGGAGCAACTGCGTCAGCAACCGCTCGACCTTCACTCGGGGCGCATAGCACTCGAGCTCGATGCGAGGCGACGTCCCACCACGCACGAACGTCAGCACGTCGGACTTGAACTCGGGACGCGCGGCGGCAGCATCGAGGAACGGCAACAGGTCGGGCATCGGCACCGTGGAAGAGGCGGGTCGCAGTCCTGAAATATGGCTTCATTTGTTTAAGAATTCCACCCCCCGGGGCTGTCCCTGCGCGGCGGACCCGCATAACCTCTCCCCCGCGCGTCCGCGCGCGCATCCCCGCTCGATCCCCACGGCAGAATCGGCCATGGAACGCCTCCGGCCCACCAACAGCGTGCTCGATATCGCAGGACGACTCGAAGCGGCCGGCTTCGAGGCGTGGTGCGTGGGTGGAGCCATTCGAGATGCCCTTGCTGGGGGGCATCCCCTGGACTGGGATCTTGCCACGACGGCCACACCAGCCCAGGTCATCGAGGTATTTGGCCGGCGACGGACGATTCCGGTTGGCATCGAGTTCGGGACAGTGAGCGTACTGGATGACGCGGGCGTCGCCCACGAGATCACGACGTTCCGGCGCGATGTGCGCACCGATGGTCGGCACGCCGAGGTGGAGTTCGGGGTCAGTCTGGACGACGATCTCGCGCGCCGGGACTTCACCATGAACGCCATTGCATTCCGTCCTCGCACGCAGGTGCTCCACGACCCGTTCGGTGGGCGCGCCGATCTCGCGGCGAAGCTCGTCCGCGCCGTGGGCGACCCGGAGCAGCGAATGCGGGAGGATCGGCTTCGCGCGCTGCGCGCGATTCGCTTCGCGGCGCGGTTCAGCTTCACCATCGATCCGGCGACCCATGCGGCCATCGAGCACTCTGCACCGTTCCTCACGCGTCTCTCGGCCGAGCGAGTCCAGCAGGAACTCGTGAAAACGTTGGAGCAGGTGGACAGGCCGGGCACTGCGCTGCGCATGTGGCGCGAGGTGGGGGCACTCGCGGCGCTCGTCCCCACACTTGCCACGATCGACGATCTCGCGCTGGCCACCCTCGACGCGTTGCCGCGTCAGCTCGACGCCAGGCGGCATGCGCAGCGCACCGTCAATCGACTCGCGGCGCTTTTTCTCGACACTCCCGTGGCGACAGCGCGTCGAGCCCTCACCGACCTGCGCATGTCGAAGCATCAGATCGCGTGGGTGGCATCGATTGCGGCAAGCTGGCAGGAAATTGAAGACACGCTTTGTGACACGCTCGTCGCGGGGTCACCGACCGATGAGCAGGTGCGACGCTGGCTCGCGCGCATTGGGCGGCTCCACATCGGGTCCTTCCTCCGCATCGTCTCCGCACGCTGGCACGTCAAGCGGGAGGCGGGTGGGCAAGTACCGAGCGAAGCATCCTTGCGCGCGCTGCATCGACGCATGCGTCGCAGTGCGTTTCGTGACCCGCTACAGGTAGCGGACCTGCGCATCAACGGTGACGATCTCCGACGCCTGGGCATCCCCGCCGGGCCGATCTATGCTAAGATTCTCCAGGCGTTGCTCGAGCGTGTGCTGGACGATCCGGCACGGAACACGCCCGAGGCGCTGCTCGCCGAGGTGCCGCGCATCGCGGCGGCCGTTCGCGGCGGGATGGGAGTGACGGCGGTTCACCCTTCGACCGAGCAGTAGACACGCATGCTATTTCGTGGCAAGCAGCCCGAGTCGTCGATCTGGCGGCGGTTCCGGGCGAGCAACGACGGCTTCACCTTCAGCGAGACCGACGGCGTCTACACGGCCCACGTCGTCGCGAATGCCGAGCGGATCGTCGACCTGTTCTGGACGTTGTCGGAGATGCTCAGTCCGGCGGTGGACGTCCACATCGACGATCTGCGGAGCGGACGAAGCTGGAAGGGCGACGCACTCGCGCTGCCCGACGTACGCGATGCGATCGCCCGCATCCGGCTGCTCCTCGCGCGCTTCGGCGGCACCGAAGTGAGCGTCTTCAATTCGGAGGATCAGTTTTCGCTCAACCCGCATCTCGAGCTGTTCATCTACTCGAAGTCGGACAAGTGGCTGTACCTGCTCGAGGGGCGCGGGCTCGAAGAGCGGACACAGCTCCGGCCGAAGAGCTGGAAGATTCAGCGGCAGTCGTTTCCCGCGGCGCCCGACCTCGTGAGCGCCGTGGCGGCTGCGGCTGAGCGGCTCGGGCTCCAACGGGTGTGACGCTGCCGCCCGGACCGCGCGAACTCGCGCGAGATCCGTGACGCACGACCGGATCGTCTACGCGCTCGCTGCCGCTGCCGCGAACATGGTGGGAGCGCTGGCCGTGACATCGCGCGCGCGCTGGAGCGTCCGCGCGCTCGACGGTATGCTCGCATTCGCGGCGGGATTCATGATCGCCGTCGGCCTGATCGACCTGCTTCCCGGCGCGATCGCGCGCGGAGGCCCATCGGCCGCGATCGTTGCGCTCGGTGGGTACATGGCGGTGCACATCACGCAGCACGTGATCGGTACGCACTTCCATTTTGGCGAAGAAACCCATCACGTCTCCGAGGCCGTCTCGGTCGCTGCGCTCGCGGGGCTGCTGCTGCACACCTTCGTCGACGGTGTCGCGGTGGCGAGCGGACTGGATGCCGGCGGCGCGGTTGCCTCGCTCGTGTTCGTCGCCGTGATCCTGCACAAGGTTCCGGAAGGCTTCGCGATCTCCAGTCTTTTCCTGGCAGCAGGGCAGGGTCGACGCCGTGCCCTCCTCGCCGCCGGCGCGCTGGGCGTGGCGACCATCGCTGGCGTGCTCCTCACCGATCGCATCGAGGCGCTCCGCGATCACGGGCTGGCGCTGGCAGCGGGCGTGACGCTCTACGTCGGGATGTCCAACCTCGTGCCCGAGTTCCGTGCGCGCGGCGGGTGGCATCTTCCGCTCGCGTTCGTCGGCGGCACGGCGACCTACTTTCTCGCGCGCTCGCTCGCCGGCGGCTGACGATGTCTGATCGACGTCCCGGCCGCGCGCGCTCGTCCGGCCACTCGCTCTTCGCCGCCACGGCACCGCCGCCGCCGCTCGCGGCACGGATGCGTCCGCGCACGCTCGAGGAGTACGCGGGACAGGAGCACCTGCTCGCGCCGGGTATGCCGCTGCGGGACAGCATCGAGAAGGGCACCGTGTCCTCGATGGTGTTCTGGGGACCACCGGGCACGGGCAAGACGACCCTGGCACGGCTCATCGCCCGCTACACGGACCGGGAATTCGTGTCCTTCTCCGCCGTGACGGAAGGCGTGCCGCGCGTGCGCGAGATCGTGCGCGATGCGGAAGACCGGCTGGAGACGGGGCGCGGCACCATCCTGTTCGCCGACGAGATCCATCGGTTCAACAAGGCGCAGCAGGATGCGTTCCTTCCCCATGTGGAGAAGGGAACGATCACGCTGATCGGCGCGACGACGGAGAATCCGAGCTTCGAGATCAATGGCGCGCTGCTCTCGCGTGTTCGGGTGTTCGTGCTGCGCGCGCTCACGCCCACCGACATCACCACGGTAATCCGTCGTGCGTTGAGCGATGCGGAGTTGGGGCTCGGCGCGAGCGCGCTGACCGTGGACGACGACGCGCTCGGGCTCATGGCCGTGGAGTCGGATGGCGATGCGCGACGCGCGCTCACGGTGCTCGAGGCGGCAGCGGAGCATGTCGGCGTTGGGGGCCGCATCACCGTTCAGGTGACACGAGATGCGGCACAGCTCCGCTTTGCGCGCTACGACAAGGGTGGTGAGGAGACGTACAACATCCTCAGCGCGTTCCACAAATCGCTGCGCGGCAGCGATCCGCAGGCGGCACTCTACTGGATGGCGCGCATGCTGGAGGGCGGGCAGGATCCGATGGTGATCTTCCGTCGCGCCATCGCCATGGCCGCGGAAGACATCGGACTCGCCGATCCGGAGGCACTGAAGCTCGCCGTCGCGGCGCGTGATGCGTATCACATGCTCGGCGCCCCGGAAGGCTACCTTCCGATGTCGCAGATGGTGATCTACCTCGCGACCGCTCCCAAGTCGAACAGCAGCTACCGGGCGCTCAGTGCGGCACTCGACGCGGCGCGGACGCATCCGGCGGCGCCCGTCCCGCTTCACGTCCGGAACGCGCCGACTGCGCTGATGAAGGAACTGGGTTATCACGAGGGGTATCAGTACGCGCATGCCGTTCCGGAGGCATACATCCCGCAGGAGTACCTGCCCGATGCGCTCCGCGGAGCGGCGTTTTATGAGCCCGGGCCATTCGGTTTCGAGAAGGAAATCGCGAAGCGGTTGGCGTGGTGGGAGGAGTTGCGTGCTCGCGCACACGGCGCAGACTCGCCGGGCAGACAACCGTCAACGGAGGACTGAACGATGCGTCGACTGATGTTGGGTGCGGCAACCGCGATGGTGGCGGTGACGGCTGGGTGCAGCATGCTGGGCAAGGCGGCGTTCCAACAGCCGGTCGTGAACCTGAAAGATGTGTCGATTCAGGGCGTGGGGCTCACGGGCGGCCAGCTCGCCGTGAAGCTCAATGTCTTCAATCCGAACGGGTATCGCCTGGATGCGACGCGGCTCTCGTACGCGGTGCAGGTGGGAGACGACGTCAATCTTGCGACCGGAGTCCTCGACAGTCGGTTCACGGTGCAGTCCGGTGATTCGACGACGGTCACGATTCCCGTCAGCTTCACCTATGCCGGAATCGGAGCGGCGGGTCGTCAGCTGATGAACAGTGGAGCAGTTCCGTACCGGGTGAATGGTGACGTCACAGTTGGGACAGTTGTCGGTAATTTTACGGTGCCGTATAGCTCGACTGGGCGGTTCACGGCCTTCGGGGGGGCGAGTCGTTAGTACTGGCAACGCAGTCGGGAGTTTGCACGGCCGAGCTGACAGCTTCAAGCTGTCAGCTGACTGAAACCTGTGGTAGAACGCTGTAACTGGCGGCCGCCAGGAACGGGGCTGCATCGTGACGAACTGCGTCACGCCGGTGCAGGTACGCAGTTTCTCACTTCTCATGCTGACAACTCGCAGCCGTCAGCTCGGAAGTGGAAGTTGAAGTACACTCTAGACTCAGGCTGACAGCTCCGAGCTGTCAGCTCGGCCGTGGACGTTGATTTTTACTGAGGACTCACCACTATCTCACGCGACCTCATCTCCGTTGATCATCCGATCGAGCGCGCCTTGCTCGTCGGTGCCCCATTGAAACGGGCTGGCGCCCGGAAAGCGCTCGAGGATCATCTTCGCGAGCTCAAGCGTCTGGCTGACACCGCGGGCGCCGAGGTCGTCGGGGTGCTCACGCAGCAGCTCGACCGGCCGCATCCCGGCACCTACCTGGGCAAGGGAAAGATCGAAGAGCTGAAGGCGATGGTCGCTGAGAAGCACGCGACGCTCATCATCTTCGATGACGAGCTGTCTCCGAGCCAGGGCAAGAACGTCGAAACGAGCGTGGGCACGCGCGTCGTGGACCGTGCCGAGCTGATTCTCGACATTTTCGCGACGCGCGCGCGCAGTAGCGAGGCGAAGATGCAGG
>JBDSSY010000151.1:0-11004 GCA_039928585.1 Gemmatimonadaceae bacterium | reverse complement strand
GCATCGCCGAACAGACGCAGCCCGACGATCTTGTCGGCCATCCACGAGAGCTCGGCCTCCGCATCGTGATGCGTGAGGCCGACAAGCAGGAGATAGCCGCGGTCGATTCGGCCGGTGGTGCGCGTGCCGACGCGAACTTCCGCGCGCGACACGCGTTGCAGGAGCACGCGCATGGGTAGGGTGAACGGGATGCGGGAAGATACGTCGTGGCTTGTTCCCTCGCGTCGCGCACACCAGCTTGCGGCATGACCTCCCCCGCGCGCGCCTACGAGCACACGGTCGACGTCGAGACGCCGGAACTCGTCGTCATCAGCTACTCCATCGCCGGGGTCGGGTCCCGCGTGCTCGCCGCGCTCACCGATCTCGCGATCTGCTTCGGAACGCTCCTCGTGGTGCTCGTCGCCGTCGCGGTCCTCGATCCCTCCGCTGGGCCAACCGACGGGCACTCGGCGAGCTGGGCGATGGCATTCCTGATCCTCGTGCAGTTCGCGATCCTCTGGGGCTATTACGTGCTGTTCGAAGGATTGATGGATGGCCAGACTCCCGGCAAACGCATCCACCGGCTGCGCGTCGTGCGCGAGGGCGGGTTTTCGGTGACCTTCGCCGTGTCCGCAGTGCGAAACCTCGTTCGCATCGTCGACATGCAACCCGTGTTCTTCTACCTCGCCGGATTGGGCAGCATCCTGCTGACGCGCCGAGGTCAGCGGCTCGGCGATGTCGTGGCGGGCACGCTCGTGGTACGCGAGGCGGTTCGCACGACGGCAGGCCGACTGGCCGCGTCTCCGCATGCTTCCTCGTCCGACTCGTCAGCGGCTGAGGCGCCCGCGCTGCAGACCGCGCTGAGCGAAGAGGAGTTCCGCATTCTCGGACAGGTGGTATCCCGGTGGGACACGCTGGATGCGAGTCGACGCGATGCCCTGGCCCGTGGCGTTGCCGACCATCTTGGCGACGTGCTCCCGGAGGACGGACGCGCGCTCCGTGAACGGCTGATCGCGCTGCACGCGCACGAACAGGGCGCGCGGGCGCGTGGCGTGTCCTCGCGAGGGGAGACCGGCGCGGGCCGTGAGCGTCAGGCACTCATCGCGGCGAACGCACCACGCTGGGAGCGGTTCGCCACCCTGCTGGCGACCGCACAACGGCGTGGCCTCCGTGCCCTCGGCGAAGCAGGCGTGCGTGAGTTCGTCGGCGAGTACCGTGCGCTCAGCGCCGACCTGGCGCGCCTGCGCACTGCCGCGGGCGGTCAGGCCCTCGACGAAATGTTCCAGCTCGGACGCCTCGTCGCCGGCGCGCACAATCTGCTGTATCGTGATCGCGGCGTCCCCTTCCGCACGGCGCTCGCGTTCCTGTTCTCCGATGTACCGCGCGAGATTCGACGGTCCGCCGCGCCCATCGCGTTCGCCGCCCTGCTGCTGTTCGGTCCCGCTATCGTGGCCGCTGTCGCGGTAGCCAACACGCCCGGGTTGGCCGCGCGCATGCTCCCCGACGGCATGCTCCGCCGTGCAGATGACGGCGTGCGCCGTGCGCGCAATGGTGAAGGCTACATCGACGACCCGCAGCTGTTTCGCCCTGTGATGGCCAGCAGCATCGTGGCCAACAACGTCCAGGTGAGCTTTCTTGCCTTCGCTGGCGGCGTGACCGGCGGACTGCTCACGGCGCTGTTGATCGTCGTGAACGGCATCTCGCTCGGCAGTGTCGTCGGTCTCTATGTGAGCAAGGGCATCGGATCGCTGCTGCTGGCATTCGTCGCGCCCCATGGCGTCCTCGAACTGTTCGCCATCTGCGTCGCCGCGGGCGCCGGGTTCCTCATCGCCGCCGCGCTGCTCCTTCCGGGGGCGCGCACGCGTCGTGAGGCGCTCGCCGAGCAGTCTCGCCGCGCGATTCGACTCATCGGCGCGTCCACGCTGCTCCTGCTCGTGGCGGGACTTCTGGAAGGGCTCGTATCGCCCATCGAGTGGTGGCCACTCGAAGGCAAGCTCGCCGTGAGCGGCACGACGCTCGTACTCCTCGTGCTCTACCTGCGTGGCGGTCGCTCGCGGTCGACGGCGCCGGTCACCGCTCCGTCGCCGGCGTCCCTCGCGCTCGGTGCGGTCAGATTGCACCGCGCGCCTTGAGCTCGAGATACTGGCTCACCACGGCCGCGGCCATCGCATCGGGGGCGACGTCGAGGACCACGATGCCGGCGTCTCGCATGCGCTGCAAGGCCGTCGCCCGTTCTGCCAGCAGTTCCTCAGCGGCCGCATTCCGGTAGAGCGCGTCCACACTCGCCGTCTCGGTCGCGACGGCGGCACCGAGCAGCGCGTCGTTCCGGAGGGCGACGACGACCGCCAGATGGCGAGAGGCCCCGCGCGACAGGTGTGCGAGCATGGTGCGCGCTGCACGGGCATCGATCACGTCGGTGAGCAGCACGACGAGTGCACGCTTCCGCTGACGGAGCGCGAGCGCCCGGAACGCGGCGGCATAGTCCGGCTCGACGAGCGACGGTTGCACCGTGACGAGTGCCCCGCGCAGGGACCGCAGGCCATCGAGCCCCCGCTGCGCTGGCACGAGCACGCGGAGCTTGTCGTCGAAGACCATCGCACCCACGCGATCGCCCGCGCGTCCCGCGACATCGGCGAGCACGAGCGCCGAGGAGAGCGCGTACTCGAATCGGGGAAAGTTCCCTGCCAGCTGCGTCATCGAGCGTCCGGCATCCACCATCACGTAGAGCGTCTGCGATTGCTCCACCGTGAACTCGCGCGAGATCGGGTGGCCACGGCGCGCGGTCGCCTTCCAGTCGATGTGCCGGGGGTCGTCGCCGACGACGTAATCGCGCAACCGGGCGAAGCTCCGCCCCGCTCCGCGCCGTCGGGCATCCCGCACGCCCGCCGCCGCCAGGCGCTCGTGCACCGCCAGCCATCGAAAGCGGCGGATGCCGGCCAGCGACGGTGCGACGATGACCTGGTCACCGGGCGAGTAGCGAAGCGTGCGCGCCACAAGCGCGAGCGGTGTGCGCACCCGCAGCGCCACGTCGCCGAGGACCGCGAGGCCGCGCGCTCGACCCTCGGCGCGCAGCGCCGTCGTCGACACGCCGTGGGGGGATATCGCGAGCGACGCCAGCGGGCGGGAGGATGCAAGGAAGGTGGACGTGATGACGTCATGCACCGACACCACCAGCGCACGACCCCATCGCGACTGCACCGCATACTCGCCATTCATCGCTTCACCGACACCCACGGTCGTGGGCAGGAATCGACGAACCTCGAGGTCATGGGCCGCGGGGAGCAGGGCAATGTCCAGCACCACCGCGAGTGCGAGCGCAGCCGTGCATGCGGTCGCGATGGCGAATCCCGCCGCGTCGGCACTCACCAGCCAGACCGCTGCCAGGCCCGCGATCCACACGGCGAGCCGGCGTGTCGGCGCGAACCCGGAGACAGCAGCGCGGAGGGATCGGCCCGCGCTCATCATCTCATACCGGCGCGCGCACCCGTGACAGCAGCGCGGCGAGTACGTCGTCAGGCGTGCGACCTTCCACTTCCAGCTCCGGCGCGAGGATGATCCGGTGCCGAAGCACGGCGGGCACGATGGCCTTCACATCGTCCGGCGTGGCGAAATCGCGACCGTCGAGCACCGCCGCACCGCGTGCCGCGCGGAACAGCGCCACCGTCGCGCGTGGCGATGCGCCCAGCGCGAGCATTCGTTCCTCGCGCGTTGCACGCGCGATGTCGGCCGCGTACGCGCGAACTTCGGGCGCGACCCGAACGCCATCGACCATGCGGCGAAGGCGCATGACGTCCTCCGGCTGCAGCACCGGCGGCAGTTCGCTATCGAGCAGGCGCTCCGCGTCGAACCCACTTTCATAGCGAGTCAGCAGTTCCAGCTCGGCATCACGCGATGGGTACGGCATCACCGCCTTGACGAGGAAGCGGTCGAGCTGCGCCTCGGGCAACGGATAGGTGCCTTCGTGCTCGATCGGGTTCTGGGTGGCGAACACGGTGAACGCATCACCGAGCGGTCGCGAGACGCCATCCACGGTCACCTGCCGTTCCGCCATCGCCTCGAGCAGTGCCGACTGCGTCTTGGCCGGCGCGCGGTTGATCTCGTCGCCGAGCAGCAGGTCGGTGAACACAGGTCCCGGCTGGAACTCGAACCCGCGAGCCGGGTCGCGGAGTACGTTTACGCCGGTCACGTCCGACGGCATGAGGTCGGGCGTGAACTGAATGCGCGCGAATCGCAATCCGAGCGCCGCGGCGAGCGATCGAACGAGCAGCGTCTTCGCCGTACCGGGCACTCCCTCGATGAGCACGTGGCCGCGCGCGAGGAAGGCGATGAGCGTGTCCGAAACCGTCGCCTCCTGGCCCACGACGCGGGTCGCCACTGCGGTTCGGACACGCTCGAGCAGGTCGGCGCCCTGCTGAATGCCGAGAACGTCGGTCATGCGTCGGTTGTCGTGAGAGAAAGTTCCAGGCGGTACAGTGCGCCGCCAACGTCGGGAAGTTCGCGGGCGGTGACCGGCTCACGCAACGCGCCACGGATCAGGGCGACGTCGGCCTGCATGTCCGGGCGGCGGGCCAGCGCGTCCGCCAGAAATGCGTCGTCCGGTTTGAGCCGCGCCGTGGCGCTTCCGCGCTGCACGCGTGTGCGCACGCCATGCAGCAGGCGCGCGACGATCGTGCGTGTCGCGCCTACCTGCTGGTAGGCGTGCGCGAGCGCATCCACCTGCTCGAGCGGGTCGCGACGCTCCAGCAGCCGCGTTTCCCGGGGTGGAAGCGGACGCGGGGCGGCGGCAGCCAGCCACACCAGCCCCGCGATCACCATCGTCAGCATGGCGCGGCCCACGGGATGGTCGACGAGAAACCGCGTGGCGGTGCCCAGCACGGACGGTTGCGGACCGAACCCCTGATGGTACTCGTCGAACACAAGCGAGCGACGCGGCGCCGAGCCACCGGCGCGCAGCCATTCGAGCATGCCGACGGCAAGGACATCGGCACCCCATTCGCACCGCCGGAGCACGTCGTTGCGCAACAGGTCGGGGTCCGGGATCACGACGACGCGACCTCGCCCGAGCGGGAATCCGGCCGCCGCTGCACCCACGTCGGTAGCGACGGCGGAGTCGGACTGCAGGGCGGCCAGCACGACATGTTCGACGGGCGCGCCGCGCAACCAGCGCAGGCCGTAGAGGTGCACCTTGCCATCCGGCCAGAGCGTCGGTCTCAGGTCACGCCGGCGGCACGCGATGCTGTCGCCGGGCGCTCGGTAGAGAATGCCGCCCGGGGTTCGCCACAGCCCGAGAGAGTCGGAGAGTGCGTTCCGCCCGTCGAAGGCGAGCAGCAGACCGTCGCCCTCCCGCACGGCCTCCAGGTATGCATGCGCCTCGGCACCGGTGAGTCTCACCGTCGGCGCGAGTACCGCATGGATGGTGTGTCCGCGCGTGGCCGTTGCCGCCGGTGCACCCACGCTGTCGCGACGCGCGACGTCGAAGCCGAGCCGTGCGGCCGTCTCAGCCAGTGCTCGTGCCCCGAGCAGGCCGGCGGAATGCGCCGATAAGCGTGAATCACCGATCCGTCCCGTCGATTGCTGCGGAGTGAGCAGCGCGAGCAGGATCGCGACGGCGCCGACAATCGGCAGCACGACCCTGGGCTGTGCCCACCAGTCGTTCGAGTGGCTCGCTCCGGCGGGCATCGTCACGCGGCCAGCGTCCGCGGGGCGAACGGTGACGCGAGTCGCACGAGGTCCCGCAGCGACGACTCGTCTGATCCACGATGTCCATAGACGACGACGTCGAACTGTCGACTGAACTCGCGGAAGGGCGCGTACGACGACGAGCCGCGCGCGCGCAGCTCGCGGGCGTAATCGCCGCTCGTCTTCGATGAATCGAATCGCAGCCGTTCCCGGACCACCAGGGTCGCGACAACGCCGCGATAGAGCGCGTGCGCCGCCTCCTCGAAGCGGCCGTCGGTTGCAAGCTGGTCGGCGGCGCGCCACGGATCCTCGCGCACGTCCGGACGCAGCGCGCGCCGCGCCGCGGACCCGTCGGTGTCGCGAGCGCGCGCCGACAGGACGACGCGTGCGACGAGGAGGAGCGCGAGCAGGGCGGTGAACGTCAGTGCGATGCCGCGCGCGGATGTCCGCCCATCGAGAAATCCGAACAGCCGCTCGATCCACCCGATCGCCCAGTGCACCAGCCGCTCGCCGATGCTGCTCTGGATCGAGCGACGGAACGCGCCCTGTCGTACGACAGCGTCGACGGTATCGTGAATCGCGTCCGCCGGCCACGCGCGCTGGGCGACCTGGATCATCACGACGTCGCGCCCGCGCCGTGTGCGGCCGGCGTGGCAAGCGCGCGGGTCATCAACTCGATGTCCAGTCCCTCGCTCTGGATCCGCGCATCGTAGTAGAGCAGCGCTTCGGTGATAGCCACCACCGGATACACCAGCACCGTCACCACCGCGCTCACGACGGTACCGACGACGAAGTTGCCCGACACCGATGCCAGCAACGTGACCCCGAGCACGAGCACGTAGTAGATGATCGCGACGAGCCCAAGAGTGTTGAGCACGTGCCACTTTCGTCCGGTCGACAGCGACGCCGACCTCCGAATTGCGGTCCACAGGCCACCCCGTTCAAGCACGATCACGGGCGTCACGGCGAAGAGCAGCGCGACGACGTAAAGAATCGGGAAGAACAGAAAAATGAATGCGACCGCCATCAGCACGAATCGCACGGCGGCGCCCACGAGGACGAGCGGCACGCGCGGCAGGGTGCGCCGCACGGCCATCCCCACGTGCACCTCTTCCCCGAGGTAGGCCTGCGCCGCGCAGCTCAGGAGTACCGCGCTCATGAGGGAGAACACCAGCCAGCCACCGAGGAACGCCGCCGCGGTGGACCAGAGCACATCGGCCTGCAGTGAGTCAACCGGAGCCTCGAGCAGTCGCATCGGGTCGCCGACCACGAACAGGCGCAGGAGAAGGAGCGGCGCGTACGCGAGTGCCGAGCAGGTGACGAACTCCCCGTAGTGAGCGCGGAGGATCCGGAACGCCGCGTCGACGATCTCGCTGGGCGTGCGTGGACGCAGGTCGGGCGCAGTCATGCCTCGGAGTGTGGAAAGCGGGCGGAGCGGGAGGAAAGGTGGTCTGGCGCGCATCGCGCGGCAAAGCCCGGTGGGTTCGCGGCGCGGCGCGCGGCTTGCTTTGCAGTGCCCGACCTCTGCGATTGAACCCCTGGCCCTTCGACGGTGTCCGATCTCCGCCTCAAGCTGTTCATTGCCGGCGATTCGCCCCGTGCCCGTGAGGCGGCGGCGAACCTGGCGCGCGCCGTCAGCACGCTCGATGACGACGGCGTGCAGGTCGAGACCGTCGACGTGCTGGAACATCCGGACGCAGCGGAGGAATACCGCATTCTGACCACGCCGACCGTCGTCCGTGAGGCTCCGGCGCCCCGACGTCGCGTCACCGGCGACCTGCGCGACATCGCGCAGGTGCTCGCCGCCCTTGCTCTCTTTCCAGCGACCCCTCGATCATGAGTGGCGAGACGACCGTCCCCAAGCATCGAACCGGCATTCCCGGTTTCGACCACATCTCCGAGGGCGGGCTGACGCGCGCGCGCGCCACGCTCATCGCCGGCACGGCGGGCAGCGCGAAGACCGTGTTCGCCACCCATTTTCTCGCGTCCGGGATCATGCATGATGGCGAATCCGGCGTCTTCGTCACGTTCGAGGATCGCGTCGAGGACATTCGCGCCAACATGCTCGGTTTCGGTTGGGAGATCGCGCGCTGGGAGAAGGAGGGCACGTGGAGGTTCGTCGACGCCGCGCCCGATCCCGAGGAGCCGACTGCGGTGGTCGGCAGCTACGACCTCGGCGGTCTGCTCGCGCGCATCGAAAGCGCGGTGAAAGCGGTGGGCGCCAAGCGCATCGCCCTGGATTCGATGAACGCGCTGTTCCTGCAGTTCCCCGACCAGCCGATGCTTCGAGCCGAGCTCTTTCGTATCACCACGAAGCTCAAGCGGCTCGGCCTCACTGTCGTCTTCACGGGCGAGCGGATCGACGAGTACGGAGAGATCACCCGCACGGGGATGGAGGAGTTCGTCGCCGACAATGTGATCATCCTCCGAAACCTGCTCGACAACGAGCGCCGCCGCCGCACGATCGAGATTCTCAAGCTCCGCGGAGCGCCGCACCAGCGCGGTGAGTTTCCCTTCACCATCACCTCCCGCGATGGCATCGTCGTCATCCCGCTGTCGGGGATCGAGCTCACCCAGACGTCGTCCACCAAGCGTGTCACGTCAGGCGTCGCACGGCT
Organism: Gemmatimonadaceae bacterium; assembly: GCA_039928585.1. GTDB lineage: Bacteria > Gemmatimonadota > Gemmatimonadetes > Gemmatimonadales > Gemmatimonadaceae > AG11. The sequence continues at coordinate 2,728 of JBDSSY010000151.1, read as the reverse complement.
CGACGAAATGTGCGGCGGCGGCATCTTTCGCGATTCGATCCTGCTCGTCTCGGGAGCGACGGGTACGGGAAAGACTCTGCTCGTCACACAGTTCATGGCGGGGGGATTCGAGGCGGGCGAGCGATGCCTGCTCTTCGCCTTCGAGGAGAGCAAGGACCAGCTCTTCCGGAACGCGGCCGCGTGGGGCTTCGACTTCGCGGCGATGGAGAAGAGCGGGCGCCTCAAGGTGGTCAATCGCTATCCACACGCCATGGCGATGGAGGATCACCTCGTCGAGATGCAGCAGCTCATCGGCGATTTCAAGCCGACCCGCGTCGCGGTCGACAGCCTGTCGGCCCTGGAGCGGGTCTCGTCGCTGCGGAGCTTCCGGGAGTTCGTCATCAGCCTCACTTCCTATCTCAAGCGAGAGGAGACGGCTGGATTGTTCACCTCCACGACACCTTCGCTCCTTGGCGGAGGATCGGTGACGGAGAAGCACATCTCCACCCTCACCGATTCCATCATTCTCCTTCGGTACGTGGAGTCGTACGGAGAAATGCTGCGCAGCATCGTGCTGCTCAAGATGCGCGGATCACGTCACGACTCGTCCATCCGCCGGTACACGATCGACAAGGGTGGCATGCACATCGGCGAGCCGTTCAGGGATGTCGTCGGCATCCTCGCGGGCAACCCCACCTGGAATCTCGATGGAGTCGAAGGCAACCGGTAACGAGCTTTCACCGGTGTCGCCTCTCGATGCCGAGCGTCGAAAGCGCGAGCGCCGCGCCATTCGGCGATCGCATCAGGCGGTGCTGCGAGGCATCGTCGATCGGTTGGCCGACGGCATCGTCATCGTCAGCGACAACGGACGCATCCGCTTCGCCAACCCGGCGGCGGAGGCGCTGTTCGGCCGTGCGTCGGACGAGCTCGTGGGGCAGGAGTTCGGCTATCCGCTCAGCTCCACCGACGGGACGGAGATTGAGATCCTTCGCCGCGGCCAGGGCGTGATTGTTGTGGAGCTCCGGCATGTGGAGGCGGCATGGGAAGACGAGCCGGCAATCCTCGTGTCGCTTCGCGACGTCACCGACCGCAAGCGGGCGGAGGAACGCGAGCGACTCCTCGATGGAGAGCGGCAGGGCCGCGCGGAGGCCGAAGCGGCGAACAAGGCGAAGTCGGAGTTCCTGGCGGTGATGAGTCACGAGCTCCGCACGCCGCTCAATGCCGTGCTGGGTTATGCCGAGCTGCTGGATCTGGGCGTCGGGGGCTCGCTCACCGCCGAACAACGCACGCAGATCGGGCGTATCAGCGCGAGCGGGCGACACCTGCTCGGGCTCGTCAACGAGATTCTCGATCTCGCGAAGGTCGAAGCGGGTCGCATGTCCGTGGAACGAGTGGCGACTCGCGTCGCGGATGTGGTGGAGGCGGCCATCGTGCTGGCGGAGCCGCAAGCGGAGTCACGCGGCATCTCGCTGCGTACACCCGCCGACATCCCCCGCACGTCCCAGTTTCTGGGTGATCGCGACCGCGTGCTGCAGATTCTCGTCAACCTGCTGTCGAATGCCGTAAAATTCACCGAACCCGGTGGGGTGATCACGATCGAGGTGGCGGAAGACGTGGTGGGCGGCGGCGGGCCGCTGCATGGTGAGGGACCCTGGACGGCGATCCGGGTACGCGACACCGGCATCGGCGTGCCGGAGGAACAACTCGAGTCCATCTTCTCGCCCTTCGTCCAGGCCGAGGGCGGACATACGCGCCGCTCCGACGGCACGGGGCTCGGCCTCACGATCAGCCGACGACTTGCGCGGCTGATGCGTGGCGACGTCATGGTGGAGAGCACGGAGGGTGCGGGCTCGGTGTTCACCGTCTGGCTCCCGTCGGTCGCGCCGGCGGCAGACATCGCCGTTCCACCGGAGCCGACCGCCTCCACCGCGCCCGCCGCTCCGCGAACGCGCGGACTCGCGGAGATCGGGGATCATCTCATGCACGAGATGGAATCGACTCTCGGCGCCTTCGCCGCGCGGCTTCGCAACGAACCGCTGATGCCGGCCGCTCCGACGCTCCGGTACACCCAGCTCGTGGACCATACCGGGGCACTGCTGGCGGACATCGCCACGGCGCTCATCACGCTCGACGAATCGCGCGACGCCCCCTCCACACTCCTCCACGATTCCGCGGACATCCAGCGGTTTCTCGCCGACCGTCACGGCTTGCAGCGGAGCCGGCTGGGCTGGAGCGCTGCCGCGCTGATGCGGGAGAGCGAAATCCTGATGGGAGAGATCGAGCGCGCAATCCGCCGGTGCATGACGGATCCGACGTGTGCGCCGCAGGTGGACGAAGCACTGATCGTGATCCGCCGGCTGCTGGAGCAAGGAACGGAGATCAGCCGGCGCGCCCTGGACCGGGCAGCGCAACAGGACCAGCGACGGAGCGACTGAAACGGCGCGTCTCCTCGATCTCCAGCGGGCCAGCGCAGGAGGGCACCGCTCAGCAGCCGGAAGACCCGAGCCGACTTACTCCACCGTCACTGACTTCGCGAGATTGCGCGGCTGGTCCACATTCAGGCCGCGCTTCGCGGCGATGTAATAGGCCAGCAGCTGCAGCGGGATCGCGGCGAGCACCGGATTGAGCATGTCGATCGTCTCGGGAATCCGGAACTCGTAGTCGATCTTGCCCTCGAGCGACGGTTCATCACGGCTCGTGATCGCGATCACGCGACCACCGCGCGCCTTCACCTCCTGCACGTTGGACA
>JBDSSY010000150.1:0-6626 GCA_039928585.1 Gemmatimonadaceae bacterium | reverse complement strand
CGTCTAGTGCGTTTGTCAGGTCATTCTGTTGCTGGCTCGCTGTAGTCAGCTTGGCGTACTCAGCATCCATGGCTCCATAAAAGTCCGAAGCGGGTGGACACGATGCCGACGTGTTGTACGTGACGTTGACATAGTCATTGAAGAAGACGAGCCTGCCACCGAAGTCCCACACCCAGAAGTTGTTAAAAACCCATGCGTCAGGGTATGCCGTGACGGTAATCCCAGGTAGTACCTGCGGATCGTGGGAAGCGCTGGCAGGTACCCACTCCGTCGACGAAAGCGAGAGGGACGCGCTGACAGGCAGGAGTTTGCCGGCTCCAAGCACCGACTCGATGCGCGCTCCCGGTGGCGGATTCATCGCGATCGTGCGCCCAGCCTTTGCGAGTAGATACTTCTCCATCGCTGAGATCGCCATGAAGATGGGCGGTGCTTGGATATTCTCGACGGCGGCAAGCTTAGTAGCCAGTAGAGTCCACGGCAGCTTAGATCCGTATTCGCGGATCACATGATCAAACTGCTTCTCATACGTAGCGTCATATGGGACCAGACACGCAAGTGTGACTTCGCTGGCATGACCATCAGTTGTCGTCCGAATCGTATACTTCTGAAAATGCAGACCCGTGCGCGTCACGCTTCCTCGATCAAATGATTGGAGGCTCGGTAGCGGAAGCTCGAGCCCTTTACGCTCGAGAACACCGACGCGAACAGCGTTCCGAGTTTTTATCGCGACGCCGCAATTTGCTTGGTCGATGATCGGCTTTATCGAGACGCCCGACTCCGATAATTGCCTTTCCTTCGACGCAGATTGGGTGATGATATCTGGTCGGCATGCAGTGACGAGCGAACACAATACTAGCGCTCCTAGCATCACCACAGATCGTACTGATGGTGGGTGCGAGGCGACTACCGTCTTTGCTTGAGTGTCCGGTGACTCTGGATCGCTGACGCAGACATGATACGTGTTAGGTAGAGCGTGATCTCTAGGCATGGTGCCTCGCGTGCGTGGCGTACAAGCACTGGAGAGCGTCGTCGCGATCCACATGCACTTTCAACCGATCACATCACTTGCAACTCAAGCGTACCCTCTTCTCGCGCCAGAGTCTGCCTGCAATGTCGCTCCATCGGAGTCGGCAACGCAGCAACGAGTGAGGTTGTTTTTTTGACACAGTCGGCGCATCGAGCCTTGTGAGGCGGTTAGCATTTAGCCTGTGCGCTTACAACTTCTTCGGCGGATTAAAGAACCGAGTCGGGGCTTACCCGAAGAGTTGCATATATCGCCCTTTGTGCGATGCTGCCTCTCTCTGTACGATCGGGTGTGCCATGCGCTGCGTTTCGTACTTCGATCTGAGAAGGATCCGAGCACCGCGCATCTCGAACAGTTCGTAGTCTCTACGCTCCTGCACAAGGGCGATTCGTGACAACAAAACCGGGAATCGTGACAGATCTCTGCGCGCTCGAGCCTCGGATAGAGTGGTAGACGAGAAATGTTAGACGGTTCTCATTATCAGAAGCATTCGAGATCGACCCTGGAACTTACGACAGCAAGCGGGGGAGATTTCTCCTCACGGCACCCGCGCGCCCTGCTCAATCCATCGCGCGAGAATTGCTCGCTCCAGGTCGGTGATGTGCGTCTTGTTGGCCGGCGGCATCGTGCGCGTGACGACGGCGCGTTCGCGGATCCGTGCGGCGTGCAGTTGAACCTGGGCGGGCATGTCGAACGCGACGCTCGCCGGCGCGACACCGAACGAGCTGTCGGATGGCTGCATCGAGTGGCACGACGCACAGCGTCGATCGATCACGTGGCGCGCGTCGGCGAAGGTCACGACGCGGGGCACATCATCGACCGCCGCTGACATCCGCTTCGCCGCCGATGATGACTCCATCGCGAGCATGGCCCACAGCGCGCCTGCCGTCGCGACCACGGTGCCCGCCAGCGCCACGCGCCACCTCGGCGTCGTATAACGCACGTTCATCACATGCCTTATCGCTGCGCCAGCCGCAACGATGATCAGCAGCACCACCCAACTCCATCGACCGGCGTACAGCGACGGAAAGTGTGCACTCACCATGAGCGCGCTCACCGGGAAGGTGATGTAGTTGTTGTTCACCGAGACGCGCTTCGCCCGGGCCGAAATCGCGGGATCGGCGCGACCCTGTCCGGCGACTGACTTCACCAGCGCACGCTGCGACGGCACGATCGTCATCGCCACGTTTCCCGCCATGACCGATCCCAGCATCGCGCCGACGTGCAGGAAGGCCGCTCGGCCACTCAACAGATGCGTGAGCGCGTAGACGATGCCCGCAAAGGCGACGAGAAGAATCGCATTGCCGAGCGTCGGCGCGCGCGAACCGATCGCGCGCTGGACGATCTCGTAGATGGTCACGCCAGCCACGATCGCACTGATTCCGACCGCAACGGCCGCCGCGTGGCTCAACTCCGCAACAGTCGGATCGGTGAGCGCAGCCCGACCGCCCGCGTAGTACACCGCTGCGAGCAGCGCTGCGCCACTCAACCAGGTGATGTACGCCTGCCACTTGAACCAGTGCAGCGTGAGTGGCAGCGGCTGCCCCACCAACTGCGTCTTCTCGACGAAGTAGAAGCCCCCGCTGTGGAGCAACCAGCTCTCGCCTTGCAGTCCATCACCAGCGCGCGACGGAGGCGCGAGCGTGCGATCGAGCCAGTTGAACAGCATGGAGTTGCCCACCCACATCACGCCGGCAATCACATGAACCCAGCGTGCCGCGAGGTCGAACAGCTCCCACACGGCCGGCGTCAATGCGCCGCTTCCACGCTCGCGCCGGTGCGCGCGCTCATGATCCGGGTGAACGAACGCCCGCGGAAGTCATCGTCGGTCAATCCAGTCATCCGGAGTGCCTCCGCTTCCGTCACCGCACCCGAATTGATTCCGCGCAAGAAGAAGTTCAGCAGACCCTGCCCCGTGGCCGCATCGTCGAACACGTTGCCCACGAGTGTCGCCTGCGCCGCCTTCTCCACGAAGTTCTTCAGTCGCGCACCAGCGGCGTCGATGCCATCCAGGAAAAAGAGGTACAGCGCCGCATATCGTGTCACGAGCTGCGCCGGATGCAGGTCCCACCCCTGGTAAAATCCGCCTTCCAGTGAGTGAAGCACGTCGTGATAATGGAGCCGCCACGCCTGCTGCATCGCCGCGCGATTCTCCGCCTGGTGCGCCGCATCCAGCGCGCCGCCCCGCTCAGCACGGTGCACCGGCACCGGAAGCACCGACGTCGACCCGTCGGACAGCCACACGCCCGTGCCGGCGAGCGTCACCTGCATCACGTGCTTGGCAAAGTCGTTCGCGACGTGACCCATTCGCTGATGTGCAGCCGTGATGTTGAGCGACGCGGTGTAGTCGTACGTGCCGAAGTGCGCGCCGGCGAGCCGTCCCTCCGCGAGCTCCACGAGTCGTGGCAACAGCGAACGACCCTCGTGATCGAGCACGATCTGCGGCGTCTCAACCATCACTTCGAACCGCAGCGATCCTCGCGCCAGCCCAAGCGTCTTCTCGATCTGGCGCAGGACCTCCGCCGTATAGCTCACCTGCTCGGCCGTCGTCACCTTGGGAATCGTCACGACGAAATGGTCGGGCAGCGCGCCCGCCCGCTCCACCACCGTAGTGAGCACCACATCGAGCGTGCGCATGCTGCGCAGCCGCAGTTCCTCGTTGAGCGGCTTCACCCGCATGCCGATGAACGGGGGCAGCGACCCCTCCTTCATGCCCCGCGCGAGCTCCTCGCCGACGACCACGGCGTGATGATCCTCTTCGTCGTCCGGACGATTGCCATAGCCATCCTCGAAATCGATCCGGAAATCCTCCACCGCTTCACGCACCAGCTTGTCGCGCACGCGCGCATGCACGGCGTCGAGCGACGGATTTCCAGAAATGCCGAGCATCTCGCCCAGCGACTGCGGCGTCGGCAGGTACTCGTCCATCGCACGACGCGCCACGCCACCGAGCTTCGCCGCCGCATCGGCGCCGAACAGCTGCGCGCCGCCGTAGACGGTGTGCACCGGCTGACGGCCCGGTGGATCACCTGGATGCCGGCGCGCGAACTCCAGGTTCGCCTCGCGCAGGTCGGCGGTCACGTCGGCCAGCCTGCCCTGATTCAACGAGGGAAGGGGCGGGATTCGTCGTGTCGCATTCACGTCTGACATGGGCTCCGTTCGGTCATCCGTTGTAGATCCGGCCGTTCTTCGCGCGATACAACTCCAGCACGGCCCGCGCCTCGTCGCGCAGCAGGTCGCGCACGATCTCGATGCCGCGATCCTCCAGGTATCGGTACGACGCGGGAAACACAGGACCTTCCTCGAAGTCGAGTCGCGCGGCGTCCTCGCGTCCCGCGCCATAGACGACGCGCCGGACTCCGCTCCAGAGCGTGGCGCCGAGGCACATCGCGCACGGTTCGCACGACGTGAACAGCTCGTGCACGGGCATGCCCGGCGCGCTGAGCGAGAACGACCCGACCACCCGCTGCGCCATCATGAACGCCACCATCTCGCCGTGCAACGTGGAGTTGCCCAGACGTACGACGCTGTTCATGCCGACCGCCACCAGGCGGCCACTCGCTTTCTCGAACACGGCTGCGCCGAATGGACCGCCGGTCCCGTGCTCCACGTTCGCGCGAGATACGGCAATCGCCAGCCGCATCTTCGATTCGTCATCCGGATACACCGTGCCCTGCTTGGCCACACTCGCCACCCACGACGGGTAGTCCACCTGAACGACGGATGATCCCGCGTGCGAGGACTGATCTGAACCGGACATGCGGGAAAGCTGCGCTGCCGGCGATGCGGGCGCGAGGGACGAGCCTATCTCCTCATCGCCAGCCACGCGCGACGCCACAGTGGCGGCTCGATCTCCCACGCGGGCTGAAGATCCGTGCGCCAACGCTGGAGCGCACCACTCTCGCCACGCATGATTCGTTCACGCGTGACGGCGGTTGGCGGTGGCGAGAAAGTCGCGAGTCGCGCGAACACGCGCTCGCGCGCCGCCGGGCGTTCGCGCTGCAGCAGGTGCCAGAGCGTGATCGTGCTCCGTGCGCCGGCCGCCGCGAGCACGGCATCCAGCGCGCCGACGCCGTCGGGATCGGCGTCATACGTCTCGATCGCGCGGCGCAACGCGGTGCTCGCGCGAACGGGAAACGGAAGCCCCGGCCCGCTGCCGTTTCGCAGTGCGGCCGAGTTGCCGGCGAGCACCGCGACACGTACCTCGCCGTGTTGGAGTTCCACTTCTCCTTCTTCCACGGTGATTAGTCCGTTTCCCCGTTCGTCGGCCGAGAGCGTGTACACGCATCCGAGATCCACCGCGAGGGCGCTCGCCGTCTGCACGAGGAAGTAGCGCGGCGGCGCGTCGATCGACGCGTGCATCGTCCCGCGCTCCAGGCTCAACCGATGCTCCGACGCACCCGCGCCAAGCAGGCGAAGCCTGGAGCCGGGGCCCAGCTCGGCGCGCCCGATGCGACCGACTGTGATCGCGGCGCTCGATCGTGCGTCTGTTTCGACGACACCGCCCGGCGCGACGATGCCGCGCGAGCGTGCGCCATCCGCCGAGCGTATCACGGGCGCACCCTGCACTGTCGCAACCGACCACGGAGTCGCCGCGCGGCGACGGGCGGCGTACCAGCCACCCGTCGCCACGAGAATTCCGGCCGCGAGCATCGCCCATCGGGTGACGCGAATGCGCGCCGACGTGGCGGGGATGACGTCGCGACGCAACGGCGCGTGCGCGTAGGCGACTGGACGAAGGAGCGCTTCGAGGCGCTCGATCTCCGGATCGGGCGGTGCACCGGGATCCCACAGGTAGTCGTCAGTCATGTGGCGCTCCAAGCTGCTCCCTGAGGAGCCTGAGTCCATGATGGATGTACACCCGAACGGTGCCGTGCGTGAGCCCGAGCCTTGTCGCGATCTCTTCGCCGCCCATCTGCTCCACCAGCCGCAGCGTGAGCGGTTCCCGATAGCGTTCCGGCACCGCGCGCAGCGCGCGCATCACGTCGTGGGTATCGCGCCGATCCGAAGCCAACCCCTCATCGGCACCGGGGTCGGGGTGCTGGTGCGACAGCTCCTCCGTTGGCTTCGCGGCCCGGTGATGCATGCGGGCCTCGTTGCGAGCGATCGTCGCGATCCACGCACCGAACGCCGCCGGTTCACGCAGTACGTGGAGTTGCCGAAGCGCGCGAAAGAACACGTCCTGCACGAGGTCCTGCACGTCGTCCTGCTGCGCGCTCGCCAACAGCACCCCATGTACCATGCGCGCGTATCGTTCGTAGAGCGCGCCGAACGCGGCGCGGTCGCCTGCGCGGGCCGCGGTCACGAGCGTGGCCGTTTCCAACATCGATGCGGCGGGGGACGGCAACGAATCAGGCACCCGTCGTCTCACTCGCATGGGGAAGGGATGCCGGCGCGAGGCTCGATGTTAACGCGATAACATTCCGCCCGCTCGCGGCATCCTCGTTTCATGCACGCTCACGACGGGCGCGCATGCGCCGCCGCCGCCCGGCGGCTGACAACTTCGAGGAGTGTGGATCATGCGCAGCAACGTCTGGACGGGAGTGGTGTCGGTCGCGGCACTCGCCATCATCGCGACGGGCATTCCCGGTTCGCCCGTTCA
>JBDSSY010000149.1:0-10000 GCA_039928585.1 Gemmatimonadaceae bacterium | reverse complement strand
AGTTCAGCTCGGTCAGCAGGTCGCGGGTCTTGGCGCTGTCGTAGCCGGCGTCCAGGTGCACCGTGATCTCGTCCGGCAGGCTGGCCCCGAGGCCCTGATCGAAGCGGGCCAGTTTCTCCAGGGTCGGACGCAGCAAGGGCGAGTCGTGCCGGTTCGCTGGCCCGGTGACGCACCCGATGGGGATCCCGGCCCCGTCGGTCATCACCGAGCGTTCGTGCCGAGTTTGCCTCTGTCGACGGGGGATCTGCCGGCCGCTTCACCGCCGCAAGGCGCTTTGACCAAGCACCCGTCCACGGTGATCTGCTCCAGGTCGAGGCCGACGACGGCGTCGTAGGCCTCGAGGGTGAGCTGCTCGAGCCGGGTGAAGACCCCGGCGGTGATCCACTCGTCGCGGCGGGTGCGGATCGTGGTGGCCGAACAGGTGTGGTCGGCGACCTTGGCGTACGCGGCGCCGAACACGAGGACCTGGACGAGCTTGTCGAAGATCACCCGGTCAGGAATCCTCGGTCGGTGACAGCCCAACGGGTGGGTGTCGACCACGGGTGGGATCAGTGCCTGGAACTGGTCCCAGACGGGCTCAATGAGCCAAGATGGGACGGCGGGCACGGCGGTACCTGCGCAACAGTAGGTTTCTCACAATCCCCACTGGTAACAGGCGCCGTGCCCGTCTCACCGCAACGCCACGCCGTCACCTATCCGCGCGATCTCTAAGTCTGACGAGTCTCAGTTTCCTTTGCAAAACCGGCTCCAAGTCTCAAAACCCTCGTGCCGGACACAACGACCGTCAGGCCTGGGTGCGCAGGTATCGACCGAAGTGAGGAACGGTGAAGGCGATCTGTCCTCGTTCGCCGGAGTAGATCAGGCCCTTCTTGATCAGGGCGTCCCTGGCCGGCGAGAGCGACTGCGGCTTGCGACCCAGCACGTCGGCCACAGCGGAGGTCGGCACTGCGTCACGCTCACCACCAGAGTCAGGGACCGCTTGCTCGACCCGGCCGGTCGAATCAGCATCAGCGTCCGCCGGAGCAGCAGCACCCGCGGTCGAGTTCAGCAGAGCGGCATCCGCCATGGCGCGCAGGTACTCCCGCTCGGCCGGTGTGGCGCGCTCGAAGCGCGAGCCGAAGAAGCCGACCGCCAGCTCGGACTCAGCCTCCGGCGCCGCGACCCGGATGTCGTCGCGCGTGACCGGTGAGGTCGGTGCGACGTCCCAGACGACCTTGCCGTAGGCCTGGATGAAGTAGGGGTAGCCCGCCGTGACGGCATACATCTCGTCGAGCGCGTCAGGAGTGAACGAACAGCCCTCCTCTGAGGCCGGGCCCACGAGGGCGCGATCGGCCGCCTCGCGAGGCAGGCGGTCTATGCGTGAGTAGCGAAACAGCCTCTCGGAGTAAGACTTCGAGGCTGAGAGCACCGCCGGCAGGTGCGGCAGGCCGGCGCCGACGACGATCACCGGCAGACCCGACTGCGAGATCTCGTGGCAGGCCGCACACATGGCCGACACGTCGTCGGGGTGCAGGTCTTGCATCTCGTCGATGAAGAACGCGATGCCCTTGCCCACGTCGGCCGCCAGCCCACCGATGTCGGTGAAGAGCTCGACCAGGTCGATCTCGATGTCGCCCGAGTCGGCGCGGCCCGTCACCGCGGGCACGTCGATGCCGGGCTGCCACCTCTCGCGCAGCTTCGCGTTGGTCGGGGCGTCGCGCTGCGAGAACGACTTGATGATGCCGAGCACCTGGTCGACGTCTTCGCCTCGCGGGTGCCCCAGCTCGCGCACCGCCTGGTGGGCGGCGGCGGCCAGCGGCCGACGCAGGCGCTGGTCGGGGCGCGCTTCGAACTTGCCGGTTCCCCATGACGCGCGCACGGCCGACGAGCGCAGGGCGTTGAGCAGCACGGTCTTGCCCACCCCTCGCAGCCCGGTCAGCACGATCGAGCGTTCGGAGCGGCCGCGCGCGATGCGCTCGAGCACGACGTCGAAGGCGCGCAGCTGCTCGTCGCGCCCCGCCAGCTCGGGTGGGCGCTGGCCGGCGCCGGGGGCGTAGGGGTTGGTGATCGGGTCCACGATCGCAAGGTATACGCCGATCTAGTCGATTCCCGAGAGAAGCGCATACAGCGGCATCGGCGTGTCGCCCAGCCGCGGGCCACCAATCCAAGACGGCCACAGCTCCGAACCCCCGACAACTGCCCATTCACCTCGCCACCGGGGATCTCGAGCAGGCCGACGAGCACGAGCTGCGCGCGATCGGCTACGCCACGGGGAGCAACGTCCCTCGTCTCGCCGCGATAAGCCGGACGGGGCGCGCCGAGATCGCGTTGCGGCGCGGCGATGCGCCGCTGGCCGAGACCACGGCACAGTTGGTGATCGACGAGTTGCAGCAGCTGGGCGATCCGCTCAACGAAGCCGATGCGCTGCGCGTGGTGGGCGCGGCGTGTGCCGCACAGCGACGGTACGACGACGCGCTACAGTCGTTCTCACGCGCGCTGGAGATCGCTCGCGCGCATGGGCATGCGTTGATCGAGGCGGAAGTACTGCGCGACCGGGTCGACGTCCGGGTGCGTCGCGCAGAGCGCGCACTGGCGCTGGACGACGCGCGCGCCGCGCTGGCGATCTTCGAGCGACTCGGCGCGCGGGCCGAATGCGATGCGCTCGGCGAACGGATCGCGGCGTTGGCTTAGGGCCGTCGCGTCACGGGCGGCTCAGACGACGACGAACGAGAGCGCGAGCGCGCCACCTCACTGCACCTTGACCGAGCCGTTCATCCCGGCGTGGAGCGTACACGTGTATGCGTAGGTGCCGGTGGCTGCCGGCATCGCCACCGTCCGATCACCCGTCGACCATTCGGCCACGGAGGTGATGGTCTGATTGGCGAAGCTCACGTTGTGATTCCTGCCATCGGCGTTGTTGAACGTGATCGTCGCGGAGGGAGCGACGACGATGTCCACCGGGTCGAAGAGGTTGTTCCGGAGCGAGACCGACGTCGTGGCCACGGGCGGGCTGGGCGTTCTCGGAACGATGGGAGTGGTGGGGGGAGCGCCGTCGGATGATCCGCCGCCGCAGGCGGTGACGGCGACGAACGCAACAACGAGCGGGTAGCGCATGTGTCACTCCTTGCGACGGGGTGGGCTGGTGCTGATACAGATCAGTGTAGCAAGGAGAGCGGCTCGCCGAGCACCGCCATCAACTCGTTGTGGTCTTGGCAGTTACCCGCACATGCCGGCCACCGGCGGGCGCAGTGGCGTATCGCGGCGTGACGAGAGCGTAATGGTTCATTACGCCGCGTCGCGAACGCGAACGGCCGCCCCTGCAGTGGGGCGGCCGGAGAAACGGTGTCACGTCACGCGGACATCAGCGCCGATCGTACGCGGACCCTTGTCGCAAGCGTTGACCTTCGAGGACGGTGTCGGCCATGCGAGCGACGATGGCGTTCATCTGCTCGTCCGACAGCTTGTCACCCGCCGCGACGACGCGCTCGCGGAGCCGGGCGATGAGTGACTCGCGGCGACGATGCGCGGAGCTCGCCGCGTCCTCGAACAAGTCCCATTCCGCCCCCATCGCCCGGTTAGCCATGCGTCGCACGGCGGCGCGTGCGCGGTACCGTCGGCGCGGGTTCGAAGTACTCGAGCTCCACGGCTGCCATGCGCGTCGAGAGCTCCAGCATGTCGGCATCCGGCATGTTCGCGCAGACTGGTCGCAGGCGGTGCGCGATGTCGAGCGCGAGGGCTCGGACGCGGTCGGGCACGTCGGGGCAGTGCAGCGTACGATTTACCATGCGCGAGGCGCCGAATGGCAGGGAGACTGTGTCATATCGTGTTCTCTACCGGACGCGGCAGCGTCCGGAAGGTCACACGGGGACTACAGTCAGTCGGCTCGCCGGCTTGCGTCCGCCGTGAAATAGCATTCGATGCACGCGCTCACGGCTCCTCCGATCACGTCCGGTGCGGCCTCGCCGAATCGTACGCGAGGCTCGCCGAGCGTCGCCCAGGCGTACTTGACGGCGACGATGAGCTTCTCGATCGGCACGCCACGGGGTCGAGCGTAGAGGCACAGGGACGTCATCGCGTCACTGAACCGCGTCTGGATAGCCACCTGATCGAATGCCGTCGCGACCGGAAGATCGGCGAGCGCGGACAGCAGGGCGCCGCGCGCCTCGGCAATCAGGACGTCGTCGACGTCGGCGCTCTGGTATGAGGGCCGGGAGGGCTCTGGGGTATATGGGGTGTGGTGCATCCGCCCTCCGGCCGGAGTTCTGCGCACGCTGACTGCGTGCACGTGTGCGCCAGATCACTGATGATCGGCGACTCCGAGGATAGTAAACATCCGGACAGAAGTCCAGCAAATCAATTTGTTATAACGGCTTAACCCATTTCGGGTGCAACCGTTGTGGGCATCACCACGCCCCCGGTCGCCCGGATGAGCTCCCTCTCTAGCGGCGTCCCATCCAGTGCTTCGGATTGCGCCACGGCGTGGGACCGAAGATGGAATCGTCCAGCGGCACGTTCGTCTTCACGTCGGCGTAATCCTCGTAGAACACGAGGTTGCCGTCGTTGTAGATCTCCACGCGCGGCGCGATCCATCCACCGTCTCGGCGTTCATAATTCACGAAGCGGATGTCCTGCACCTTGCTGGAATCAGTTCGCGTGGGCTCGACGAGGCGGACGAGATACAGTCGCTCCCCGTCGATCCATGCCTGCTTGCGCCGCAGGTCTCCGCGGAGTGCGCCCACCACCACCATCGAGCGTCCCTCGAACGTCGTCTCGTGCACGCGGCTCAGGTCGATGCCTTGCCGGCGCAGGAGCGCGGCGGACCGGGCGCTGGAGTTCTCGTAGACGTCGAAGCCGAGGAGCAGCAGGTCGTTGATACCGGGACCGCGCTGGATGATGCGGCCGTTGGAGGCGACGAACTGACTGTCGCGCGCGTAGAGGACGCCGTTCCCCCCGCTCAGCGGATCGAAGTCGATGCGCAGCCGGCCCGGCAGCTTCATCGCTTCGTACCAGGTCTCCACCCTCCAGGTCCCGTTCGGCAACAATCGCGCGGTCTTCTGGCGGAAGGTGAGGGTCTTGTACCACTTGCCGTCGTATCGGGCGCGCATCGCCTCCACGACATCGGCGCCTGTGGCGAAGCGAGGTGTGACGCGCACGGTCGTGGGCTCGGCCGTAGACGGCTCGGGAGTGGCGACGGCCGACCCGCGCGAGCAGGCGGCGAACAGCAGGGCGGCGAGCGTGGCGGCGGCGACACGCAAGGGTGAATGACTCATGCTCGAAACTTTCTCGCCGTCCGCGGCCGGCGCAACTGCCGGCGTCGACTCGTTCGTCCCGTTTCCTTGCGCTGGTGAGAGTTCGGACAGCGGTCTAAGCTTGTAGCATGAGCGACGACGCCCCCTCGTTCGTGCGAGGCATCTTCGCCGGCGCGATCCACGACAGTCTCCTCTTTCCCTTTCCCGACTCGCTCGACGCGCGCGATCCCGACGAGGCGCGGACGGTCCGCCGCCTGGTGGCCGATCTCGAGCGGATGCGCGCGAGCGGCCTGATCGACCCGGCCCGGTTCGACGAGGAAGAGTGCGTTCCTGACGAGACCATTCGCGCACTCGCGGATGCTGGCTGGATGGGGCTCTCCATTCCTCGCGAGTACGGCGGGCTTGGGCTCTCGGCGGCGGCATACGCCCACGTCTTCGGCGCCATCTCCAGCGTGGACGCATCGCTGGGCGTTCTCCTCGGCGTCCATTGCGGGCTGGGGTCCAAGGCGATCGTGCTGTTCGGATCGCAGGAGCAGAAGGCGCGGTACCTGCCGATGCTGGCGCGCGGCGAGACGCTCGCGGCCTACGCGCTCACCGAGCCCGAGACCGGCTCGGATGCGCAGAACATCGTGACGCAGGCGCAGCCGAACGACGACGGAAGCTGGACGCTCACCGGACGCAAGCACTGGATCGGCAACGGGCATCGCGCCGGCGTGATCGCGACGTTCGCGCAGGCACCCGTTGAGCGAGGCGGCAAGACAGTGCTGCGTCCGACCGCCTTCATCATCCGCCCCGACATGCCGGGATTCCGCGTGGCCGGCACGGTGCGCAAGCTCGGCATTCGCGGCTCCACGCAGGCGGAGCTGGTATACGACGGGCTGCAGGTGCCGGCCGATCACGTGCTCGGCGCGGTGGGCAAGGGATTCGGCGTCGCCGTGAAGGTGTTGAACGGCGGACGCCTCACGCTCGCGGCCGGATGCACGGCGGGCACCAAGTCGCTGCTCGCGCAGATGGTGGAGTTCGCGGAATCGCGCGTCCAGTTCGGTCGCCCCATCGCCGACTTCGAGATCACGCAGCGCAAGCTCGCGCGCACGGCGAGCGACGTCTACGCCGCCGACGCGATGCTGGGCGAACTGGCGCGGCTGGCCGAGCATCCGGACGGCGAGTACGCGCTGGAAGCGGCGTGCTGCAAGGTGTTCGCGAGCGAGATGTTGTGGCGCGCCGCGGACGAGATGGTGCAGGTGGCGGGTGGGCGCGGTTACGTGAAGCCCTATCCGTACGAGCGGCAGCTACGCGACGCACGCATCAATCGGATCTTCGAGGGGACGAACGAGATCCTGCGATTGTTCATCTCGCTCAACGGAATCCAGGGACCCGCGGCGCATCTCAATGAGCTCGGGATCGCCTTGCGACGTCCGCTGCAGAACCTCGGACTCATTTCTGGCTTCGCCGCATCGCGGGTTGCGAGCCGGTTGGGCGCGACGCCGACGCTCGACGTGACGCTGCACGTGCGACTCGCGGAGCATGCCCGGCACTTCGAGAAGCATGTCGCCGAAATGAAGGACGCAGCGGAGCGACTGATTCGTGCCTATCGCAAGGAGATCGTCGAACGGCAGCAGGAGCTCGAGCGGCTGAGCGACATGGCGATCGAGCTGTTCGCCACGGCGTGCGTGCTTGCACGCACGCAGCGGTTCCTCCTCGCGCGCGGCGAGGACGGGTGCGCGCGGGAGCTGGATCTGTGCGACCTGTTCGTCGTGGAGGCGGGGCGGCGCTTTCGCGCGTCGCGCCTCGCGTTGCAGAGCGCGCAGGACGAGACGCGGCGGCAGGTGGCCGCCGCCGTGCGCGATGCTCACGGATACGGAGTCGAGGACGCTATCATGGAAGACGTCATCATGGAGGACGCGTGATCTACGACATCTCGGTGGCCCTGCGCACGGGAGGGGTGGTGTATCCCGGCAATCCTCCCATCTCCATCACAGCGCAGCAGGCGATCTCGCAGGGCGCGGGGGCGAACGTGTCGCGGCTGGACATGGGCTCGCATTCCGGCACCCATGTCGATGCGCCGAAACATTTCTTCGACGACGGCGCTGGCGTGGACGCGCTGCCGCTGGACGTGCTGATGGGACCCGCGCGCTTGATCGCGTTCGCCGACACGGTGAAGAGCATCGGCGAATCCGACCTGCGCGCGCACGACCTCACAGGGGTGACGCGGCTCCTCATGCGCACGCGCAACTCTGCCTGGCTCGCCAGCGGCGCGACGGACTTTCATCCCGACTACACATTCCTCGCCCCCGACGGCGCGGCGTACCTCGTGTCGCTGGGCATCAAGCTGGTCGGCGTCGACTATCTCTCGGTGGAGCAGTTCCATTCGGGACATCATCGCACGCACCGGACGCTGCTCGAGCGAGGCGTGGTGATCGTGGAAGGACTCGTGCTCACCGAACCGCCGCCGGGTGACTACGAGCTTCGCTGTCTGCCGCTCAAGCTCTCCGGACTGGATGGTGCGCCGGCGAGAGCGGTATTGGTGCAATGACGAACGGACGGAACAATCCAAACCTGGGGAGACCATGCAGCTCGCGATGATCGGTCTGGGCAAGATGGGCGGCAACATGACGGCGCGACTGATGCGCGACAAGCATTCGATGGTCGTGTACGATCATCACGCCGACAACGTCGCCAAATACGTCGCGCTTGGCGCAAGTGCGGCGACCGACCTCACGCATCTCACCGGTCAGCTCAGCGGTCCGCGCATCGTCTGGATCATGGTGCCCGCCGGCAAGCCGGTGGACGAGACGATCGCCGCGCTGATGCCAGGCCTGAAACCCGGCGACATCATCATCGACGGCGGCAACTCCAACTACAAGGAGACGCGCGCGCGTGCCGAGCGGCTCGCGCACGACAAGATCCACTTCATCGACGCGGGCACGAGCGGTGGGATCTGGGGACTCGAGAACGGCTACTGCCTGATGGTGGGCGGCGAGCCGGCGCCGGTGAAAACCTGTGAGCCCATCTTCCTCTCGCTCGCGCAGAAGGGCGGCTACCTGCACGTCGGGCCGCCCGGCGCGGGGCACTACGTGAAGATGGTGCACAACGGCATCGAGTACGGCATGCTCCAGGCGTTCGCCGAGGGCTACGAGATCCTCGGCAAGTCCAGCAAATATACGGAGCTCGACCTGCACGGCATCGCCGAGCTGTGGCAGCATGGCAGCGTGGTGCGGTCGTGGCTCAACGAGCTGGCGGTGCGCGCGTTCGAGAAGGATCCGCGGCTCGACAAGCTCAAGGGCTACGTCTCCGATTCCGGCGAAGGACGCTGGACGGTGGCCGAGGCGATCGAGGAGGATGTGCCGGCGCCGGTGATCACCCTGTCGCTGCTGATGCGGCTGCGCTCGCGGCAGGAGGATTCGTTCGGGGGCAAGGTGATCGCGGCCCTGCGCAACGAGTTCGGCGGCCACGCGGTGAAAGGCTCGTGACGGCACCCGTCGGGGGACACGTCGCAGGACACGTGCGCGCCGCGCACAAGACCAGCGGACAGTTCGGTGTTGTGCCAGGCGCACCGGCCGAGCAGGCGGATCCGTGCACGATGGTGATCTTCGGCGCGACGGGCGACCTGACGAAGCGCAAGCTGTTCCCTGCACTCTATCAACTCGCAGCGGAGCACCTCCTTCACCCGAATTTCGCCGTGCTCGCGGTGGGCCGCGAGCCCGCGGAGACTGATGACACATTCCGCGCGCGCATTCGTCTTGCGCTCGTGGATTCCGATGAGGTGAAGCACTTCAACGACGATGTGTGGAAGCGGCTGGCCGCGCGGACCTTCTACGCGGGCGGCGACGCGAGTGATGCCTCGGCGTACGAGTTGATCAAGCGTCGTCTCGTGGAGATCGAGGAGTCGCGTGCGGAGACGGAGCGCAATCGCTTCTTCTATCTGGCCGTGCCGCCGAGCGTGTTCGAGCCGATCGTGCGTCACCTGTCCAGCAGCGGTCTCGTGCCCAAGCACGACAACCCGAAGGAGCGGCCGTGGGCGCGCGTGGTGGTGGAGAAACCGTTCGGCCACAGTCTCGACACGGCGAAGTCGCTCAACGCGCTCGTGCTGTCGATGTTCGCCGAGCATCAGGTGTACCGGATCGACCACTACCTGGGCAAGGAGACGGTTCAGAACGTGCTCGTGTTCCGCTTCGCGAACACGATCTTCGAGCCGCTCTGGAACCGCAGCCACATCTCGCACGTGCAGATCACCGCGGCGGAGGAAGTGGGCGTCGAGGCGCGCGGACGGTATTACGAGGAAGCCGGCGTCGTGCGTGACATGTTCCAGAATCACCTGCTCCAGTTGCTTGCGCTCACGGCGATGGAGCCGCCGTCGTCGATGACGGCGAACGCGGTGCGCGACGAGAAGGTAAAGGTGCTCAAGTCGATCCGGTGGCTCACACCGGAGAGCATTCCATCGAGCACCGTGCGCGCTCAGTACGCGCCGGGCACCATCCGCTCCAAGGCGGTGACAGGCTATCGCGCCGAGCCGGATGTTGCCGAGGACTCGCACACGCCAACCTTCGCCGCGGCGCGTTTCTACATCGACAACTGGCGCTGGCAGGGTGTGCCGTTCTACGTGCGCAGCGGCAAGCGGCTGGGTAAGCGCGTGTCCGAGATCGCCGTGCAGTTTCACGCGCCGCCGCACCTGATGTTCGGGGGTGGCGAGGGGCACGCGCCACTTCAGGCGAACACGCTGGTGATGCGGGTGCAGCCCAACGAGGGCATCTCGCTCAGCTTCGAAGTGAAGG
>JBDSSY010000148.1:0-9433 GCA_039928585.1 Gemmatimonadaceae bacterium | reverse complement strand
TTCGAGCCGTCGCGGCGATCGGATTGATGCTCGTGAAGAACTACCACGGGCGCTCCAAGTTCGTGGGCGCGATGCAGATGAACGCACGCCGAATCTGGTCGGTGCTCGAGCGTGAACGGCCGGATTTTCCGCTCGTCCGGGAAACGTACCGCACCGTGCTCGACGACGATCTCGACGTGCCCACTGCCCAGGCATGGCTCGAGCGTGTGGCTGGTCGCGTGACGATGCGGGACCTCGAGGGCCCGCCCCCATTCCTCTTCCGCCTCGTCGCCGCCGGCACCACGGACTCGATGCTCCTCGAGGAACGCGACGCGTTTCTGCGGCGACTCTGGGAGCAGGCGGTGGCGGCTAGCGGCGTGACCGCCGACGCCGCCATCGCTGGCTGACGACGCCTCATGCACGGATGGATCGAGATTGCGGCCGGCCTGCGCCTCACCGGTGACGGTGTGGCGTGGCTTCCCGACGAGCAGGCGATCGTCATCGCCGATGTGCATGTCGGGTATGAACTCGCCGCCCAGCGAAGAGGAGGCTATCTGCCTCCGATCCACCGCGGGGCCGTGGTCGGAGCCCGTGTACGGGCAATCGCACTGGCGCACCACGCCGAGCGTGTGATCGTGGCTGGAGATCTGCGGCATTCCACACGCGATATCGACGCGTTCGAGCGCGCGGAACTCGTGGACTTCGCGCGTGCGATCGGCGGCGACATCGCACTCGATGTCGTGCTGGGGAATCACGATCGGGGCGGAGCAGTCGTCGGCCGGGAGACGAGCGGCACGCTACGCGTCGGCCCTTTCGACATCGGTCACGTCCCACCGACTGTCGTGCCGCAACGGTGGACGATATGCGGCCATCTCCATCCGCGCGTCACCGTGCGTGATGAAACCGGCGCGTCGGCCCGCTATCCCTGCGCGCTCGCGGGAGACCATGTCGCCGTGCTTCCCGCCTTCAGCGACTGGGCTGGCGGCGCATCGGTGGGTCGTCTCCTCCGCTCGCTTCCGCTCGGCGCCTGGCGTGCGTATCCGGTGAGCGGAGGTGTCATCACCGATCTCGATATCGTGATCGGTCACGAGGTCGCGTAGCTGTGTGTGCGGCTCCCTATGCGACCGCTGTCGTCTCGCGACGAACCGGTTGTGGCGCGCCTTGCTGCTCCAGCAACGCGGGATCGGGCGCGTCCCAGAGCACCACGCCGCGCACCCGACACCCGGCAAGCGCAATGTCCTCGAGCGCTTTCTTGAGCTCCGCCACCGGCGTCTGTCCGGTCCGGGCACAGTAGACGACATCGGGGATGGGCAGTGCCGTCGGCAGTCCCATGGACACCTGGTCAGGCGCGCTCACGAGGACGACGGCGTCATACCGGCGCGACAGCCGTGCGATGTCGCGGCTCAGCAGTTCCTTCAGCTGCTCGATGGGGAGCAGTCCATGACCACTGGACACGACGTCGATCGTCCGGTCGCGGCCCGTACGCGCCGGTCGGATCGCTTCCGGCCAGCTCACCTTGCCGTCGATCAACCCCATCACGCCGGGACTGGCCGAGAGCCGCAGCGCCATCTCTACCGTATCCGCAGCATCGGTATCCACCAGCAACGTCGCCCGCGCCTCTTGCGCGGCGATGGCGGCGAAGTTGATCGCGACGATCGCTGATACCGCCGGGTTGTCGCCGGCGACCGTCAACATGACGACGTCGGTGCCGGCCGTGGCGATGGTGAGATAGATGAGCTGATGCCCGTCGGCACCAGGATCGAGATAGGGAGGGCCATTGCGGTCGGATGCGCGGCGACCCCGCTCGGGCGAGGGCGCCAGCGGGGTGATCACTCCGAGGACGCGCACACCAGTCGCGCGCTCGATCTCGTAGGAATCGGCGACGCGCGGGCGACGGACTTCGTCGAACAGCGCGATCCCGAAGCCGAGCATGGCTCCGAACACCAGCGCGGCGGCCAGCATCGCGGCCGGCGATGCGCCGATGTTCGCCAGCTCTCGTGCACGCGCTTCCCTTGCATCCAGCCGCTGGAGCTCGACGCGCTCGCGCGCGAGTCGTCTCGCCACCTCCGCGGCGACGACACGCGCGGTGTCGCGCCGAAACATGGCGGAGAGGGTATCTGGCAGCGGGCGCGCCGCAAGCGCCGACGCCGCGGCGGACGGCGGAGGAGACAGGGCGGCCAGGTCGCGCTGCATGGTACTGCGCCGGCCCGCGACCAGCGCCTGGATGTTCCGGCCCAGCTCGTTCGCGCGTGCTGTCAGGGCGACAAAGACCGGATCCACGCCGCCGACCGCATTGTAGCTCTCGCGCTCACGCTCGATCTCCACCAGTGAATCGAGTAGTTGCTTCACCGGCGCGTCACCGCGCAGGGGCGCCGCTTCGGCGAGTGCGCGGTACGACCCCAGGAGCGGCGCATTGTCCGCCCTCGTCAACAGCCGGTCGAGTACCTCGATATCGGCGGCGATCGAATCGCGCACGGCGCGGGCCCCCGAGGTGATCGCGACGCCATCAACTGTGGTATCCGCATCCGCGGCCGCCGCGGTGGCGGCGATGAGCTGCGTGAGCGCCGTCCGCGCTCCGGCAATCGCCGCCTCGGCGGCGGTCACCTGGCGTTCCGCGGCGATCAACGAGTTTTTCGTGGGCACGGTGTCCGGGCGAGCCTCCGCCGCTGGGCGAATGGCATTCGCTTCACGCTTCGCCTGCTGCGGCACCACGATGAGTGCGACCAACGACGCGATGAAGGTGACGACGCTGACCGCGCCGATGAAAACGGGCCGGCGCAGCGCATTCCGGGCGCGGGCGGTCATCCACGCCGCGCGCGACGGAGAGGGCGGACTGGCGCGCTTGCGGGTGGTGCGACGTCGCGGGCTCATGATGCCTGAAGTACCAGTGGTGCCTGCGGAGCGTGACGAGTGGTAGTGATCTGACCAGGTGCGGCCGCTCCCGCTAGCGCACGTGGTGGGCCAGCGTCACGCGATCGTGCTCTCCCTGGACGAACGACGGGGTGGATGCCGTGTGGCATCCACCCCGCCTGGTCGAGCTGGAAGACGACCGTCCGAACTACTGGACCGTGACCGCCATCTTCATGTTCATCGCTAGATGCGGAACGCAGACCACCTCGTACGTGCCGGCGGGAATCTTGGCGAACGATACCGTGTACGCCTCGTTGGGCTGCATGACCATGGGGCCGGACGCTTCGCCCATCTTCTGGCCGGGCATGTTCGCGTCGAGCTGCGCCTTGACGGCCGCGTCGGCGACCGTCTGGAAGGCCACATTGTGTGGGCCGCCGGAGACCATCACGTACTTGATCGCATCACCGGACTTCACGGTGATGGCAGCGGGGACGAACTTGTAGCCCGTTGCATCGCCGATCATCTTGACTTCATGCGTGGTGCCGGTGGCCGGAGCCGCCGTCATCGCGCCGGCTGCCGGCGTGGAGCCCATGGCGGGCGTCGCCGCAGGGGCGACGGTAGTCGTTGCAGCCGCATTCATAGCGGCGGAATCCGTCGCCGACTTGGTCTCGCCGCCGCAGGCGCCGAGGACAGCCGCGCCGGCCAGGAGAGTGATACCGTAGAAACGCATTCTGAAAAGCCTCCACAAACTTTGATCGTTGAGTATGCCCGGCGGGGCCCCGTCGGGTATTGTGAATTTATTCACAAGCAGCTCCGCGCGCAATCGAGGCTCCGCCGTGCTCGGCGGTTCCTCCGCTCCTCCGCATCCTTGCACGCAACGCGCCGCAACGTTGACCCAACCCCGGGACATCCATTACGTTCAACCACATGACGACCGCCCGCACCCACCACCATCACGTGCTCCATCACCACGGCCGAATCGGCCGGGGCGACACGCACGTGCAAGGGTAGCGGAGCAACACCGCCGCTGTTCGCGCGATCGTCGGCCCGGCCCGTCCCCTCGGACGGGCTTTTTTGTTGTCGATCAATCGGCGTTGGCACTTCCCCCATACCACTTCACGGCCGCTCCGGCCAACGACATGCTTCGCATCGCCCTCCCCAATAAAGGCCGGCTCGCCGAAGAGGCCCGTGAACTCTTCACGGACGCGGGCCTCGAGATCCGCGCCGCTGGCCCGCGCGCCCTCACCGCCTCGCTCGGCGGGGAATTCCAGGCGCTCTTCGTGCGCGCTCAGGATATTCCCGAGTTCGTCGCCGACGGCGCCGCCGACGCCGGCGTGACCGGCTTCGACCTCGTTCGCGAGTCGGGGCGAGCGCTCGACGAGCTCGCCGACCTGCAGTTCGGCCGCTGTCGGCTCGCCGTCGCGGCGCGCGACGAAAGCGGCGTGCTGACTCTCGACGACATAAGCGACGGGGCCCGCGTGGCCACGGTCTTTCCACGCATCACCGAGCAGTTCTTCCTCGCTCGCGGGCAACGCGTCGTGGTCGTTCCGGTCTCCGGTGCGGCGGAAATCGCACCACACATCGGGATCGCCGACGTCATCGTGGACCTGGTCTCCACCGGCTCTACGCTTCGCGTCAACGGCCTGCACGAGGTCGCGACGGTGCTGGAGTCATCCACCCGCCTGATTGCATCGCCCGCCGTCCGTTCCGACGCCGGACGAGCGCGATCACTCGATGAGCTCGTCGCGGCCCTTGGCAGCGTCATCGCCGCGCGTGGGAAGCGTTACGTGATGGCCAATGTGCCCCGCGCGCGTCTCGACGACGTCAAGCGAGTGGTTCCGGGCCTCAACGGTCCAACGATCATCGACATCATGAATGGCGGGGCCTTCGTCGCGGTGCACGCCGTCGTGAACGCCGCCACCATCTACCGTACCATTGCCGACCTCAAGGCACTTGGCGCCGAGGGGATTCTCGTCACGCGCATCGAGAGGCTGATGGCATGAGCGCCGTCTCAGCAGACGCGCCCGTCGCCCTGCGATGGCATGGACCGCTCGCCGCACTCGCGCCGGAGGACCGGCGTGGTCTGTTCGAGCGGACCGCGTCCACGGAGCGTGAGGTCGGCGAGCGGACTGCCCGCATCGTGGACCGCGTTCGACGCGAGGGGGATGCCGCACTGCGCGAGTTGGCCGTCGAATTCGACGGCGTCACACTGGGCGAGATCGAAGTGCCACGCAACAGGTGGACTCGTGCACTTGCGGCACTCGAGCCCGACTTGCGCCGTGCGATGGAGCGCGCGACCGCGAACATCGAGCGCGTGCACCTGGCCTTCATGCCACGCGCGCAGGAGACGGAGAGCGAGCCCGGCATCGTCGTCGGACGTCGCCCCGATCCCCTCCGACGCGTCGGGGTGTACGCCCCTGGCGGGAGGGCCGCGTATCCCAGCAGTGTCCTGATGGGCGTCGTGCCTGCGCGCGTCGCCGGAGTCGAAGAGATCGTGGTGTGCTCTCCGCCCGGACGCGAGACCGGCCGGCCGTCGGACGTGGTCCTCGCCGCAGCAGCACTCGCCGGAGCGAGTCGCGTGTTCGCGCTTGGGGGGGCCGGCGCCATCGCCGCCATGGCCTATGGCACCGCGAGCGTCCCGTGCGTCGATCGCATCGTCGGGCCGGGCAACGCCTACGTCGCCGAAGCGAAGTTGCAGGTGTCACGTGCCGTCGCGATCGATTCACCGGCGGGGCCCAGTGAGTTGCTCGTGGTGGCCGACGATGCAGCCGATCCCGCGCTGATCGCGCGCGAGCTGCTGGCGCAGGCCGAGCACGATCCGCTTGCCGCCGTGGTCGCCGTGACGACCAGCGAACGCGGCGCGGAAGCCATCTGCGCTGCGCTGGCAGCGCTGCTGCCCGCTCAGCCACGAGCGGCGATCTGCGCCGCCGCCCTCGCGGGACAGGGGGCGGTATTGTGGGCTCAGTCCCTCGCTGATGCGATCACGTTTGCGAACGACTACGCAGCGGAGCATCTGCTGCTCGTCGTGGCCGAGCCGGACGCGGTACTCGCACGACTCCGAAACGCCGGCACCGTGTTCGTCGGGGCGAGTGCCTCCGTCGCGTTCGGTGACTACATGACGGGCGCGAACCATGTGCTGCCCACGGGTGGCCTCGCGCGGTCGTACTCCGGCCTGTCGTCACTCGACTTCGTTCGCTGGACCACCTACCAGCGGATTACTCCGGAGGCGGCGGCTCGACTCGCAGTCGACGTCGGCGTCTTTGCCGATGCCGAGGGACTCGCGGGCCACGCTATGGCCGCGCGCGCGTGGCGCGATGGAGCGCGACCATGAGCGGCGAGACGACGAGCAGTCGATCGCTCGCCCGCGCCGAGGTCCGCACGCTTCCGCTGTATGCACCGGACGCGGCCTCGTGCGCTGTGGATGTAAGCGACAATACGAACCTCTGGGGCACGTCCCCCGCGGCGCGGCGCGCGCTGGCCGAGGCACCCACGACCTCTGTGGCGCGCTACCCCTCGCTGTACTCCGCGCCGCTCCGCGACGCCGTGCTCCGGTACGTGGGACTCGCGCAGATCGCGGACGTCGGCGTCGTCACCGGCTGTGGATCGGACGACGTGATCGACTCCACGATGCGCGCGTTCGGCGCGCCCGGTGATCGGGTGGCATTTTCGGCACCCACATTTTCGATGATCTCCACCTTTGCGCGACTGAACGGGCTGGTGGTCGAGTCGATTCCGCTCCTCCCGGGATACGACGTGGACGCCGAGCGCCTCGTGCGGCTCGACGCGAAGATCACCTACCTCTGCGCGCCGAACAATCCGACCGCAACAGCGATCTCGCGTGACGTCGTGGAGTATGTGGCGCAGCACGCGCGCGGCATCGTGCTGCTCGACGAGGCATATGCCGAATTCGCGCCGGAGACGTTCGTTGACCTCGTGACACGATTCGACCGCCTCATCGTGACGCGCACCTTTTCCAAGGCGTTCGGGCTCGCCGGGCTTCGCGTGGGCTACGGCGTGGGGAGCGCGGAACTTGTGGGCATGATCGAACGCGCGCGCGGGCCGTACAAGGTGAACGCGCTCGCGGAACGGGCGGCGCTCGCATCGCTGGGCGAGTCGGACGACGCGCTGGGCTGGATGCGTGTACACGTCGCGCTCGCAGTGGAGAATCGCGAGCGTCTGGTGGAGGGGCTGCGCGCCATGAAGTTCGTCCCTCTGCCGTCGGCGGCGAACTTTCTGTTCGTGCCGACGGCGCGCGCAGTGTTGCTCGCGCGGCGAATGCGCGACTGCGGCGTGCTCGTGCGGGCGTTCGCGGGTCTTCCGCGCGATCTCGAGGCGCTGGCGGGATCGAATGGGGAAGCACTGCGCATCGGCGTCGGTCCGTGGGAGACCATGCAGCGAGTCCTCGATGTTCTCGCGGAGGTGTCGTGAACGTCACGATCTTCGACTACGGCGCGGGTAACCTGCATTCACTGTCGAAGGCGCTCGAGAGTGCGGACGTCGTCGTGCGTATCGAGACCGACCCGACACGTGCAGTGCAAGACGGCACCAGCGTGCTCGTGCTGCCTGGCGTCGGCGCCTTCGGTGCCGCCGCCGAGCGCCTCGCGCCTGGACGCGATGCGATGCGGGCTGCCATCATGGGCGGCTTGCCGACCATCGGCATCTGTCTCGGCATGCAGCTGCTGTTCGATGGAAGCGACGAAGGCGAGGGCGAGGGACTCGGTGTAATTCCGGGGCGCGTGACCCGCCTGCGCGCGATGCGCGTCCCCCAGATCGGCTGGAACGCCCTGGAGATGGTTCCGGGGGATTCACTGTTCGTCGCGGCGCCGTTGCCCATGGTCTATTACGCAAACAGCTTCGTCTGCCGTCCGGTGAGCACGTCCGTCGTCACCGCCTGGACGGTGCACGAGGGCGACCGCTTCCCTGCGGCCGTGCGGACGGGACAGGCGGTGGGAGTGCAGTTTCACCCGGAGAAGAGCTCCACGCAGGGCGTGCGGTTCCTTCACGCGCTGCTCGATGACGCTCGATCGATCGAGGGACGATGATCGCCATTCCTGCGGTGGACCTTCGCGATGGGGCATGCGTGCAGCTGGTCGGCGGGTCGTACAAGGAGGAGCGCATCCGCCTCGACAACCCGGTCGAAGTCGCACGGTCCTGGGAGCATTTCGGCTTCAGCCGCCTGCATGTGGTCGATCTGGATGCGGCCACGGGCCGAGGCTCGAACCTGTTCGTCGTACGCGCCATTCTCGATGACGTCGACATTCCCGTGCAGGTCGGTGGTGGCATTCGCTCGGGCGATCTGGTGGAGGAGCTGCTCGACGCCGGCGCCACAAACGTGATCGTCGGGACGCGCGCGATCGAGGAGATGGAATGGCTCGCCGGCATCGCCGCGCGGCATCCGGGCGAGATCGTCGTCGCGTGCGACGTGCGCGAACGTCGCATCACGACGCGCGGCTGGGTGCGTACCCTGCCGCTGGACATCCTCGACGCGGTCGAGGAGTTGAACGCACTCCCCCTCGGGGGCTTGCTGGTCACCGCCGTGCATCGCGAGGGACAGATGCAGGGCACCGATCTGCCGCTGATGGAGGATGTCGCGGAGTCATCGAACTTTCCCGTCTATGCCTCCGGCGGTGTCGCGTCGATGCAGGACATGCGCGCGCTCGAGCATCGTGGCCTTGCCGGCGTGGTGATCGGAATGGCGCTGTACACCGGGGCGCTCGACCCGGCCGCTCTCGCTGGCGAATTCCACGAATGACATTCACTTGTGCCGGAAATCAGAAATGACCGTCGTCGTCCGGGAAACGAAGGAGACCACCATCCGCTGCGAAGTCGTGCCCGGCACAGGCCTGGCGACCGTCGCGACGGGCGAGCGCTTTCTCGATCACATGCTTGTCACGTTCGCGCGCTACAGTGGCCTGGACCTGTCCATTCAGGCGACGGGTGACCTCCCGCATCACCTCATCGAGGACGTGGCGATCTGTGTCGGTGCAGCGGTCGCGGCGATGCTCCCGCCAACCGCCGCGCGCTACGGAGACCGGACGATACCCATGGACGAAGCACTCGTTCATTGCGCGCTCGACCTCGGCGGCCGTCCCTTCTATTGCGGCCCGCTTCCCAGTTCGCTCTACGATCACTGGATGCGATCGTTCAGCGATCATGCGCGCGCGACGCTGCATCTCCGGGTGCTCCGCGGTCGCGACCGGCACCATGTCGTCGAAGCGGCGTTCAAGGCGCTCGGCCTCGCAGTTCGCGATGCATTCGTCGACTCCGGCGCGGTGTTCAGCACGAAGGGTGGCGTCGCACTCCGGATCGAGGAGCCGGGCTAGATGTTGACGCGGCGTGTCGTGGTCTGCCTCGACGTGCAAGGCGATCGGGTGGTGAAAGGCACGCAGTTCGTGAACCTTCGCGACATCGGGGATCCGGTGGAGCTCGCCGCGCGCTACGAGCGTGAAGGCGCCGACGAGATCGTGTTTCTCGACATCTCGGCCAGTGCCGACGCGCGCGATACGCTGCTGGACGTGGCGCGTCGCACGGCGGAGCGCCTGTTCGTGCCGCTCACGATCGGAGGTGGCATCCGGTCCGCCGACGACGTGGGCCGCGCGTTGCG
>JBDSSY010000147.1:0-4698 GCA_039928585.1 Gemmatimonadaceae bacterium | reverse complement strand
GCCCGGGCGCCTGCTGTGCGTGAACGGTGGCTGGTGCGAGTCCCAGCAGGGACAGCACCATCAGGAGTCGGGGCGGTTGCGGCATGTCGGCTCTCACGGCAGGATGGGAAGGCGGAGCGGGGGGGGGACGACGATCTGGCGTACGGGCCGGGCGTTCGATACGTTGAGAAATAGTTCCGCGAATTGTTCTCAATATTAGATGCAATTAATGCTTTCGCTGCGCAAGAGCGATGTGCGGGCGCGACTGCCACGATCGTTACCGGGAGCTCGTCGATGATGACGGTGCGACTTCGCATGCAGCGGGCGAGCCGATGAAGGGCGCTGTCGCGGCACGACCTCGGCGCGAGTTCGTGGCCGAAGCGTACGAGCGGCTGCGCGACTTGATCGTCCAGGGAAAGCTCGGTCCCGGAGCTCGCCTCATCGAAACGGAGCTGTCCGAGCGGCTCGAGATGAGCCGCACACCGCTACGCACCGCGCTCTATCTCCTGGCCCAGGAAGGTTATCTCGAGTCGTCCAGCGAGGGCCGCCAGTCGCGGTTGTCTGTCGTGGCGCCGACGCGCGACGATGCCGCAGACGTCTTCAGCATCGTCGGCGAGGTCGAGGCCCTCTCCGCGCAGCGCGCGGCCACCTTCGCGAAAACGAAGCGCTCGGCGCTCGCGGCCGAGCTCCGATTGCTCAACGCGGCGATGAGGGTGACGGCAACCCGGAGGACGCCCAATCCGGCTGACACGATTCGAGCCGATGGTGACTTCCATCGGGCTTTCGTGACGGCCGGAGCGGGCCGGCGCCTGCTGAGCTTCTTCCGGTCCGCGAAGCCGCATGCCGACCGCTGCATCTATCTCTATTACGCCGCGCTGACCGACGATATCATCACGTCGACGCAGGAGCACGAGGCGATCATCGACGCCATCGCGACGGGTGACACGCAGGGCGCACGGCGCGCGGTGAAGGCCAACTGGCGCCACGCCGCCCAGCGTCTGGCGAAGTCCATGACCACCTTCGGAGAACGCGGCGTCTGGTAGCGCGGCGAGTATCCTGACCTACCCACCTACTCACTTACTCACCTACTCCCCTTTTTATGCCCCTCTCCCGCCGCGCCTTCCTCGGCGCACTCGCTGCCGCCATGCCCGCCGCCGTCCTCATTCGGCACGCGCACGCCGCTGCCGTCGACGACATCGCCGCCAGCCCACGCACGCTCCAGGCGCTTGGCGAAGCAGTATTGCCGTCAGAGCTCGGGCGCGCCGGTACGATCGCCGCGGTGAGCGCCTTCCAGCGCTGGATCGCCGGCTATCGCGAGAATGTCGAGCTGGTGCATGGCTATGGTACCTCGGCGCTCGGCACAACGGGGCCGACACCAGCCACGAAATGGGCGGCGCAGCTCGACGCGCTCGACCGAACGGCGCGCGCAGATGGGGCACGATCGTTCGCCGCGCTGCCCCTCGAGCGGCGTCGAGAGATCGTGCGCCGAGAGCTGACGGCGCTCAAGGCGGATCGCATCGGTGCGGTGGGACGTGCGCCACACGTCGCGCTCGCACTGCTGTCTCACTGGTACGACACGCCCGACGCGACGAACCGGTGCTATCAGGTGAAGATCGACAAGGAGAACTGCCGACCACTCGCGACCTCCGCGCGCCGCCCGCTGCCCCTCGCCCAGGTGCGCACATGAGCGCGTTCGTGAAGCGCACGGTGGTCGAGAGCGATGTGTGCATCATCGGCTCCGGTATCAGCGCGGCCATGGTGGCCGACCGGCTCGCGCGCACGACGAGGGGCCGGATCGTCGTGGTCGAGGCGGGTGACGAGGCTCCCCCACTCGGCCAGCGGTACGCGCTTCGCGAGCGATTCATGGAGTATGGCGAAAGCCCGTGGCCGAACGATCATCTGGACGGCTACGAGATGGATGGTCCCCTCCAATCGCGATCCATGCAGGTGGGCGGGCTCGCCATGCACTGGGGCGGCGTGACACCACGCTTCAGCCCCGAAGATTTCCGCACGCGGTCGATGTTCGGCGTCGGCACCGACTGGCCTATCACGTACGACGAACTCGACCCGTTCTATCAGGAAGCCGAAGAGCTGATGGGCGTGGCGGGCGAACAGGGTCCCGCCGCGATGGACCCGCGAGCGAAACCGTTCCCCATGGCCCCGATGCCGTTGACGTACAACCTCGGCCTCCTGAAGGAGTGGACGGCGAAGGCGGGGATCACGATGTGGAGTCAGCCGGTGGCCAAGAACTCCCGGCCGTATTCGGGTAGAGCGGAGTGCTGCCGCAACGACACCTGCTCACCCATCTGTCCCATCGGTGCGAAATACTCGCCCGACTTCACCTGGAGCCGGCTGCGCGCGAGGAATCGTGTCACGCTCTACCCGCGCACGCTCGTGCGGAAGCTCGAGCTGCACGACGGCTCCACGCGCATCGTGAGCGCGCATGCGGTGCAGCGCAATGCCAAGGGAGCCGGCACTCCCGTCGAGTTCCGCGCGAAAACGTTCGTCGTCGCAGCGGGATACGTGTGGAGCTCGCACCTGCTCCTTCTCTCGGCCAGCTCGCGCGCGCCGGGCGGACTCGGCAACCGATCGGGCAACGTCGGCAAGTATCTCGCGGGCCATCGCAACCAGCAGGCCTTCATCTCGCTGCCGATCAGGCTCTTCCCCGGCATCAACGGCCAGCATTCGCTATTGACGAAACAGTTCATGCGCAGCCCGGTCGGCAAGGAATATCTGCGTCACGACCTTCGCGTC
Organism: Gemmatimonadaceae bacterium; assembly: GCA_039928585.1. GTDB lineage: Bacteria > Gemmatimonadota > Gemmatimonadetes > Gemmatimonadales > Gemmatimonadaceae > AG11. The sequence goes on along the minus strand of JBDSSY010000147.1, from coordinate 1,965 downwards.
TGGGAGTCGACATTCGATCGCGGTCCGCGGCTCAAGGGTGATGATGGTGCACTGATGCTGGGCGACGAAGTCATGCGTGACTGGCGCGAGCGGACACGCACCGGCGTGGCCCGCGTGCGTGCGTACTACGATGTGATCCCGGACCGCTCGAGCGAGCTCACGCTCGACTCCGCACGCAAGAACGCGTGGGGAGACCCGCTGCCCAGGCTGGCGTTCCGCGATGCACCGGAGTCGGCGGCTTTACGCGAGCACTCCGTCGGTACCATCCAGGCGTTGTTTCAATCGATGGCGAGCGCGGGCGGCGGGACGGTGATCCAGCGGGAAGAAGACGATGCTCGAGGCTGGCAGGATCATCCCGTCGGCGGGTGCCGCATGGGCGACGATCCGGCGACGTCGGTCGTCGACAAGTGGGGCCGCGCACACGACCACGAGAACCTGTTCGTTGTGGGCGCGCCGACCTGCGTGTCCGCCGGCTGCGCCAACGGCACGCTCACCTTTACCGCGCTCGCGCTTCGCACGGCGTCCGAGATCGCTCGGTAACCGGGACGGTCTCCGACTCCGTGGCACTTTGGGGACTCGATCGCGGAGCCATCCACTCCACTGCGCGCGCTCCGTGAACGACGTGAGCGGTGGCGTACCGGAGTACGCCACCGCTCACATCGTATCGGCGCTCGACAACAGGACGCGCGCGGACCGCGGAGGTCGCGCCGCGGTCAGATCGGCGGTGGCATCCGTCCGGCGGCGTCTGCCGCGCGCTCGATCTTAGGCTTGCCCGAGCGGGCCTTGCCATACCAGTTCTCCAGTACGCTCCCGGCCAGCTCGCGTCCGCCCAGGCCGAACGCCAGTCCGGCGGCGATGGACAGTGCACCCACGGCGCCCGTCACCAGGATGTTGATGAGGTTCGGGGCGATGCCTACCTGGTTCACCGCGACGATGATCGCCAGCACCCAGACGGCGGTGCGTGCCACGTTCGCCAGCGTCTCGGGATTGTCGAATCCAGCTTCGTCCGAGGCACCCCGGACCACGTTGCCGAGAGCGCGCGCGCCGATGCCGGCGAGCACGAGGATCACGATGGCGACGATGAGGTTCGGGATCCACAGCAGCAGCTGACGGAGCAGCTCTGACACGCCGGTGAGACCGAGCGCGTCGAACGCGACGAGCAGCACGACGATGCGGATGAGCCACTTGACCATTCCCGCGACAAGCGCCGAGGGATCCGCATCCCCCATCTTGCGCACGAACGCCGCAACGCCGATTCGCTCGGCGATTTCGTTGAACTTCACGGCGTGGAGGATCGCCAGCACCGCCTTGCCCACGATGGACGCGAGCAGCCAGCCGACCAGCAGGATGATGATGAAGCCCAGCACGCGCGGTATGGCGCTGAACATCATCGCGAACGCTCCGGTGAGGGACGTCTTGATGGAGTCAGCAACGCTCACCGTGCTGGTGGTAACGGGCGTGGTGGTGACCGGATCGGTGACGACCTGGAGCAGCAATGATTGGAGCATCATGTAACATCCTCCTCGTGGCGTGATGGGATCGTCGCAATGCTGGCCGAGCTCATCGACCATCGGGAACGCACTCGCGGCAAGAACAGGACCGGATGGTGCGGCGTAACTGTCCGACGTGGACGCGCATCTCGACCGCGCTGGAACTGCGTCAGGGAATGAGTGCGCGTGCAGCCAGTGGCGTGAGCACGTGCGGCGTTCCCGCGAGCATCCGGTTGATGGTGGCGATACGGCCGTTGATCAGCATGTCGAGCCGCTGCTGCGCCTGACCCACCTCCACCTGCAACTCGTTCGCGCGCAGCAGTTCGCCCGCGGTGGGTGGCAGCATGGGACGCGCGATCATCCCTGTCACCGTCTGCACCTCCTCGCGCAAGCGGGGATACTGGCGGTAGCCCAACCGAGGCATCGGGCGGGCGAGCACCGAGTCGCGGAACATCGTCAACTCGGACATCGCAGC
>JBDSSY010000146.1:0-4638 GCA_039928585.1 Gemmatimonadaceae bacterium | reverse complement strand
AAGTCGAGCCGGGTCACGCGCTGCCCGATCGGACGCGACACGTCCAGCGTGTACTCCGCGCCGGCGACGATATCGAAGTTGTAGCCCGGGACGTCGGGGTCCACGCCGACGGTGCCGTCGGGTGCGAGTCGGTAGTAGCGCGCGCTGTACTCGAGGTATGCCTTGAGCTGGCCTCCGCTGATGCGCACGGCGCGCAGCGTGTTGTCGTACGGATACAGGGCCTGCATGCGCGCGGCGGTGATGGTGCCCGAGTCGAGGGACGCGTCGAGCGAGAACGCGGCCGTGGACGCGAGATCGGCGCCCGCCGCCTTCCGCTGCGTCTCGAGAATGAAGTCGATGAGTGGCGTATCCACGACCCGGGACGAATCGGCGCGCCAGGCGACCGGCGTGCGCCCGATCGGCGCGGTGACCCAGGCGATCGTGGCACGATGCGCCGCGTCCGTGGCGGCGAGCACGATGGGATCCTCGGCGTGCCCGGCGGCCTGCACGACCGTCGAGCGCTTGCTCGCCACGCGCCAACCGGTTGCGCCGCGCACCAGTTCCAGATGGGCGACGGCGACGCTGCCTGCCCAGTTCCTCGGCTGCATGAGCAGCACGCCGTTGATCGTCGTGTCGGCTACTTCGCGATGTGAGTGCCCGTAGAGGATCAGGTCCACTCCCGGTACCTCGTGCGCGACCCGTGCGGTGACGTTCTCGCTCGGCACCCCCGTGGAGACGGTGTCGTAGCTGGACGGCCCATCGAGACCGGAGTGGATAGTCACGAGCACGATCGTCGCCCCGGCAGCGCGCACATCGGCAACGGCCGCCTTCACCTCCGGAATGACGTCCTTCACCACGATGCGGCCAGTCAGGTTGTCCCGGTCCCAGACCATCGCGCCCGGTGTAGTGGCGCCGACGATGCCAATGCGGGCCTCGCCGCGCTGCACCATCGTCCACGCGGCAAAAGCGGGCTGGCCGTCGGGACGAAGCGCATTGGCCGCCATGAACGGAAACCGCGACTGGCTGATGGCGCGCTGCAGCAGCGGCAATCCGTAATTGAATTCGTGGTTACCGATCGCCACGCCGTCGTACTTCATCGCATTCATCGCGCTCACTACAGGGTGCGGCGCATCGGCGGACGCGACCTTCCCCGCGACATACGTGAGGGCGTTGCCCTGCAGCAGGTCACCCGCGTCGAGGAGAATCACGCGGCCGGGCGCCGCGCGCCGGAGGGAGTCGACGATCGTCGCCGCTCGCGAGAGTCCGCGCGACGCATCGGGCGCGTTGGTCTCGTAATTCCACCCGCGCAGACGGCCGTGTACGTCCGTGGTGCCCGCAACGACGAGATCGAACGCGTCGCCGCTCGAGCCAGCTCCTCCCGCGCCACCGGAGGCGCACCCGGCGGCGAGCGAGAGGATGACCGGCATGATGTGATGATTTCGGTTCCGCATGGGAAAAACCTAGCGGGCCACCGCGGGCCGGGCGAGCGGCTCCGCGGTTGACGCCTCGGCACGCGCCGGTCACACTTGAGCAGGCAAACGCCCCTCGCTCGAGTGCACCCGCCCGATACAGGACCGTGACAGCGATCCCACTACAGTCCGCTCGCGGCGACCGTCATTTTTCTTGCTGTCGCGATCGACGGCCAATCGGCCCTCGCGCATGACGCCGCTGATCATTGGAATCGCCGGCGGATCCGGATCGGGCAAGAGTACAGTGGCGCGAAACGTCGCCGCAGCACTGGGCGACGTTTCGGTCGCCTTCATCGACATGGATGCGTACTACCTCGACCATGGGCATCTCCCGCTCGAAGATCGCAAGCTTGTCAACTGGGATCATCCGAATGCCTTCGACTGGGAGCACCTCGTCCGACACCTCGGTGCACTGGCGAGTGGCGAGGCGATCGACAAGCCGGTGTACGACTTCGTCGTGCACGCGCGCGCCGAGACCTGCGTACGCATCCCGCCCGCCGATGTCGTCGTCATCGATGGCATCCTCCTCTTCACCGACGTCCGGGTGCGTGATCTCTGCGACATCAAGGTGTTCGTCGATGCCGACGCCGACGTCCGGCTCATCCGACGCATTCGGCGCGACATGGCGAAGCGTGGCCGCCCGCTGGCCGAGATCGTCGAGCAGTACCTGGCGACGGTGCAGCCCATGCACCTCGAATTCGTGGAGCCGAGCAAACGGTACGCGGACGTGATCGTGCCGCGCGGCGGACACAATCCGGTCGCGATCGAGATGATCGTGGCGAAGATCGCGCGCAGCGTGCAGGGGGCGAGGTCATGAGCGGACCGGTGCCGGCCAGCGGCGAGCGGGTCCTCGTGGTGGACGACGAGGCGGACATTGTCGCGTTGGTGGCCTACCACCTGGCCAAGAGCGGCTACCGCGTGTCCACCGCTGCCTCCGGTTCCGACGCGCTCGACGCCGCGCGGCGCGAGCGCCCCGCGCTGGTCGTGCTCGACCTCATGCTGCCGGGGCTCTCCGGGTACGACGTGCTGGAACAGCTTCGAGCCGGCGAGGGAACGCGCGACATCGCTGTCCTCATGCTCACCGCGCGGCGGGAAGAGCAGGATCGCATCCGCGGACTGTCGCTCGGCGCGGACGACTACCTGACCAAGCCGTTCAGTCCGCCGGAGTTGGTGCTGCGCGTCGCGGCGATTCTTCGTCGCGTTGGTGCTGGCGTAACGAACGCGACGGACAAGCTCGTCGTCGGCCCGCTCGAGATCGATACGGCAGCCCATGTCGTGCGCGTGAGTGGCCTGCCCGTGGAGCTGACTCCCACCGAGTTCAAGCTGCTGCTCACACTCGCCGAACGACGCGGTCGCGTGCAGGCGCGCGCGCATCTGCTGCAGACGGTGTGGGATGCTGCTCCCGACATTCAGACCCGTACAGTCGACATGCACGTCCAGCGTCTGCGCGCCAAGCTCGGGATCGCCGGCGATCTCGTCGAGACGGTGCGCGGCTTCGGCTACCGCCTTCGCGCGCCGCAGTCACGCGTCACGTGACGCTCGCTCGCCGACTCGTCCTCGGCTCGCTCATCGTCGTCACGACCCTCGTCTTCGCCGTCGTCCTCATCGCTGGGGGACGCCTGCAGGAGCGCCTGGTTGCCGAGAAGTTCGATGAGTTGGGTCGTGCGGCGCGCGTCGTCGGCCTTGGCTGGACGCGCGAGGTGAATGCCGACTCGCTCGCCGCCGCGGCGGGGACCGCGCTCGGCTACGGGGTGACGCTCATCGATACGAGCGGCACCGTGGTTGGCGATTCGGAGTTCGGCGCTGAGGCGCGCGAACGACTCGACGTGCAGTCTGCACGCGCGGAGGTCATCGCGGCGCGCGCAACCGGACTCGGGATGGCGCGTGGGCGTGGCAGCCCGTCCGGCGTCGAGGAGTTGTACGTCGCGGTGCGGCATCCCGTGGGCGTGGTGCGCGTCTCGATCGCGACCTCGCCGCTCGAGTCGGTGGTGCGTGGCGCCCAACGCGACGTCCTCATGAGCGGCCTCGTGGCGCTGATCGGTGTGCTGGTGCTCTCGACGATCTTCGCGCGCAGCATCTCGCAGCCGGTCGTCGAGCTTCGCGATGTCGCACGAGCCATCGCCAGCGGTGACCTGAGCCGCCGCCCTGCGCTTTCCGCACCCGGTGAGGTGGGCGACCTGGCGACGGCGGTCCACCGCATGACGGAACAGCTCGCGACCCGTCTCGAAGCACTCGAGTCCGACGATCAGCTCATGACCGCGGTGCTCGAGTCACTCGAGGAGGGAGTGCTGGCGATCGACGAGCGCGGCATGGTCGTGCGTATCAATCAGCGCGCGCGCATGCTCCTCAACGCCTCCGCACCCCTGCCCTTTCCGCGCGAACTTCTGCCGCGCGACCCCGCCCTGCGAGCCGCCGTGGAGTACGCGATGTCGGGACGCACCACGCCACCCGAGGAAATCGCCCTCCACGATCGAACGGTGGCTGTTGCATCGCGACCGTTGTCACAGACGGGGGCCGTGGTGACGGTGCTCGACCTCACCGTGCTGCGGAGGCTCGAGACCATCCGCCGCGACTTCGTGGCCAACGTCAGTCACGAGCTGAAGACGCCGCTCACCGCGGTGAGTGGGTTCGCCGAGACATTACTCGACGAGAACATCCCGAGCGATCAGCGTCGCCGGTTCGTCGAGACCATTCGGGACAATGCGTGGCGCATGCAGCGCATCGTGGACGACCTGCTCGATCTTTCGCGCATCGAGAGCGGCGGATGGCGACCCAACGTCGGCAACGTGGACGTGGCGGCCAGCGTGCGGGACGTATTCGCGGCCGTGCGCGCGACCGCCGATGCGAAGGGGCTGCGCCTCGTGGCCGACGTGCCGCCAGGCGCCGCCGTGGTGCACGCCGATCCCACGGCGTTCCGCCAGGTAGTGAGCAATCTCGTGGAAAACGCCGTGCGCTACACGCACGACGGCGCCGTGACCCTCCGGACGCGCCTCGGCGACGCGGGCGTCTGGGTGGACGTGCGCGATACGGGTGTCGGCATCGCGCCCGAGCACGTACCGCGCATCTTCGAGCGGTTCTATCGCGTGGACTCGGGTCGCTCTCGCGAGCAGGGAGGAACGGGACTCGGCCTCGCGATCGTGCGCCATCTCGTCGACGCGCACGGCGGGCGTGTGGAGGCGGCCAGCGTGCT
>JBDSSY010000145.1:0-5384 GCA_039928585.1 Gemmatimonadaceae bacterium | reverse complement strand
CTCCCACAGGCCCGGAGGGAATCGAACCCCCAACCGCCGGTTTTGGAGACCGGTGCTCTACCAATTGAGCTACGGACCTAAACCGACGACGCTTCGGACACCGCGCCCGACCCGCCGTTTTCCTGACGACCACAGGGGTGGCTGACGGGGATTGAACCCGCAACCCCCGGTGCCACAGACCGGTGCTCTAACCAATTGAGCTACAGCCACCATGGTCCCGCCGCCGAGCGCGGGCTCCGCCGCCGGCAACAGCCGCGGAGAGCTTTGATTGTAATCAGCAGAACCACCCTTTTCAACTGCTCTCGGGCTCGTCCGCCCGGCGTAACCGCGCTACTCGCCGCGTCTCGTGCGGTACTACTTCGCCCGCTCGATGTACTCGCCAGTGCCCGGATTGACGCGAACCCTGTCGCCCGTGGCCACGAACTCCGGGACGTTCACCATCACGCCGTTCTCCAGCTTCGCTGGCTTGCTCGAGGCCGTCTTCGTCGCTGTCTTCATGACGGGATTCGTCTCGACGATCAACAGCGTCATCGAGTTCGGCAGCCGAACACCGATCGGCTTTCCGTCGTAGAACTCGGCCTGGATCTTCATGCCGGGCTGCATCCATGGCGCGTTGTCGCCGAGCGCTTCCTCCTCCATCTCGATCTGGTCGTAGTTCGACGAGTTCATGAAGTGGTAGGTTCCGCCCGCGTCGTACATGTACTCCAGCTCGTGCGTCTCCATCATGGCCGGCTCGATCGAGTCGGCGGCGCGGAAACGATGGTCGAAGCTCGACCCGGTACGCAGGCTCTTGAGCTTCGCCTGCACCATCGCGCGGAGGTTGCCGGGCGTATGATGCCGAAACTCGATGACGCGCACAGGCTCGCCCTCGAAGACGATGACCATTCCGCGGCGAATCTGTGTGGCCGGCACTGCCATGGGGCGCTCCGTACAGAAAAATGTCGTAAAGTGGGACAGCCCTTGAATTTATCCGCGGCCGCCACGAGGGGCAATGGCGCGCGCTGTCACCGTCGCAGCAACGGCTCGAGCGCCCGCCACACGTTGTCGGTGACGATACGCTCCCCCACGTAGTTGGGATGCACGCCGTCCGGCTGATTCAGCTCCGGCCGGCCCGCGACGCCATCGAGCAGGAACGGCAACAGCGTCGCGTCATGTTCGCGGGCGAGCGCCGGAAACATCCCGTGGAAGGCCGACGTATAGGACACACCGAGATTCGTCGGCGCCTCCATCTGGATCAGCGCGACGCGCGCCGCTGGGCGCTCGCGCCGGATCCGGGCGAGGATCTGCCCGATCGTCGCCCGCGTCGACGCAACCGGCTGGCCACGCAGTCCGTCATTCGCTCCCGTCTCTACCACGATCACTTCGGCCGGCCGCTGCAATACCCACTCGAGCCGGCGCAACAGGCCGGCCGATGTCTCTCCGCTCACGCCCGCATTCACCGTCTGGAATGGAAGCGACTCGGCATCGATCCGCCGCTGCACCTGCTGCGGATATGCGCTGTCCGGCTCAAGGCCCAGTCCTGCCGTGAGCGACGTCCCCAGGAACAACACGGTTTTCCGGACCCCCACCGTGCTCGAGGCAACGCGCATCACGGAATCCGACGAGGAACTTTTCGACGCCGCTGCCGTCTTGCTCGACGCGCGCATACTGTCCCCCGTTGTCACGTCGTCGCCGGCGCCGCATGCCATCAGCAGCATGCTGCCGAGCGCCAGCGCACCCATCCCTCTCACACGTCTCATGCTCGAAGCTCGCCAGTTGGGGAAGGAATACCGCAGCGGCGATCACACGCTCGCAGTGCTGCGCGACGTCAACTTCACGATTCCCGACGGCGCCTTCGTCGCCGTCGTCGGCCCATCCGGCAGCGGCAAGACCACCCTGCTCGGCCTTCTTGCCGGACTCGATGTGCCCTCGAGCGGCAGCGTCTGGCTCGACGACACCGACCTCGGACGACTGTCGGAAGATAAGAGGGCGCAACTCCGCGGAGCGAAGGTGGGCTTCGTCTTCCAGAGCTTCCAGCTGATACCCACCCTCACGGCAATCGAGAACGTGCAGGTGCCGCTGGAGCTGCGTGGCGACGATGGCGCACCGGCGCGCGCCCGCGAGTTGCTCGACAGAGTGGGACTGGGCGACCGCGTCGATCACTTTCCGAACCAGCTCTCGGGTGGCGAGCAGCAGCGGGTGGCCATCGCGCGCGCATTCAGCAACGCGCCGCGTCTTCTGTTCGCCGACGAGCCCACCGGCAATCTGGACAGCGAGACCGGCGAGCGCATTGTGGAGCTGCTGCTCACGCTGAATCGGGAGTCGGGCACGACCATCGTGCTCGTCACGCACGACCTCGCCCTCGCCGGCCGCGCCCAGCGCATCATCCGGCTGGCCGACGGACTCGTCGTCAGCGACGCCGCCACAGAACGGCCGCGCTCCGCCGTCGCCTCGCTGGCTGGCTGACCGTACGATGCGCATCGGTCAACTGCTCTCGCTCGCGTGGAAGGAAAGCCGGACGGCGCGCCGCCGTCTCCTGCTCTACATGTCGTCCATCTCGCTCGGCGTTGCGGCGCTCGTGGCGATTGATTCCTTCGCCAGCAACACGCAGCGCAGCGTGCGCGAGCAGGCGCGCGCGCTCCTCGGCGGCGACATCGCCCTCACGTCGCGCCAGTCGTTCCCCAAGTCGCTCGTCGCGGCTCTCGACTCGCTCACGTCCGAAGGAGTCGCGCTCACCGAGGTGACGACCTTCACCTCGATGGCGCTGCTGGAACGAACCGGCGGAACGCGGCTCGCCCAGATCCGCGCCGTCACGCCCGGATACCCCTTTTACGGCACGATCCTCACCGAGCCGGCACACGAGTGGGCGCGACTGCAGTCCGGCCGCTACGCCCTCGTCGATCCCTCGCTCCTGCTGGCCGTCAACGGCAAGATCGGCGACACACTGGCCCTCGGATTTGCGCGGTTCATCGTGATCGGCACGCTCACGAGCGTGCCGGGCGACGTTGGCGTGTCCTCGGCCATCGGTCCCCGCATCTACATACCGGCGCGGTACACGGACGAGACCTCTCTGCTCCTCTTCGGCAGCCGGTCCGACCGCGAAGTGCTGCTGCGACTCACACCCAAGCTGCCGGCGCATCTTTTCAATTTCCGCTTCAAGGAGCGGCTCGAAGCGGCGCAGGTGCGCTCGCGCACCGTCGCCGAAACGGAGTTCAACCTCACGCAGGCCATCGATCAGCTGCGCGATTTCCTCAGCGTGATCGGACTCGTCGCGCTGCTGCTGGGCGGCATCGGCGTGGCCAGCGGGGTCAACGCCTTCGTGATGCGGAAGATCGACACCGTCGCCATTCTGCGGTGCCTCGGTGCGACGAGTCGGCAGGTGCTCGCCATCTACCTCGTGCAGGCCATCGCCATGGGCTTCCTCGGCGCGGCGGTCGGTGCCCTGCTCGGCGTCGGCATCCAGCTCGCACTGCCATCGGTACTCGCCGACTTCCTGCCGCTCGACGTCGGCATCACGCTGGAATCGGCGGCGATCCTCACGGGCATGCTCGTCGGAGTGTGGGTCGCCCTCGTGTTCGCGATGCGCCCGCTCGTCGCGCTCCGCAACGTGTCGCCACTCCAGACGCTCCGACGAGAGTCGGACGCCGCAGCGCTGCGTGGCGCGCGGGTGGATCCGCTCAACATTCTGGTGTCTGTCACGATGGTGCTCAGCATCGCCGCGCTGGGTGTCGCGCGCGCCGAGACCGTGCAACAGGGACTCCTGTTCGCCGCCGGCATCGCGGGCGCCGTCGGATTCCTCTATCTCACCGCCGCAGCACTGAGCAGCGGCGCCCGACGTCTCGTGCGGCCGCGCTGGCCGTTCGTGCTCCGACAGGGCGTGGCGTCGCTCTACCGTCCGGGTAATCAGACCCGCTCCGTGGTCCTCGCGCTCGGCTTCGGCGTGTTCCTCATGTCGACCATCTACCAGGTACAGCAGAACCTCCTGCGCACCGTGGACGTGAAGCTCGACGCATCTCGCGCGAACGTGATCTTTTTCGATGTACAGGGCGATCAGGGTGAGCCGCTCGATTCGCTCATCCGCGCCAGTGGGTATGCCGTCGTCCAGCGGACACCGATGGTGCCAATGAAAGTGTCGTCGGTGAACGGCGTGCCGGCCGCACGGCTGCTCACCGACACCACGAACGGCGGGCGGCGACCTGGCTGGGTGGTACGTCGTGAATTTCGATCGACGTATCGTGACTCACTCGTCGCGTCGGAGAAACTGACGGCGGGCACATTCCACACTGGGGGCTCGGCATCGCCCGCGATGCCCGAGGTGTCCGTCGACAAGGGAGTCGCGCGCGACCTTCGGCTCTCTCTGGGTGACACCATCGTCTGGGATGTGCAGAGCGTGCTCGTTCCGACGCGTGTGACCAGCTTTCGCGAGGTGAACTGGACTCGCTTCGAGCCGAACTTCTTCGTCGTCTTCGAGACGCGCGCGCTCGACAAGGCGCCGAAGCAGTTCGTCGTGCTCGCCGACGTGCGCGGCAATGGGGCCGTCGCCCGGCTGCAGCGGGATGTCGTGACGCGCTTCCCGAATGTCGCGAGCCTCGACCTCACCCTCATTCAGCAGACGGTCGCGAACGTCCTGGGCAAGGTGACATCCGCCATCCGGTTCATGGCCGCACTCAGTCTCGCCCTCGGCATTCCCGTGTTGTTCAGTGCCGTGAGCGCCACGCGACGGGAGCGCCTGCGTGAGGGCGTGCTGCTGAAGGTGCTGGGTGCCACCAGGCGACAGGTGGGACGCATCATGCTCGCCGAGTATCTGTTGCTTGGCTCCCTGGGCAGCCTCGCCGGCGTTGCGCTCAGCGTCGGCGGCGCATGGGCGCTGATGCACTTCGTCTTCAAGCAGCCATTCGTGCCGGCGCTCGTACCCGCGGCACTCGTCGCGGTACTCATGATCGGCATTGCCGTGAGCATCGGCATGCTCACCGGGCGGGACGTGTTTCGCGAGACACCGATGGCCGCGCTACGCGAGGCCTGACCCGATTCTCAGCAGCGCGCAGGGTGGCGCAAGCGATCACACGGGAGTGGCGCGCTGGGCGCTGACCCCGGCCGCGCAGGCCAGGAACAATCCGGTCGTGAAGGCGAGAATGAGCCGCTGGAGGGCGGGCGTGAGCTTGGGCATGCGATGATGGATTGAGGTCGGGAAGGAGAGGGACGGCACGCGGCCGCCCGATCTGGTGTCTCCTCGTGATACCCGGGCCGTCAGGGCCGAGGTCCCGTCAGAAGCTGCCGGTTCTGGTGGTGAGGAGCCAGCGCTCGATGGCCGCGAGCAGGATCGTCTCGTCGACGATCGGCTTCGTGATGTAGTCGTTGAAGCCCGCGGCCAGATACTTCTCACGGTCACCCGACATGGCGTGCGC